>DAOWEB010000274.1 GCA_030638735.1 Spirochaetaceae bacterium
ATCCCTGCCCTATGGAGGAGTATCGACACTTCTGTAAAAACTCTGCTGATGGTGATCATATCCTGTCATAAGGCCTTTCCTTATATCAGTGATATCCCGGCATTAACCAGCGTTATGAATATAATGCCCAGGGTATATGAAATTCTCTTTCTGACTCTGCTCTGTCAATACTTTGGTCTGGTTGATATCAGATCAGATGAAAGCGGTGACCTGAAATTTCTGTATAAGACTTTGAAACTATTTGATTGGAAGTAGAACTTGGCTATCACTACTCCACTGTCCCATCTAATTAAAGAGGATCTGGAAAAAGTTAGCAAAAACTATTTACAAATAAAGGTCAGACAGCAGACATATTTTTATAGATTTTCTATAGTTTATTATCAAAATCCATACTGGTATGTAAAACTCTGACAACATATATTTTCATTTCTTCGACACGATAAATTATCATATGCTCCCCGGCCTGAACAACCTGATAATTATAAGGGATCTCAGGTCTGCTATGGCCTGAATTGGGAAAGAATAGAATCCCGTTAAATGCCTTATCCAGAATAGCTTCATACTTTTGCAGCTGATTCTCACCATAATTTGTAAAGGTATAGTTTTGAATATCAACTAAATCACTTACTGCTTCTTCAGAAAGTTCTAAGCTGTAATCAGAATTTAATTTCATCTTTTACAAGTTTACCTTCTCTTGAATTCTTTCTGCCCTTTTCTGAAATTTCATGCATTAAAGAATGTGTATATGGAACTGTTTTTCCCAATTGAATATCCACCTCCCCCTTAGCAAGGAGTGTATAAACTCTTTCAATACGGTAATTCTGCTCTCTTTCCATACGGTTTCGCAGAGCATCTTTTATCACTTCTGTTGCACTGCTGAATAAACCTGTTTTTATTTGATTTTGAATATAAATTTCATATGGTTCACCAAGATTGATACGAGGCATATTATTACTCCCTGGTTCTAAAAGGTACTATTAATGTACCACTTATCACCTCATTCAACAAGATAATTCCATAAATCTTTGCAAATATAATTATAAATTTTCTTAGTTCTCATCATAATTTTTATGATAAACTAACCCCGCAATGAGTTTTAAATATCCGAAAAGCAGCCCAGACCACAATATCTATGCAGACGACAGGACAAACAGCTACTACTCCTCCAAAGCTGCTGTTCTTTCAGACAAATATTCCAAAACGAATGATCTTTTCAGGCAACTGTTTGTTAAATATCTTTCCCAGGGAAGTAATATTCTGGATAGCGGCTGCGGTAGTGGAAGAGATCTGGCCGGACAGTAACTTGTATGAAAGTTTCCGGCGCATTCGGGAATTGTTGGAGAATAAAGGGGTTTTTGTTGTCAGTTTTCCTGTGAATTATCCAGGTATAGATCTGGAAACAAACAGGGATGCAGTTGATTACTTCTGGTTTACTCTGTTTCATGAACTTGCCCATTTGATATTACACCTTAATGATGAAATGAAATATTTTTTTGATGATCTTAAGAGTTATAAGAATCTGTCAAAAATTGAAAAAGAAGCTGATATTTTTGCAGAAGAAAAATTGATTGCTAAACAGGATTGGGAAAGTTTTATTCGGAATATATTTCTAAAGATGATATTCATAATTTTGCTGAAAAATGCCGGATATCTCCTGCAATTGCAGCAGGGAGAATACAGAAAGAAAGAAATGATTACAAGGTGTTTAGAAATCTTCCTGGTCAGAAGAAAGTTAAGGAGTTGTTTTTTTAACTACAGTTTGATTTGTAATAATAACAGTCTCTAAAATCAATAAATATTCTAAATGCTTCTAATATTCTCTATTATTTATGATACCTGCTTTGCCCATTGTATAACCCTTGCTGGTAATGCATTTTCTAATTCCCAGGTAAATGAAATAGGCTTAGATCCTTCATGTTTCCGATATTGAAGAGGTCCAGCAAAAAGATATGGTGCTGTCAGGCCATTAGATAGTTTTTTCTGTTCTCGGATAAATAATATAGGTGTATAGCCCTTATCCTTGTGTTGTATATACCGTTCACCCACTGGAGAGGTTTCACTTGTTTGTGATTGACTTTGCCAATGGAATAAACGATCACTAATCGCATAGTCCTCATACATTGTGGTTGGTGAAAAATCAGCTTCACTTTTATTAATGTCTGCAAAAAAGACATCAAGTTTACGATTAGGAACATGCAGCACACCCTCCCGAGAGCTTTTTGGATTTTTAAAAGAACCTAATCCGAGTGCAAGAATCACTTGTTCTCGTGTATATGAAGCATGTAAATTCAGATCCCCTGTATACTGCTCAAATTGTTGTTTAGGTAAAGGTATTCGTTGAGTCAACAACCAGTCAAGAAGCTCAATTAGATCATTTTTAAATCCTTTCCTTGAAATAAAGAATCTGTGAACCTGATCCAGTGTTCCTTCTTCTGGCTTCTTACTGCTCCATAATATACTGTGCATCATTGGTTTTGTTAAATAAGAATTACATATTCCTGTCGTAATTAAACGTTTAGCATCTTCAATCAAATATGTATCATCCATTAGTGAAAGACGACGGAAACCTTTTACAATTTGATCATCAAATTCCATAGAATCACTTTCTATCGTCTTCCCTCCAGCTAAAGTCAGAAGAACATGAGGTAAACCCCTCTTATAAATCTCATCTGGAGAGTCGAGATGTAAAAAATCCATCATTTGTAGTAAACTTACTTCACCTTTTATCTGCCCCCGTAATAAACGTAATTCACTTAGTAATTTTTCCCCACGTAGACCAGCAGTAGCAGAGCGGATATTGTTAAGAACATGTTCTTTTGCCTGCTTTTCTAAGTGCAATAAACAACCAGCTGGAACATAGGGCATATCTGATTCGATCTGCCTATCAATTCGTAGTTCAGGGCGGCTTGATAGAGCCTGAAATCGTTTTGCAAAACTAAAGTGGCGATGTTGTGGAGCAATAAAATCGAGGACAGTAAGATGTGATTTTTCTTCATGCAGACGTAAACCACGACCAAGTTGTTGTAAAAATAGAGTGAGACTTTCCGTTGGTCTCAAAAAAAGTACCGTATCAATACAAGGAATATCTATACCTTCATTGTAAAGATCCACTGTAAATATAAAACGAATCGCTCGATTTTCGAGACTGTTTTTTGCTTGTTGCCGGAGATCCCTGGGAGAGTTTCCAGATAATGCCAGTGCAGGAATGTTATTGTCATTACAGAATTGAGCCATAAATTCAGCATGAACTACACTTACACAAAAACCTAGTCCACGAATCCTCTTCATATCAGAAACATGGCATTCAGTTTGGCTCATCACCCAGTGAGCACGGGCGTTATTGCTTTCTAGTTGATTGCGTAACTGAGTTATATCATAACCTCCACGTCGCCATGCAATAGCCGAAAAATCTAATCCATCAAGATCAGGTATACCGAAATAGTGGAAAGGACTTAGCAGTGCCCGTTCAACAGCTTCAGGCAAACGAATCTCATGAGTGAACGCTCCACCAAAATCCTGTCGGATGTCAGCACCATCTGTTCTTTCAGGTGTTGCTGTAAGACCAAGTAAAGATTGGGGTCGGATATGGTCAATTAATTTCTGATATGAATTTGCACTAGCATGATGAGCTTCATCAAGTACTACATAGTCAAAATAATTTGGTTTAAATTGTTCAAAACTGCGACTATTCCAACTCTGTACTGTACAGAAAAGGTAATCAGTCTGAATAAGCTGTGTACCTCCTACTACAATATCACCAAAGCTTCCATCACGGAGAACTTGACGGAATGCAGCACGAGCTTGATTAAGTATCTCTTCACGATGGGCAATAAAAAGCATACGCGGTCGCTTAAGCTTATTGCTATAGAA
>DAOWEB010000168.1 GCA_030638735.1 Spirochaetaceae bacterium
CGTGCTTACAAGACTGTAATCCAATATTCCTGTACCAAAAAATGGAGATCCGACGGATAATGGCATTTCACCTGTAAGACTTACAGAACCTCCGAAGGAATACATCTGATCACCCTCTGAGGATAATGGGCCAAAAGGGATTTCCACTCCTGGGATAACACTTAAATTTATAGCCTTACTTTGTGAGTAAAGAGGACTAAATGCAATTATTACAAACAGAAAAAGAAAGACAAATATGGTGTTTTTTGGCATGAGCAGACCTCTCATTATAGACATTTTAAATAATCTAAATACAGGAGATCCGGAAGTAGAGAGGCAAAGCTGCTGTATCTCCATTTAATACAAATTGTATCACATTTAACTTGTTTTTACAGAAGATTTTATTAGATCTGTTTAATTATATTAAAATATCAACCCTGATTTAATCTGAGACCCTCAAAGTAATCCCGATAAAACCCTCTGTCCCGGGTTATCAGACGGTCTCCCTGAATCATAGCAAAGGCACCGATTATAAAATCCGGTATAATTCTATCCCTTGATTTCTGTTGTTTTCTGTACTGCAGCCATAAATGCCCAGCCTGATACAGAGTATCAGTATTAGCTGATAAAACATCTATTCCCATTTTTTCAAGAGATTCATCCAGCAGCTTCTTTTCTACGAATTGAGGAGCTAATTCACTGTACACAATATCACAGATTACCATTGAACCCTGATGATAAACCGTTTCAAGAAGTTTTAAGGAAGATTCACCGTGTACAGGATCCGGCATAAAAATATCCAGTAGTATATTAGTATCAATAACTGAAATCACAGGCTTATCTGCCCCTCATTTCTTCAACAATAATATCAGACTCTCTCTCTTTTCCAAGTATCCCATATACTTCACTAAATGGTGTCTGGTTCAATTTTTTTTTGACAATCAGAAGGCCTTCTTCTTTAGCAATTATATCAATTTCTGTGCCTGGTCTTATTCCATAGAGATCCCGATATTTCTTGGGGATTGTAAACTGACCACGTTCCATTAATTTCATACTTTTACTCCATGAATACATACTTATATATACATACTATGGCTTTTTGCAAAAGAAGTCAAATTAAATATCACCCTAACAATTCACTCACCTGGGATCTGCTCCACCCCTCATTAACAGCCTGCTCATACAGCTTGGCTCTGGGTTTATCACCAGCCATCTCAAGACCTTTAAGACAGTCATTTTCATAATAAAACAGCCTGTATGCACCATCAGAAAGAATAGATTCTGCCACATCCAGAGTTTTGGGAATATCTTCGATAAAGGGACGCATGGAAAAATAAAATTTCCCAAAAAGTTCTACTTTTATACGATACTTTTTTACAGGCCATGAAGAAGAGAGGCCAGCCTTAGGATGCATAGGCGAGCAGCCAACTTGTTGGCGACCAGCCATATTGGCTGCTGCTGTTCTTCCCTGATCCTGGGCAGAATGCCAGTGATCGGTAATAGCTCCCGATTCCAACTGTGCACAATCCCCTGCTGCATAAATATCAGGTATAGAAGTCTCCATTCTGGAGTTAATTATAATTCCTCTTTCTGTATTAATACCACATGCATCCGCAAGCTTTTTTCCTGGTTTAATACCAGTACTGTACAATAAAAAATCAAAAAAAATATTTTGATTATCCTCTAAAACTATACAGATCTGTTTCCCACCGTTTAAAGTATTTTCAGTTGGAACAGAATCAATTTGGTTTACTTTAATATTATGAAGAATATCTATCCCTTTTTTTTTAAACAGATCTTCCATAATACCTGCTATATGGGAAGAGAAGTAGCGCTTGAGTAACTTTCCACCCCTTCCTGCAATCGAAACTGTTAAACCTGCTTCATTTAACTGGGCAGCAGTCTCTACAGCCTCAATACCCAAACCATAGACAAGAACTGATTCTGATCTCTTTATAAGTTCCTGCACACGTAATGCATCGCTATAAGATCTGATAGAAACGGCTTTTGCAAAAACATCAGATACAGGACAAAAAGATTCTGCCCCGGTACTAAAAAGGAGTTTATCCCATTTAACTGTCTTTCCGTTATCCAGTTTTACCGTTTTATTTGAAATATTAACTAATATGACCTTAGTATTGTTTATAAGTGTAATCTGATTATTTTTGTACCAGGATTGATCTGCAAGTTGAAATTTCTCAATATCCAGCTTATCAGGATAAAAATTTTTATTAACCTTTGTTCTTTTATAAGGAGGGTAAATTTCACCATTAACAGCAATAATTGATTCTTTCGGATCATGTTTACGTAATGCTTCAATGGCATAGAAGCCTGCAGCATTAACTCCTATTACAAGATACTTTGTATGCATAGATAAACCTCTTTCTGTAATCTATATAATATTGCAAATTAATCATAAATATAATAAACCTTATTATAATTATCAATTATTATATAAATATTTAATATAAGGATACCAGATGTACTATTTATATATTACAACAGGATTGGCTTTAATTATTTCTTTTTTTATTAATAAAGAAAAAACCATCATAGCTGTTAAAATGGCTTACAAAAAACTGGCAAAAATTGCCCCCTCATTTCTAGGTCTTATTATTTTTATTTCCATAGTACTTTATCTTGTCCCGCAAGAGCTTATATCAAAATCACTGGGAAACGATAATAAATTCATATCTGTTCTTTTGGCATCTTTTATTGGTTCTATAACCTTGCTACCGGGACCCATTGCCTACCCCCTGGGAAAGGTTTTATTAAGTGAAGGAGTGTCCTATATGGTTCTGGCTGCTTTTACGACCACCTTAATGATGGTTGGTGTTCTTACATTCCCAATAGAAAAAGCATATTTTGGAACAAAGGTAACTATTGCAAGAAATGCTCTCAGTTTCTTAATTGCCATTATTGTAGCAATAACAATAGGTCTTTTCTTTGGAGAACTACTATGAAAAATAAACTTATAAAAACTGGTGCAGTACTACTTTATGTTATCTTTGTTTCCTTGTCTTTTATTTTTGGTTATAATCCTGGAAAACAAATTGGACAAAACTTTGCATCATTTGCTCTGGAGCTGATTAAGCTGCTACCATTTATATTTATTTTAATCGGGCTTTTTGACGTTTGGGTAAAAAAAGAGTTTGTAGAAAAACATCTTGGTAAAAACTCAAATTATTTAAGTTATCTCTGGGCTATACTATTGGCAGGGCCAATTGCCGGAGGCCTGATTGCTGCCTTCCCTATAGCTTATTCCTTATTTCAAAAAGGTGCAAAAATGAGTGTTATTTTTACTTTTATCAGTGCTGCTGCTGTGTGCAGGATACCAATGACTCTTTTTGAAGCCTCTTTTTTGGGAATAAAATTTACACTGGTTAGATTACTGGTATCGATTCCTCTTGTCATTTTCAGCTCTATTTTGGTAGGTAATTTTCTGGAAAAGAAGGATTATAGAATTATGAAAGGATGAAATGTTATACTGAGAAGATAGAATTTTTAATTACTACTACTTCGAATATATTTACTAATTACAGAATGTATATCCTTTTCCTTATACGGTTTGGATAAAACCTCATCCAGGCCGGACTCCAGAATTTTCTCTATATCCTCCCTATGTGTATGTGCTGTAAGAGCAATAATAGGAATAGTAGAAAATCCTTTAATTTTACGAATGTGCCGGGTTGCTTCCATGCCGTTCATTACGGGCATTCCAATATCCATGAATATGAAGTCCGGGCTTTCTGCAATGGTTTTCTTTAGAGCCGCCTCTCCGTTACACGCTTCAAAAACATAATATCCGGTTTTATTTAGAAGGGTTTTAAGAAACATCCTGTTTATAATCTCATCTTCCACAATAAGTATCTTCAGGTTATTAATTTCCGGTCTATTTAGCTCTAATTCGATATTTATATTTGATTTTTCGGATTCCCTATAAGAATTATTATTTGGAATTTTGATTGTAAAGACAGAGCCTTTCCCAATTTCTGTTTTTACAGATATCTCACCATCCATAAGATTTAGAAGACTTTTTATTATAGGAAGCCCTATACCTACTCCTTCGTACTTTTTGGTATATGGATCTTCCAACTGTTGAAAAGGTTGAAAAATTTCGGTCAATTTATCGGGATGGATTCCAATTCCGGAATCTGATATTGAAAGTGTCAGATCCTGATCAACTTCAAAATAAATCTCAATATTGCCCGATTCTGAGAATTTTATTGCGTTAGATAAAAGTTTTTCAATTATCTCTACTATCCTGGTACAATCTCCGATAAATGTTTTTGACATAGCCCCACTGCTGATAATAATTTCAATACCTTTTTCAGCAGCCCTGGATCTATAAAGATTACTGGTATTTTGAATAAGCTTCCGGATATCGACAGGCTTAGAGAATAATTTCAGTCTTCCTGAATCAATTTCGGAGTATTTCAGAATATCCTGCACAATAGATGAAAGGTGTTCAGCAGATATTACTGCCATATCAAGGAAGTATCTTTCTGAAACCGATATATCCATTGTTTGAAGAACAGACAGCATTCCTGATACACCATTTAAAGGAGTGCGCAGTTCATGGTTTATATTCGCAAGAAAATCACTCTTTACCTTAACAGCCTCTTTTAGCTCTCTATTCCGATCCTCCAGTTCCTGTGTTCTTTCTTTAACCCGTGTATCAAGTTGTCTATTAAGAGTTTTAAGCTCCACCTGTAATTTACGTAATTTTATATGAGTACGAATCCTTACAAGCACTTCAGAGAATTGATATGGTTTTGTAATATAATCGATTCCGCCAGCTTCAAAGGCTTTCAGTTTTTCATTTATATTATCAAGAGAGCTAAGAAAAATTACAGGAATATCACTGGTATTTTCATTATTTTTTAGTTTTCCGCATAATTCATAGCCATCCATTTCCGGCATAATAATATCAATGAGAAAAAGATCAGGAGGTGCCTGAACAGCTGACTTCAAAGCTGCTGAGCCTCTGATGAATGCACGCACATTGAAGCCTTCCTCTTTGAGGACTTTACCCAATACATCAAGATTATCAGGAAGATCATCAACAATAATAATTTCTGAAGAAAGACTATTCATAAAACTATCCTTTATTAAATCAGTCTACCTGTTTTTACAGTAATATCAAGAAAAATATCAAAAAATGCTTCTTTAATTTTTTTCTTTCATTTACCTCTGTTTTGAATTATCATATGCTATATTTTTAAAGTTAGTGTTATTTAAAATTTTATTTAATAATCAATCATTTAAGGAATCTTATAATGGTTAAAGTGCAAAAACTAATGTTGTTTTACATTTTTTTTCTTACAGGAATAATAGGTTTTGCTTCTGATATGAGTGACCCTATTACCATTGTATACAACAGAGGCATAGCACCCATAAAGTTCACTGACAGTAACAATAACCCTTCAGGGATTCTCAACGACTACTGGAAGCTGCTGGATGAAAAAGCCGATCTTAATTTCAGCTTCATTGAAGTTGATACATTTAGTGAATCTCTTGAGATGGTAAAAGACGGCAGAGCGGACATACATGCAGGTATCTTTTACACAGATGAACGTGCAGAATTTCTTAATTACTCAAAACCCATACTCAATTTGAAATACTACCTTTACTCAAGTCCCGACCTGGTACCACCGGACAGTCTTTTGAATGCAAAAGGACTGATTCTAGGGACAGTACAGGGAGGATATACTGAAAATGAAATTAAAAAAGTCATACCTGCAGACAGACTTATAGTGTATGAAGATTTCAAGTCGATGTTTAATGCCGCCCTTAATGGTGATATCAAAGTATTTGTATCTTCCGATATACATCTTAACTACTATCTGTCAGTAAACAACAGAGACAATCCTTTTAAACACGGAAAAGATTTTCTCTATGAACAGACTTACTACGGCGCTGCTTCAAAAGGGAAAGATACCCTTATCGAAAAAATAAGAGCCAGTCAGGATCTTGTAGATGATAAGGAAATTACAGATCTGAGGGATAAATGGTTCAATTTTAAAGTAGTTGATGCAGTTCTGCAAAGACTTGATACATTTACCGAGGAAGAAACTGCATGGATAAGGGAACACCCGGTAATAACTCTGGGATCCGATTACAGATGGCCGCCTTTTGACTTCGCTGATTCGGAAGGGGGACATTCAGGATTATCCTCGGATATAGTCAAACTGATTGAACAGAAAACTGGTTTAAAGATAGATGTCGAGAACGGAATCTGGTCAGAAGTAATGGAATCTATGAGGAAAGGTGAACTGGATGGACTTGCCTGTGCGGTGGCTACAGATGAGCGAAAGGAATACCTATCTTTCAGTCCTCCATACTTTAGTACACCAACGGCAATTATCAGCAGGGAGGACACCAGGGATATTAAAGATATCGAAGACCTTTCAGGAAAAACAGTGTCTGTCAATAAAGGGTCATACATGCATGAATGGCTGGAAAACGGATATCCTGAAATCAATCTCCATGTGACAAAATCGAATGATGAATCCGTACAGGCAGTTTCCTATGGAGAGGCGGATGCCTATATCGGTAATCTTGCAGTGGCCAATCATATTATCAGTCAGAGATTATTAACAAATCTCAGGATAGCTTCCACAATTTCAGATATGGACACAGAAATTTCTGTGGCAATTGATAAAAATCAACCTGTTTTGCAGGGGATAATTGACAAGTCTCTGGAAAGTATAAGCTATCAGGAGAAACTTGAAATTCTTGATAGATGGTATACAGAAACCACAGAAAAGAAAGTTATACTAACAGAAGATGAGAGATCCTGGCTGGAAAAGAATCCTGTAATAAAAGTTGCCGGAGATCCTTCCCGGGCCACAATTTCGAATTACGATGAACAGGGAGACTATACAGGGATTATCCCTGATATCTTCAAACTGATTGAGGAAAAGGGAGATCTTAACTTTGAGATTATTCCAACAACCTCATGGAGTGATACTCTTGCACTGATAAGGGAAGGTAGACTGGATATTATTGACGGGGTAACAGAAAACAGTGAAAGAAGAGAATTTTTGGACTTCTCTGATGTATTCTTTAGTATGGATATTGTAATGATAACCAGAGACGATACGGGGTTCATCAGGGGACTCGAAGATATTGGGAATAATACACTTGGAACTGTCAAATACTATATTACTGTATCCTATCTGGAGAACGATTATCCAACTATTGATCCGGTTTTATATTTTAATGCAGAAGATGGCCTGAAAGCTGTTTCAAAGGGACTTCTGGATATTTTCCTTGTAGATATACCGACTTTTGAATATTACGCTCAAAAATCATCCCTTGCCAATCTCAAAATTTCAGGTTTTACTCCTTATTCTTTCAATTTAAGTATCGGAGTAAAAAAAGATGTTCCGGAACTTGTCTCCATATTGAATAAAACACTGAGCCTGATTTCCAAAAAAGAAAAGAGTGATATCTATACCAGGTGGGTAGCTATGGAAAAGCCTCTAATAGATTATTCATTGCTCTGGAAAATCATTCTTGGAGCAATTGTACTCTTTATTTTGATATTCTTCTGGAACAGAAGGCTCGCCCATGAGATAACACTAAGAAAAAAAGCTGAAATAAAAGCCGTTCATGCTTCCCAGGCAAAAAGCGACTTCCTGGCTAATATGAGCCATGAGATAAGAACACCAATGAATTCCGTACTTGGATTTGCAGAACTTCTGGATGCGCTGATAGAAGACAGAGAGCAGAAAAGCTATCTAAAATCCATTCGTTCAAGCGGATCGGCCCTTCTTGGAATAATCAACGATATTCTGGATCTGTCAAAAATTGAAGCAGGGAAACTAACAGTTAAACCTATACCAACAAATATTGAAAGAACTTTCAATGACATGACTGACCTCTTTAAGTATAAACTTCTCCGTAAAAAACTTACTTTCAAAATAGACTACGACTCTGCTCTACCTGAATATATTATGATTGACGGATCAAGATTTCGGCAGATCCTTGTGAATCTAATAGGTAATGCAATTAAATTTACAGATGAAGGTTCCATTCAATTATCAGCTAGTCTGAACAGTTTCGACAAAACAAAATCCACAGTAAATTTCTCTGTGGATATCAGTGATACAGGAGTGGGAATTCCTGAAGATCAGCAGAAACTTATTTTCGATAAATTCCAACAGCAGAACGGACAGAACATTTCTGATTATGGAGGCACCGGACTCGGTCTGGCCATCTGTGAACAGCTGTCCAGGATGATGGGGGGGAGTATAACAGTCAGAAGTAAAGAGGGTGAAGGATCTGTTTTTACTGTTTTCTTTAATAACATTCCTGTTACAGAACAGGAAGAAATACCGAACCTTCTTGTAGAGAGCAGCTCCATCATATTTGATACTGCTGATGTTCTGGTTGTAGACGATATTCCGGATAATAGAATTCTTGTGAAAGATAATTTTAAAAATACTGATCTTGTTTTTCACGAAGCTGCAAATGGTCGGGAAGCCATTGAAATTCTATTGGAGAGGAAGATAGACCTGGTTTTTCTCGATCTCCGAATGCCGTTAATGAACGGATATGAGACTATCGATTATATTAAAAAGGATGAGAACCTGAAAGATATTCCCATTATAGCAATGACGGCTTCCATTATGGGAAAGGACATGGAGAAAGTAAGCCAGTATGGGTTCGATGGTTATCTTCGAAAACCTGTAGATCATGAGGGACTGGTAAGAACCGCAACTCAGTTTCTCTCCTATACAGAACAGAAAGAAATTGACAAGGATGCTGTTATTGATTTTATACAAATACCTCATAAAAATATCGAGAAATTCATGGTCCTTATTGAGTCACAATTCAAACCAGAGTGGGAAGATATCAAAGACAAGGGAGACTTCTCTCTTATCGGAGCTTTTGCAGCATCTCTAAAAGAAGAAGCCCAAAAATCAGGAATAGACCCAGTTGAAGACTATGCAGATATGCTGATTGATTATACAGATAGTTTTGATATAAGTGCAGTTGATAAACTTATGAATCAATTTCCTGATATAACAGGTAAACTGTACCGAAAAAGAGGGGAGAAAGATAATGGCTAAAATATTTAATATTCTTGTAGTGGATGATGATCTAAAAAATATTCAGGTTGGTATAAACTTCCTCAAAAAAAACAAAAACTATCATCTACTTTTTGCCACCAGTGGTCAGCAAGCCCTGGAAAGGGTAAAAGAAACGAAATTTGATCTGATTCTTCTCGATATAATAATGCCTGTAATGGACGGATATGAAGTTTGCAGAAAATTGAAAGAGGAGTAACTGACAAAAAATATACCTGTCTTGTTTC
>DAOWEB010000065.1 GCA_030638735.1 Spirochaetaceae bacterium
GATGCATTTATCAATATTAGTGAAGGTTTCAGGCAGGTAGCGCTGAAACTTGTGGAACATGATGAAGAAAGAGAAGCTCTTTCTAAGTAAAGAGTGTCTCTCAGCCGTACTTTATTGTACCTTTTGTTACATTATCTTTCCATTGCTTTGCCTGTTCTTTGTTTACAGAGAAATGTGACATTATTTGTATAAATTTAAATAATTTTCCTGTGGAATCCTCCATTTTTAGAAGAAACTCTCCCTCTTTATCCTTCATATACCTACAGTTATCAATAATTTCCGGGGATTTTGACCTGATATCTTCAAGACTCTTTATTCCAGACTGCATTATATTGTGATATCCTGCAGTTCCTGATTCAATAATATTTGCTGCAAGTTTATTAATTCCTTTAATAGTAGTTTCTATCTGTTTACGTGATCCAGGGTTAATATTTCCCTCAGTGCATTGTTGCATGATAGGTAGTAGTTTTGATATTTTGGGATCTATAAGATCGTTCTCGAATTTTTCAATACTTTTCGAGAGTTCATTACATGATATATGGTAAACTACTAATCTGTCCTTGTATTTAGGAGAAATAAAATCTGCTTTTTCCAGAAAATAAGTAAGTAATTCCTCTATTGATTCATCATAGAAGGAAATTGTGAATGTTTTTATAAGCCTTAATGCTGTAATATATATCAGCCCGGGGAGACCATTTGAGGATAGCAGCTTATTTGTTTCACGTGTATATCCTTCTAATGTAAGTAGTGAAGTATTCTGAAATAGCTGGTCAATTTGTGATCGATAAGCTTTTTCTGTTGTTTCTTTTTGATATGTATCACTTAAATTTTTAAATAAATCAAGAATATCAGTTTGAATTTTTTTAATAAAATTTACATTTATTTCCTGTTTTTTTAATTCAATATTGGGCTCAAGAGAAGATGATTTTATAATATCAGCTAATAAATTGGATGGTACTTCGGTGTCAAGGAATTCCTGAATGCCCGCATAATGTGAGAGGATTTCCTGTTCGAGGACAGGATTTTCTTTCTGAATACTGGATATGAATTCCATCATTTTTAATCCGGCATTATTAAGCTTAAAATCTGCACTCAGAAAGTACAGGTCTTTTAAATCATCAAGAATAATATCACCATAGCAGGATATAAAACCCATGGAACCATTAGATTTCTTTTTCTGTAGGTTATTAAGCAGTCTGGGGAAATTGAATGATGCGAGCATCCATAATTGCAGAACAGTTTTATAACTTTGATGGATTTTTTCTGTTTTAAGAGAAGTTAAAGAAGCAAATCGGATTTTAAAAAGAGATTTAATTCTATCAATATGACCTCTTCCCTTATTTTTGAAGGTTTCTTTTTTGATTTTATCAAATTCAAACATATCCAGATTTAGTTTCTTTGAATGAATTATTCTATTTAACAGTTTTTTCTGAAACTTTTCGAGTTGATTAGGATCTTCAGCACCAACAGAAGATTCCAGTATAGGTTTAAAATAATCAAGGTTCAGCATTAATTTATATATGGCTTCTGAAAAATCCGGTAGAACCTTTCCTGATACAGGGGAATACAAATTAGAATTATTTTTTTTGATTCTTTTGGCAATTAGACTTAATTCATACTGATTTTTTCTTTCTTCCCCAAATTTTGGCAGGATTGCTGCCAAAATTCTTTTTACTGTGGATACATGTGTTTTAGAACTATTCATAGAATATTACCCTTAATCAGAAATTGTCTGTTGATTTTTTGAGAATGCTTTGAATGGTCACAATTCCCTGATACTTCCCATTTTCTATTACTACAACAGGATCATACATCTTTTTCTTATCATTTCCAATTACTCTTTTTATCACCTGGGGAAGGGGTGTTAATTTTTCGACTACTATAGGAGAGCTGTCCATGATCATAGTAACAGGCTGATCATAAGCAGATTCCAAATCAGCTGTGGTGGGAAAGCTCCTGGTCAAAGAATTAAAGGATATTAATCCAAGAAAATCACCATTTCTAATGACTACTGCGCTTGAAGTAGGATCTTTTTCATCTATAGCGCCTATTAACATTTTAATTGTGGATTCGGGAGTAAGTTCAATAGTGGATTCAGATAAATAACCAATAAAATCCGCATCATCACCTTCATTCATATTACTGGTAGTATCCACAACCTGGTAGGCTTGTATTGCGTGAGATATCCCTTTTACCATTATAGGCTTTGATTTGATACAAAATATCTCATCCTTAACCAGAGACCATGTCTCATGGGAAATATTTATCTGGCTTGGCTCTGCACTGGATTCCAGACGGCTGGCTACGTTTACATGGGTACCTATTATAGTATAATCCATTCTGCTCTTACTTCCGAAATTACCTACTGTACAGTAACCAGTATTTATTCCGGCCCTTATTCGAAATGGATTTTGAATTCCCATATTGTACCACTTTGTATGGAGGGTCTTCATTCTCTCTCTCATTTCCAAAGCCATGGCAACACAGGCTTTGGCATCATTTTTCAGTCCCCGGCTAAGAGGATCTCCAAAAAAAATAAGAATAGCATCTCCAATAAATTTATCAATTGTTCCGCCATGTTTAATGGCAATTTGAGACATTTCGTTTAAATAATCATTAAGAAGTGTCGTCAGATCCTCAGTTTCCATCCCCTCGGTTGTGGAGGTAAATCCTACAATATCGGAAAAATATACAGTTAATTTTTTTCTGGATGATTCTATTTTTGCATCCTGCTCTCCCCTAAATATTGAAACATAAACCTGAGGTGCAAGATATTTTGACAATTTTTGAGAGAGTTCTGCAAGCTGCTCGGTTTTTTGCTTTAGCTTAATATGGGATGCAACCCTGCTTAAAACAGTTGGGGGGCTTATTGGTTTTGTAATGTAGTCAACAGCACCCATTTTAAACCCTTTTGTTTCGTCCTGAATATCACTCATGGCAGTTACAAATATTACCGGGATATTTCTGGTTCTTTCATCGGCTTTAAGCCTCTCACAGACTTCATAACCGTCCATTCCGGGCATCATAATATCGAGGAGAATTAAGTCCGGAGGATCTGATTCCGCAATTTCCAGTGCGGTTTCTCCATCCATGGCAACACTGATGTTGTAATATTCATCCAGAGTGTCTACGAGGATATCTATGTTGGTTTCTGTATCATCAACAACAAGTATTGTTGGTTTTCCGTTTTCATCCATAGTATTGCCCCTTCTATAATATTATTCCTTATGTTACAGGATAAGACAAGCAAATTAATCAAGCTGTTTAAGAACTTCCATTGCTTCTTTGAACTTATACTTACTTACAAGTTTCGATAGATTTTCAAGCGCTGGTTTTAACTGTTCAGGTAAAATATAACTGTTTAGCTTTTTAATAATCTCTTTAGAGGGTTTCGGTTTTCTTTTTTCCAGTAGTGGTCCCAGCTCTGCAAGAAGGTTTGTTAGCTCATCAGGATCAATTTTTTCCTTTTGACTTTTATTTTCATCTGGTTTATCAATATCAAGGTTAACCCTCTTAAGATTATTTATTAATACTGACAAAACCTCATCCAGTGATGACAGAATTTCTTCATTCTCTTCTTCATCTTTTAATGCTTTTTCTACTACAGCTGATGCTTTCTGAACTTCTCCTGCCCCAATATTTCCAGCCACCCCCTTAACTGTATGAGCCAGTCTGACTGCAAGTTCCCTGTCATTATTTACAATAGCTTCTTTAATTTCCTTAACAGTTTCACCATACCCATCTCTAAACTTTGCAAGAAGATCCAGATACAGCTTCTTGTTATCACTTAGATGTGCAAGGCCTTCTTCAATATTCAATCCTTCTACAGTTGGAATTACTATTGTATCATCTTCCTGGCCATCTATCTTGTCCCCTGATTTCTTAAATCCTTCCGGCAACTTGCGTTCTCCCGGTCTTATCCACTTTGCAAGGGCTGTCCAAAGATCTTTAGGAACAATTGGTTTTGTAACATAGTCATTCATCCCTGCATCAATAACTTTCTCCCGAACTCCTGTCATGGCATCGGCTGTCATGGCAACTATTGCAAGATCCTTGTACTTACTTATTTTACGAATTGCAGTAGTAGCTTCAAACCCATCCATAACAGGCATCTGAAGATCCATCAAAACCAGGTCATACTTTCCCTTTTCCAACTTATCCACTGCCACACTGCCATCCTCTGCTACATCCACATAAAATCCCTCATTTTCCAGGGTTTCCCTGGCAACCTGCTGGTTAATCTCATTGTCCTCTGCCAGTAGAATTCTTGCACCCAGGATCTTTTCAAATCCGTCTGGTTTATCTTCTCTGGTTTTGTCCCGTTTTACAATACCCGAGCTCTTTCCAAATACTTCCATAATTGTATCGAACAGCATAGAAGGGCTTACAGGTTTTATAAGAAATCCATCCAGATTTAACTTTTTAGCCTGGGCCATAATGTCTTCACGACCAAAACTGGTAACCATAACTATTTTAGGAGATTCCATATTCTCCAGTTCTTCCCGTATCTTCCTTGAAGTTTCAATACCGTTTATTCCGGGCATCTGATAATCCATCAGTACAAGATCGTATTCTTTCTCCTGTGAGGCTTTAGCCTGGACCAGTTCACGAATTGCCAGGTTGCCGTTATCCACTGTAGTAACATTAAAGGAAAAATCTTCAAGATATGCTGTTAATACTTCACGGGCTGTTTCGTTATCATCTACCACGAGTACATTTAATCCTTTAAGATCTTCAGGTGCTATTCTCTTCTCCTTTTCCTTACCAATCCCAAACCTGGCGGTGAAATAAAAAGTACTTCCCTTACCGTGTTCACTCTCAACACCTATTTCTCCACCCATAAGTTCTGACAACTTTTTACTGATAGTCAGGCCCAGTCCTGTTCCACCGTATTTTCTGGTGGTAGATGTATCCGCCTGTGAAAAGGACTGAAAAAGCTTCCCCTGCTGATCTTCTGTCAATCCAATGCCGGTGTCCCTGACATCAAACCGGACAAGAACACTGTTATCCCTCTTTTTCAGCAGTTTTGATGCGACAACTATTTCACCTTTTTCTGTGAATTTAACGGCATTGTTGGTCAGGTTAAGTAGAATCTGGCCTAAGCGCAGAGGGTCTCCTACAAGATTGTTCGGTACATCAAGGTCCTGGTTAAATATAAGCTCCAGTCCCCGGTCCCTGATTTTATTACCGATCATATCCGACAGATTATCGAGAACATCATTCAGGGATAAATCAGTCTCTTCTATATCCATCTTTCCAGCTTCAATCTTGGAAAAATCCAGGATGTCATTGATAATACCCAGAAGATTTTTCGCCGACTGTCCGATTTTGTCCACATAATCCTGCTGTTTGCCGGTCATGTCAGTTTTTGCAAGCAGGCTGTCCAGTCCGATAATGGCATTCATGGGAGTCCGGATTTCGTGGCTCATATTGGCCAGAAAGTCGCCCTTGGCTTTGGTTGCTGATTCAGCAATTTCCCTGGCTTCTATTAACTCTTTTTCTGCATTTCTCAATTCAGTGATATCGATTAAGGTCCCGGTCATCAAAAGTGCACTGCCGTCTTCTTTTCTCTTCGGAACATCTGCTCTGGCGATTATCCATTTAATCGATCCGTCCGTCTGCAATGCGGGAAAAGTGGCATGGTAGCTTTCATACTTACCGGAAATAGCGCCTGTGAACCGATCAAAGGTATTATCAATCGTCTCTTTATATTCTTCAGGATCTAATTCGGCCGTCTTATTCAGCGCTTCAACCCATGAACTGATTCTGTATGATTTATCTTCTGTTTCGCTGACAGGCAACCCAATCAGTTTAATGGTGGTATCAAGGGCGTGAAAAGTATCCTCTTCATTAAAATCGACCCACCAGGCCCCAACATTGGCTGATTCCAGGGAGCCGTGTACAAGTTCGTTAAGGAGAGCCAGATCTTCACGGTTTTTCTTTTGTTCTGTAATATCTTCTTTTATGGCAACATATTGTGTAATCGCTCCATTTTCATCTTTTAAAGGTGAAATTGAAACAGATTCCCAATAGAGTTCACCGTTCTTTTTCTTATTACAAAACTCACCTGACCAGTTTTCTCCAGCTGAAATAGTAGCCCACATCTCTTTATAATATTTAACGGACTGTGCCCCTGAACTGAGAAGCCTTGGATTTTGTCCCACAACCTCTTTTTCAGTATATCCTGTTTTCCTATAGAATTGGGGATTAGCATATTCAATTTTTCCTTCCAGATTTGTAATGACTATAGTTACCGGGCTTTGTTCAACGGTAATAGACAGTTTTCTAATCTCTTCTTCCGCTTTCTTCTTTTCAGTGATGTCCCATATCAGACCAACGGCATACTCTACTTTGCCGTCATTGTCTTTATAGGCAAAACCTCTGGCAGAGATCCAGCGGATTTCTCCCGGTTCAGGCACCATGCGGTAATCGCATTCGTACATATCACCTTTGACCATTAAGTTACTGATCAGCTTTGTTACCAGTTTCTGATCTTCAGGATGAACTTTTTCTATCCAGGTCTCAATTGTCCGTGGTCTGTTCGATTTGCTTACAAAAATTTCATTGGCAATTTCATCTAATATAAATTTATTCTCTTGAACATGATACTCCCAACTGCCTAAGCGAGCCGAACTTAAAGCAAGTTTTAATCTCCTTTTACTATCCTCAAGCTCTTTAGTCCTGTTATTTACTTTCATTTCCAGTTCATCATTAGCTTTTGTTAATGCCCTGTTTGCCCGCTCACCGAGTAAGAGTACCAGGAGTACCGCACCGCCGGATAATACTATCGTTATTCCAAGAGTAATCAAAATAATCTGCCGTAATGAGTAGAAGGGATCAAGTGCATCATCTACATCTATTTCTGAAATCAGTCCAAATCCAAGGGCAGATGCCCATATCCCACTGCCAAATACCGGGACTCCGCGATAATCACGGTATCCTTCCATATCTATAGTAGCAACTGAAGCACCGCCTAAGCCGCTCAGTTGAATAACGGCCTCCGCCATGCGGGTAAGGGGCTGTTCTGACCGTGAGAGATTCGACTGCATCCCCTGCATTATGTTTACACCGGGATCGCGGATCTCGAGATTAAGAGAGGAAGGCCGATCCCTCCCTAATAACCCGAAATCGCAAAGATCTTCATTAAACCGACTCTCTGACAGCATCAAGCCGTCTATACTCATGGCATAGGTGTCACTGGTAATTTTCGATGTAACAATTTGAATCGCATGTGTAAATTCTGCAGTCGGATCGATCCGCAGCGTCATAACAGCAATAATAGTCCCGTCTTCTTCCTGCACAGGGCCAAGAATAAACATAGTTGGAGGATATGTATCTCTTTCCTCACCCGTCAGATCCAGCAGCGGTACATCCGACTCAATGGCGGGAACAAATAAAACCTCTCCGGCAGAAGCGCGCTTTAAAAGGTCCGGATAGCTCGCGGCAATCAGGTTTTCTACTCCAACGTTACTGTCACGTCTGGAGCCTATGTTGACATAATCCGGATTTATAATAAAAAAACCTAAATTGGGAACTTCCTCATTCTGCTGCTGGAAATACTCCCGGCTATTTGCCAATTCAGAAGACGCAAGTAATCTTTCCCGGTTCGGTTCAACTTTTAACAGCTGCTGAACAATAGATATCAATTCCGGATCGGTTCCAAGCCTTTTGACATGAAATTGTTCCTGGGTAATCCAATTTTTGAGCCTGACTTCCGCATTTTCCAGGATAACAATGAGTGTTCTCTCAGTTGCATTGAGGGTTTCCCTCTTGTTGCGGTTTAGAAACAGAAGTGACAGAATGATAATAAATGATATTATGAATGCAAGACCGACCAGGGTGATCCACCGGAATTGTTTAGATCCAAAGTTTAAGGCAACATCCTTCTTTTTGTTCAGCCTGATTACAAGCCAGAAACCGATTCCGAAAACTGTAAACACAACGGCAAATAGAATGATAAAGTTCAGAATCCCGATTCTTTCATCCCGGGACTCCACAACTGTCGGTTCAATCCCCTCTTCATCTGCCGTTAATAACCACTTCTGCTGAAGTTCCGCACGCTCTATTGGGGAAATGTCCGCAATCGCCTTATCAAGAATTTGTGTCAGGATTTTCCAGTCTTTACGAACACCAAGGTGCAGATCGGCAGTCGGGAACTCCTGTCGGTCAAGAGGAGGAGAAAGTGTGAGGTTGGTAATCTGATTCTCGTTCAGCATGTAGTTCAGGACGGCAAATTCACTTATATATGCATCTGCCTCTCCCCGGGCCACTGCAAGCAGCGCTGCCGGTGTATCCGGAAATAATACAAGTTCAATGTCCGGATGATTTTGCTGTAAAAAAGAAACTGTGAAGAAGCCTTCCACAACAGATAGTTTCTTCTCTTTAAGATCGGAGATATGATTATAGGGTCCTTCTCCGCTTTTATGGGCGATTCGTTGAGAGAGGGTAATGTAAGGAGAAGTGAACTCGAGAAATTCCTCCCGTTCTGCGTTTTTAGCGATATTGAGCATCACATCAATTTCCCTGTTTCCAGCCATATTTATGAACTCATCCCATGTTGGTCCCGATATGTATTCCACTTCGATTCCCGCTTTCCGCGC
>DAOWEB010000159.1 GCA_030638735.1 Spirochaetaceae bacterium
AATCAATCAATACGTTTATAGCATGCCATACATAAGTACTATTGTATGATTGTTTTAACCTTTCAATGAGTTCAAAGACAGTACCTGGTTTCTCTTGGCAAACAGATAGGGTATCAAGGTACAAAGCACCTGAAATGTACTTTGCACCATTGATATTAGCAATAATTCCATGATCTGCTCCAAATCTAATGAACAGACTATCCTGACATACCTTATAAGTTTGGGCAGCAATAATTTGTGATTCAGTCAACATATAAATTCACACTTTTTTTATTCCTAACCCAATATTGTAAGTGGATCTGGTGGTTCCGGTTTGGATTTAACAACATCATAAACAACACATCCTATTCCTCCTTTATCTAATTGTAAATCAGGGCTCAATCCTTCAATCCCTCCATTTTTTATAAAAGTTCCAAAGGAAACAGGAGTATCCAATATAATTTCACGAGTATACGTAAACCAATTATCATTCTCCATAGTAGCCATTAAATTCACTTGTTTAAATCTAGTGTCATCACCATCACTTTTAGTTGCTTCCGTTTGCAATGTGATTTGAACTAAAGTCTTGCTACCACTTTTTATTTTACTATTGTATATTCCATAAACCCTGGCACCCACCTTTTCCGCTATATCATCCGGAATCTCTTCTGGTTGATAAGGATATAAAAATGATTTTCTGTTAATGTAGGCTTCAAACGATGGCCCGGTTTTTACCAATTCTGCCCATTGCTTATAATTAGAAGGAACAGGTTTCGGCTGTCTTTCAATAAAAAATGCAATGTTATAAAGATCAACATCCAATTTTGACATTAAGCACCACTGTTGCCTGATGAAAGATTTCTTGGATTGGGAAGCTTCCGTTTCTTCATACGTATTTAACCACCCAAAAAGCTCTTTTTTTTCTTCATCTGCATATAGTTTGACAAATTGGTTATTATCCGTTTCTTTGTTTTTTTGCCTTAAATTTAAATAACCCATAATCAGTTACTTTTTAAATTAGCAACAAAAAGAGCAACAATTCACATCAGAAAGATTTGTAAAAGAACATAAATAATCCAATGAATTTTTAATATCTTCTGGTTTAGGAGGTATTGGAACTTTGAATAGTACATTCTCTGCCTGAGATTCATCAAACATCCCTATATTCTTTATAGGGAAATCGCTAAAATCATTATTATCTAGCTTCTGAAATTGAACCTCAATGTTTTTAGGAACAACAAAACCAAATTGCTCTTCTAACATTTTATTAGCACTTTTTAATAACTCACTTTGGAATTCACCATCTGACCAGGCTTTTGAAACCGCTTTGTAATAGGTGATCACCCATTGACTTGATACTGGTAGTTTTTCTGACATAATTGATTGTTTTAAGTTAATAATAATTTAATTGGATATTTTGATTTTCAATTAGCTACTGCCATATTCATGACAGCTTCTACTTTCATTTCTATACTTTTTGCTCCTTGTTTTACAGCAATATTTTTTGCTTTGGCAAATTGCTTCCGGGCTAATTTCTTTTCATGAAGGCCTAAGAAACTTAATCCTAACAATCTGTGTAGCTCTGCAGCCAGCAAGTTCCCTTCCAGGCTATCTATCCAGGAAAGTGCTTTTTGTACCCTTTTTTTTGCAGCCAAGAAATTACCGGCTTCCAACTCTAATTCTGCAATAATTGTATGCCAGAATGATCTCATAGCAATTATTCCGGAAGTTTCTTGTTCCATAACAGCCAGCTTTATGCTTTCAAGTTTATTAAAAGCCCAATATTCCAAAAATTTTCCCAAAGCCATAAACATATTCGGTTCTTCTTTTGTGCCAATACCAGCTAATTCTGTGCAGAAATATTTTACCTTTTCTTTGTCTCCTTTGTAAAAGTATAAACAGCTCAGAGTAAAAGAAAGCGTAGCATTTGTATGGATATGATCTAGGTTCTCAGCCCATTTTCTGGCTTTTAATTCAAGTTCGGGAATTTCATTTGAACGCCCTAAAAAATGATATACAGTACATAATATGCCTGCAGCCAACACACCCTGTTCTATTCCAAATTCACTAATGTATTGTTTATGATTGTCATGCCTATAAAGATCAAGAGCTTGTTCTAACAATTGAGCCGCTTCCATGAATCTCCCATCGGTGAAATACTGTTGTCCAAGTATTACTGATGAAGCAATAACCCATTTTGAATTTACTTGTTTCTGAGCCTCTTGATGAAAAAGTTGAGCAGCATTAGTCGCAGATTTCCAATCACCTCTCATCATATAATAATTTACCTGTGTACAAACCGTAGGAAAAAACTGACCCGTATCATTGAGCCCTTTACTTAATAAGCTAACAATTTTCAGTTGTTCCCCTACCTCCTGAGAGCCATAACCATCAATAGCCATAGTTGCAAAAATCAGAACCTGGCGGATTGAAAGTTCCAGTTTCTCTACTTGAATTGTTGATTGAACTTGTTGGATCCATAGTAGTGCCTTGTAGCATAAAGAGCGAGTTTCCCGATTTGCTGATTGTAACTTTGTAATTTCGGATGCTTGTAACAAACGACGAACCCCATCAAGAATTCTCTTCCCACAGTATAAATGTTCAGCTAATATCTCCAATTGTGCTGAATTATTAGCCTGTTTACTATCACTCAAATATGACTCGATAAAATCTGCAATTCTCAGATGGGTTTGTTTTCTTGCACTGGTAAGCATACTATCATAGGCAGCATCCCGAATTAAAGCATGACGAAATATATAGTTTTCGCTCTGAACATTTCTTTGACAATATACAAGACCTTCTTTTATAAGTAAATTCAGGTCAGCCTGAACCATTGCTTCATCACGTAAAGAAGTTTTTACCAATAGATCATAATTAAAATCCCTACCAATAGCCGCAGCAATTTGAGCAGTCTCTTTAGCGAAGCCCAATCTGTCTAACCTATAACCAAGCAAGCTCTGTAAAATAACCGGCACCGCTTTATCATCCAATGTCCCAACCAGTTGACATTCTTTATCTTTTAACACCAAATGACCCTGATCGAGCATCATCTGTGTCAATTCTTCAATAAATAAGGGTATCCCATCTGTTCTTTCTGCAATATAATCAAGCGCTTTTTTTTCTATGGTTTTCTGCCCCAAAACTGATTCGATCAAGGCTTTTGTAAATTCTTTTGTTAAAGTATTGAGCTGGATTACAGTTAACGAATCATTCTCCCATTCTGGATAAAATTCAGGCCTTGCAGATAAAAGTAGGAAAAGATTTTTTTTCCTGGCAGATTGTATTAATTTATTCAGAAAATCCAGGCTCGTGGGATCCATCCAATGCAGATCTTCAACAATAAGCATTAGTTTTTCAGAATCATCAATATGTATGAAATATTTTTCCAGTGTATTGAATAAGACCTCTTTTTGTTTATCGGGAGAAAATTGAAGGGCATGATTCAGACTTTTATAGGGTATTAAAATCCATGAACATAAAACCGGCATTGCAATGTCTAAATCACAATTCGCTTTCCTTAAAGCTTCCTCTAACTTTGAAATAATATTAGGTTCTGTCATATCATTTATTCCTAAATCCTTTTTTAGCATTTCGAAAAACGGAAACAAAGCACTGTTTTTATATTCCGGCAAACACCGGCATTCCTTAACTATACCTCCTTCACTATGAATCTTTTTCTTAAATACATATATCAATTTGGATTTCCCTATTCCTGATTGTCCCTTAATAATTGCAGTCTGTCCATTCCCATTTTTTACATTACCCCATAACTCAATCATTTTTTCTCGTTCTAAGTCTCTACCAACCATTTCGCTATTTGCACTTGCAGTCCTTATAAAAGAAAAAGCTTCAGAATCCCGCTCACAGTTTAGCAGATAGGTTTGTATGGCATGTGTCTGATTTGGAATATTATACTTTTCAAAAGTTTCAAACTCTAAATAAGGCTCTAATAACTTTTTGGTTGTTTCGCTTACAAGAATACTCCCGGAGTTTGCTTTGTACAACAGGTTAAAAGCGATGTTAGACACTTGTCCTTCCGGGGTTTGATTAAATGCTGTAATTTCAAATCCGGAATGCATTCCGATTCGAACATCCAGTTGAATTCCATGTTTTGTAAAAAGTAAAGCACTCCTTTTTTGCGCCTGACTAATTAATTCCAGAGCAGTCCGTCCTGCTCTTCTGGCATCCGTATCACTTACCTGTGGGTATCCAAAATATACCATAAGATTATCAGCCAGTGTTCCACTAATATGCCCGCCAAATCGAAATGCAATGTCTTTACAAATATTTAACTGATCCCGTTGAATGGTACCGAGTGTTTCCATATCCAAAAGGGAATCTTCATTCATTGACAAACTTAACTTTACACAAAGTACGGTTATTTGACGTTTTTCACTATTCACTTGCCTCCAAACCATCTGATTTGCAACTGTCAGATCATCATTTAAATAAGATTTGTTACTTTGAAGTTCTATATTATCTGTAATGCTATTAAAATTTATTTTTGAAAATTCATTATAAACCAATGTTGTTTGCGCAAAACGAAGATTAGGATTTTTGTCCAGTACCTTAAGAAGCAATGTAGCTATAGGATGCTTTTCGATTGCAGAAGGCAAGGGTACATCCGATGCATGCAGCTGTTTTTGAAATGCTTCGGCTACACTATCACCAGACATAACCGGAGTACCAACAATGCATTCCAGAAATATTAATCCCCAGGAATAAAGATCTGATTTAACAGTAGAAGGTTCCCCTCGTAGTTGTTCAGGGGCACTATACATTGGTGTTCCTATAATTTCTTTGGTTAAAGCCTGATCCTGATAATCATTTGCAAATACACCAATCCCAAAATCCAGTAGTTTTATATGTGATTTTGATCCGGTTTTAGTAACCATTATATTTTGTGGTTTCAGGTCACGATGTACAATTCCCTTTGCATGGGCACATGCTAATGCATCTAACACCTGCCCCATTAAATCACCAGTTTCAATAGCCGATAAACCATTTTCTTTAACAATAAATTCTTTTAATGTTTCTCCCGAGATGTATTCAAAAGCAGCAAATGGTTCATTTTTATCCGAGTAACCCTTATCTATAAGTGTAACTATATTTGGGTGATTAATTTCGGTATAAAGCTGTGTTTCTTTTTCAAACCGGGCTGCATAATATTCTCTTTTCCGATCATCCAGTGTGTCTTTGAACTTAAGCATTTTTATTGCTACCATTTGCCCGGTACTATTCTGTTTAGCTTTAAAAACTTGTCCACAACCTCCTTCCCCAATATTTTCAATTAGTTGGTAATTGTTAATCTTTACCGTTAAACCAGGTTTTGGTATTATCATTTGATTTTTCATATCACTTTTTTAGCCGAATCTTGCTTCTAAAATATTTATGTATATCATGTGGGAATTATCTCTCCAACAAGTTGCTCCTCTTTGAATAATTGGAAAAATTTGTGCGCAAAACGTATTTTTCCCCTTCTTCTTTCAATTATATTGGAAAACAAGTATCCATATGGCTCCAATTCTATTAATTGCTTTCTTATCCGATGAATTTGGAGGTTTAAGATATATTCATCGATTTCTTTTCTAAATTCCCTGCCCATATTTTCCATTAATTCTTCAACATCAATCCATCCCTGATCAGAGTATACATATCCGGCTTGTATATCATTCAATTTTTTTCTTGCCAAAACCAGTAATAAATAGTTATGTACCCGTTCTCCCAAGTCCATTTTCAGGTCAGTGGTTACAATTTTTACATTTATTCGCTCTTCATCAGCACTCAAATTAAATTGAAAATATGCTTGATTAATTACATGTCCATGATCGAGGGTTTCATCCATTCCAATATTTTCAATAAACATCCATTCCTCATTGTTAAAATGGAAAATGGTACCATGCTCCAGGCTAAATGTACGGCCTTCCAGTTCAGCTATCCATTTATTATCTTTATCGAAATATACTGATAATTCAGGGTTTTCATCATTTGGAAGACTCAAGCCGGTAGCAAGCAACAGGGTTTTGTTTTTATAAGTTAATGATTTTAGATAACTCTTTGGATTAGAAATATCTTTCAGAATCCATTTTGTAGATTCATTTTTAGCAAACTGTATTTTATCTCCTAATGATAACTTTACAGTAGAGTTATGAACATACTTACTATTAACTAAAGTTCCATTTCTACTATGATCCCTAATATACCAGTCTCTACATTTCCAAAATATGGTTGCATGAGAACGTGTAACATCACTATCGGGAATAAAGGTGTTAGTAGAATGTTTGTTTCTGCCAAATAGATGGTGACTATTTAATAAAACTGTTTCACCGCTTTCATTTTTTTTTATTAATCCCATTATTAGCCTGAATTTTTATGTAAAATATTAATAACAGCTTACAGTAATCTTTGTATTCTCAAGTATAACTTTGCAGAAAGAAGTTAAGAAATTTCTTTTTAATAATTTCAATATCACATTAATTGCATTATTATAAGTAAAACCATATATCATACTTCTTTATTTTTATTCTAATATTAGATATTAATTTTATATAAACTTGCAGCCAGCCCTGTGTTAATCTCATATCATTTTTTGCACTCTACCCATAAGATTTTTCACTTAACCAATACTATAAACTACAAAATCATGCTCTGAGTTTTTATTTAAACCTCAGATGCATCTATTTTATTAAAAAATCTCCCTTCGAAACAAAATTACTGTGTGTTCTTAAAAATTATAAAGGTATTTATATTATAACACACTATACAACAGACTGATATTGCATTTATAAATCAAGTAAAATGCTGTATTTTTATGGTTAAGAACATTACAAAATGTATAATTAACAACATAAGTTTTAAAACGCTTATTGCAAATTACTAAAAATATTTTAAACGACAATCAGAAAAGTTTGTGTTATAACAAGTTTTTTTTGAGACAATCTTGTTTACAGCATAAAACAGTTTGCTAAATACACATTACTAAATGTAAATTGTTCCTTTTTTAATGGTTCGTATTGGTAAAAATTAGATGCTATTTTGCATATACCAACAACCTCATCATAGATTGAATTGAATGCTCCAACTGCTTCCTCAGATATTTGCTTTGTTGTTTCTTTTGATGTTTCCTAAGAAACTTCAGCTGATTTTAACTGGTCTGCATAACTTGCACATATAAAAAATGAAAAGATAAAAGAAGAAGAATTGATTAAAGAAGCTTCATATTGTATGCAGCATTTGGCAAAAGGGAGGCTCTTACTTTGTATACAAGACACATGTGAGGAAATTTAAGTACCCATAAGGGAAGGCTTAAACCGGACAGTGGATTAGGCCGTTCAGATAAATCTGATACAGCACATTGCTTTAAGCTTCACTCGGGTTTGGTACTAAATGCATCAGATTTGTCTCCTTTAGTATTTTCACATATTAAGATTTTTCATCGTCCTGAAGAAATGCCAGATAGAATAGAAAGAAATTATAAGAAGCAGCCGATAGAAGATAAAGAATCTTACAAGTGGATTGAAGTAGCAGAAAAAAGCAAAGGTATTCTAAAAAAAGCAACCTCGGTGACATTTATAGAAGATAGAAAAGGAGATATTTATGAGCAGTTCAATCATCCCTGACGAAAAACACCATTTATTGATCCGTTCAAGAACGACTCGTAAACTTACCAATGGGAACAATTTATATCAAGAAGTTGATTCTGCTCCAGTTGCAGGGGGCTATACAATAGAATTGCCAACAGATAATCGTAAAAATCAATATAAATGGCAAACATTAATAGAATTGCGTTTTATAAGCTGTTCATTAAAGTGTCCTGAGAATCTTATAAAAAAGAGTTATCCGTCCTATTCCCATCAGTTGCATATCGGTCAAAGAGAAAGGTAATGCCTCCAAGCCTATTAATTGGAAATTATTAACTACACATAAAATTGAAAATTATGAACAAGCATTGAC
>DAOWEB010000280.1 GCA_030638735.1 Spirochaetaceae bacterium
CCTGAAATTCCCAATTAATAAGGTACTCAATCTGTTCTGATAAAAGAGGATAATATGAAAAAAAACATACATTTTTTTAGCAGAAATAGCTATATAAAAAATAAAGAACTTTGGGAAAAACTTGGAATAAGAGGGAAGGAAGCTATGGGCTTTGCTGCCCTGGATCTTCCTATACTTCCTGGTTTTATTTTAGATTCAGAGATTGCAGCACATCTTGAAAATGAAGATATTTCCAGTAATATAAAATCTTTCATTAAGAAATGTGAAACAATTACCGGCAAAGTATTTGGTGATGCTACTAATCCTTTACTTGTTAAAATTGTTATCAGCCCCAATTTAGCCATTGTAAATTATCCTGCACTCCATAATTTTGGTCTGACTGACAATACAATAGGCGGGTTTACAGATTTTGTTGGTGAAGACTTTGGTTATCATGAAATCCTTTTTCAGATTAAAGGTTACCTACAGATTGAACAAAAAATTGCTGATCTTCAAGACAGGAAAAGTGATTCAAAAAATCTTACAAAAAAAATATCAGATATTACTAAATATATAAATAGTGACATCAAAGCTGAGAAAATAAAAAAACTAATATCTGAGTATAAAAAACTTCTTCCTGATGATTTTTATTCTGATGTTTATAAACAGCTTGAAATTGTTTTGAAAAGAATTAGTTTTATGTTGTCTCTTGACGAACTGGATGATGATGATGCCGCGTTAATAGTTCAGCCTATGGTTTATGGTAATTACGGTAAAGATTCTGCCAGTGGACAGTTTTTTACAAGAGATGTAGTCACAGGTGAAGATAAATTATCAGGTTGGTTTGAACAAAATAAGTTTAATTCTATAGAAACAAAGGGAAAAGATATACTAAAAATAGGAACCAGCTTCCTGAAAGATTTAGTAAAAGTTGCCAGGATTGTAGAAGATCATTTTAAAGAAATAAGATCTATAAGATTTACCATTGAAGATGGCAGAGTATGGTTGATTGATCAAAGACCTCTGATGTCTAAATCTACACAATCAGATATCAAGACTCTTCTGGATCTATACAGCCGTAAGGTAATTACGAAGGAATATCTTATAAATGCAGTTAAACCGGAACAATTAAATGAAATTCTCCATCCTATTATTAAACCTAGTTCAGTTAAGGGTTTTAAGTGTATTACAGGTGGTGTTGCAGGAGCTCCCGGAGCTGCTATTGGAAGAGTTTATTTTACTACAAACGGGCTTATTGACGCATATAAGGTTGCTCAGCAGAAGGGTTTGGATACCAGACTTATATTATGTATGGATTCGACTTTCGCAGAGGACGTAAAGGCTATAGAAGTCGCAACAGGTGTTCTTTCTGCAGAAGGCGGTTATGCTGCACATGCTTCGGTAGTTGCAAGACAATATGGAAAAATATCTCTTGTTGCAGACAACCTGAAAGTAACAGGTAATAAAGCAACTATTGATGGGAAAGCTCTGAAAGAAGGGGATATCATTACACTTAATGTACCTCACTATGGTGATCCAAGTATTTATTTTGGTGAAGCTGAGCTTATAGAGCCGGATCCTGAAAAATCGGGTCTTTTGGAGTTTGTAAAAATTATTAAATCCAGTTTAGGAGATTTTCATGTTAGGGTAAACGCTGATAAAGCAAGGGACGCTAATTTGGCTGTTAAGTTTGGAGCAGATGGAATAGGTCTATGCAGAACAGAGCATATGTTCTTCGATTCTAAAAGAATAAATGTTTTTAGAAGGATGATTATTTCTGATACTTTTAATGAAAGGGTCAAAGCTCTAAAAAAGCTGAAAGCTATGCAGAAAGATGATTTTTATCAGCTTTTTAAAATTATGAATGGAAAAGAAGTTACTATTCGTTTACTTGATGCACCATTACATGAATTCCTTCCACACAATAAAGATGAAATGCAGCTTTTTATAAATTTTATGAAAAATGAAAAAGATGCAAAAAATGTTACTGCTAAAGAAATTTCCGAGAACATGGATAATTTGCGAGAGTTTAATCCAATGCTTGGGCACAGAGGTTGTAGAATTGCCGTTTCCTATCCTGAAATTTATGAAATGCAGATGGAGGCCATTTTTGAAGCTATTTATAAGCTGAAAAGTGAAGGTGTAAAGGTTCGACCTGAAATTATGATTCCTCTCATTATGAATGAAGATGAATTAAAACTCATTATTTACGGTAAAAAAATTGAGGGTCAGACTTATAAAGGGTTAAAACAGATTGAACTTGATCTTAGAAAAAAACTTAAAGCTCCGTCTGTACCTTATCGATTCGGTACTATGATTGAACTTCCTGTAGCGGCTCTGGCGGCAGGTGAAATAGCAAAATATGCAGATTTTTTCTCCTTCGGCACTAACGATTTGACTCAAACTACTATTGGGCTTTCGAGAGATGACTACACCTCATTTATGCCTGATTATACATTATTTGATATCATTGACGGGAATCCGTTTATTAAACTTAACAAACAAGTTAAAGAGCTTGTACAAACAGCTGTAAGAAGAGGCAGTATGACAAGGCCAGGGTTGACAAAGGGCTTATGTGGAGAACATGGGGCTGTACCGGAAAATATAAAATTCTGTATGGAAGCAGGACTTGATTATGTATCATGTAGTGTTTTCTCTGTACCAATTGCTTTGCTTGCAGTTGCACAGGAAACAATAAAAGAAAAATAAATTAACCGTAGAGACGTTGCATGCAACGTCTCTACGTTATTCCTACCAAATACCAAAATTTTTGACTGATTCAATTATCTTTGAAGTAGCTTTTCTTGCATCAGACTTTGGTACGCCAGCTTCTTTATTAAGTGACTGAATAAAGAAAGAAGATAATGTATCAAGAACATCTGGAAGATTGTAAAAAACAAGAGAAAAGTTAGCACCAGTAGGATTAAGGACTGTAAAAGAAGAGTAAGTAACTAAAGGGTTTTTACTTACCATAACCTTTGTCTGGTTGCTTGAATTAAATATTTCAAGTTCCGAGAATCTTTGTGGAATAATATGATTTTTATCTCTTAGATACGGTTCTTCATATTTTTTAAAATATGATGCAGGTTCTACAAGAATATACAATTTGTTTCCATCAGTTTGGAAAGTTAATCCCTCAGCTGTTGCATAAATGCTTTTGACTCCACTGTAAGCAACAATTTCATAAATTGAATATTTACTTCTTTCACTAAAAAAAGACGAAACGATGTATCCTTCATCTTTTGGTAATTTTCCATCTTTAAACGCCTGAAAAAGATCTAATGCCTTTATTGCCATTTTTTTCTCCTATTAATGAATTATAGATAGTATGTTAATAAAATAGCAAGAATTTTATTTATTTTTATGTTCTTTTGCTCTTGAAAAAAATTGTTCAGCAAAATCATCAATACCCTTTGCTTTATATATCATTGCAATATTATGATAGATTCGCCAATCATTTGGTTTTCTATTTAATGTATTTCTAAAAACTGTTAACGCATCATCATACTGCTTGTTTTTAAAACATAAAACACCTTTTATCAGTTCAAGATTAATAGATGGATTTTTCAAATAACTTATTGCATTATCTATTAGCTCAATGGCAATTTTCTTTTTACCTGCATGATCAAGACAATAGACAAGTGATTGTAATATAATTTCATTATCAGGTTCTTTTGATAAAACCTGTTTATAAATAATTATTGCACTGTCCCATTTTTTTGTAAATCTATAAGAATTAGCCAGCATTCTTAATAATTTAAGCTTATTAGGTATTGATGGTAATATTTTATTTATTTCAAATATTACATTAGCAAAAGATTTTTCCTTATATAAAATTTGTATATACTCTGTATTTTTAACTAAATCAACAGTAATTCGCAAGTAATGTCTGTATGACTCTAATAATTTTGAGGTATTGTTTGTTTCTTTGTAAATTTCAATTAAATTAATATATGCATCTTCAAAATCTTCATTTAGCTTAATTGCTTTTATAAACCATTTTTCTGCAAAAATGCCCTGGCCAGCTTTAATATATTGCTCTCCAAGTGCAGTAAAAAGAAAAGGATCCGGATCATTCCTTCGAATTTCTTCCTGAATTAAGGGTATAGTAGAATCTGTACTGTAATCAAGCTTGCACATACAAAGTGAAGTATAGTAGCTGCTTATAGAATTATCAGGGTTACTTACATTTATTTTTTTTAATTCTATAAGCATTGATTTGTAATCCTGTTTCATCCAGAGTAATAATGATAACCCATATCTGCTTTCCAGTCTTGTTCTGTCAAGTTTTATTGCTTTTCTATAATGATTCTCTGATATATCAAAATTATTTAATTCTCTGTTTATTTCTCCTAATAACAGATGCAGTTCTATACTTTGATTGTCTTCATGAAGAGCCAGATTTCCATAATATAATGATTTATTAAACTTCTTATTATTAAAAAACTGATATGCTAAATATATATTCTCATTAATATCAGGTTCTATATTCAATTTTTTTAGTTCTTTAATTGCAAGACTTGATTTTCCAACCTTATATAGAAGAACAGCTCGTCTATATAACAGAAGTTTATCTTCAGGAGAAAACTCCAATGCTTTTTCATAAAAAGTTAATGAATTTTGAAGATTACCATTCTGTCTCTCAATCATACCCATGTATATGTATGGTAATATACTATCAAAGTTATTAGCAATTAAGAAATTAAACATTTGTGATGCTAATTCAGAATCTCCTGATTTAAAAGTACTAACAGCTCTTATAAATAGTGTACCTAAATAAATTTTATAAATCCCTGTTCCTTTTGTAGTAGACTCTACAGCTGTACTAAGGAAGTTGATTGCTATATCAGATCGACCTGCTTTTAGATATGCTATCCCTAAAAATCCATTTGCATGCATTGATTCAGGATGAGAATCTACAGCTTTTTTTAGATGTGGAATTGCATTCTTAGAAAAACCCATTGCAAGCAAAGACCTTCCAAGGAAAAAATTACCTGGAACTGATTTAGGAACAAGACTCAGATAATGCTGTAAAACCTGTATGGCATCAGTCATTCTATTTAAACTATGGTAACTTCTACCCAGAAATAGATATGCTTCTGGTATTTCTGTACTCTCTCTTGTTAGATCAAGAAGTATTTCAGAAGCTTCCTGATACTTTCTATTTTTACCTAATCTTAGAGCTTCTTCAAACTTTAGTTTTAATTTTTTATTTAACACCACTATATTTAACTCTTTTTTGAGATTTTCATCAATAAGAAAACTCTTAGCTTTGACAAAATAGAATATATCTGAAATTATAAACTTAATTCTATTTTAATGAATCTAAGGAGTCATCATATGTTTTCAGTGGTTATTGGAGCCCAGTGGGGAGATGAAGGGAAAGGAAAAATTGTAGATTATCTTTCTGAAGAAGCTGATCTTGTTGTACGTTTTTCAGGCGGTGCTAATGCTGGTCATACAATAGTAACAGGAGATATTACATATAAACTGCATCTGATACCTTCAGGTATAGTTTACCCTAATACAAAAGTTGTATTGGGAACTGGAATGGTTATTGATCCTGAATCTCTATTTAATGAACTTGAAACTATCACAAAACAGGGATTATCATGGAAAGGAAGGGTATTTATTTCCGATAGAGCACATTTAGTTCTGCCTTCATATAAGGAAATGGATATAGAACTTGAAAAAGGGAGAAGATCTCCTATTGGTACTACAGGAAGGGGTATTGGAGTAACATATTCTCAAAAAGCACAAAGAGAAGGTATACGAATATGTGATCTTGGAGATAGTAAGTTTTTATCAACTTTAGCAGAAAATGAAATACAATTTTTAAATCCCTATATTGATAGAATAAAAGAGATGATGATAGATCTGGCATCATTTATGGATGAAAATAAGGATAAAAAGGTACTTTTTGAAGGTGCTCAGGGTATTCTACTTGACCTGGATATCGGAACTTATCCTTTCGTCTCATCAGGATATGCAGCTGCAGCAGGTGCAGCTATGGGTGGTGGAGTTGGCCCTGGTTCTATAGATAAAGTATTTGGTGTTTTTAAAGCATATTCTACCAGAGTAGGAAACGGACCCTTCCCAAGTGAATTCCTAAGAGAAAGAGATGGAGAACTTGAAGATTATATTCGTGATTTAGGTCGCGAATATGGAGTAACAACAGGTCGTCCCAGAAGATGTGGTTATCTTGATCTTGTTGCATTAAAATATGCCTGCAGAACAAATTCCATAGATCATCTGGTTTTAACTCATATTGATGTTTATGATGAAATTAAAGATATTAAGGTTTGTGTGGCATATGAAGTAGATGGAAAGGAAATTGTAAACTTCCCGTCTTCAAGAGATATTCTTGCACGAGCTAAACCTGTTCTTAAGAGTTTTAAAGGCTGGGTAGAAAATATTTCAAATGTTAAAAAATATGAAAAGTTACCCAAAAATGCACAGGATTATATTAAATTCATAGAAGACTATACAAATACTTCTGTGGGGATTGTATCAGTTGGTTATCAAAGAGACCAAACTATGATGAGAACAGGCCTTTGGACAGAATAATTGTTTTAGATTTTGGCTCCCAGACAACTCAGTTAATTGCACGGAGAATAAGAGAGCTTGGAGTTTTCTGCGAGATATATTCCGGAGAATCAATTATTACAAAAGCATTATTAAAAGGTACAAAAGGTTTAATATTATCGGGCTCTCCTTTTTCAGTTTATGAAAAAGGAGCTCCTTCTCCTCATAACAGTGTTTTTTCAACAGG
>DAOWEB010000011.1 GCA_030638735.1 Spirochaetaceae bacterium
ATAATGCTGTATATCGTTTGCACGGGGTACTTTGTTTTTTGTTATTATAACAAAATCATTTTGATCTGAACTAATTCTTAGTTCATCAATTGCAGCCTGTGCAGCAGAAGTATATCCAAAAAATACAAAATTATTTCATCACCTTTTAGATTAACTTTAATCATCTCTATTCGTTCAGGATTGATTATTTCAGAGATAGTATGTACATCAGGATACTCACGTTTGATTTTATATATTGTAAAAATTGCCCGCATGTCTATAATATCTTTTCTGGAGTTTGAACCTTCTGTACCTGGCTCCTCTGCAAAAATAATACTGGCATGACAATTTTCAATAGAAAGATGTTTCAGGGTATTAATATCTGTCCAGTCTGCATTGACATAAATTATCCCTTTTATATCCGGGTTCGGCTTTTCTGTTACCAGAACTATTCTTATGTTATAGTTTTCTCTTTGAATTGCATCTGTAATTTCTTTTGTAAGTTTTGTATAACCGCATAATATAATATGTCCAGAAAGTTTTAGTGATTTAAGACGCCCTTTTTTTCGTAAATCAAGGTCTTCAATAAATGCTGATCCTAAAATTCCAACAGGGATTGCCAAAATAATTATTCCCATTATTGCAATTATCCCTGCCAGTAATTTACCTACTACTGTTATGGGGTAAATATCACCATAACCAATACCGGCAATGGTTCCATCCCCCACCACATCCCCTGAAAAACATTTGAAAATATTTCCGGTTGGGCTTCATTCTCTGCTATATACATCACGTTAGCTGCAATAATCAGTACTATCATAATTAAAAAATATACTATTATTAGATCAGCTTTCTTTTTATTAAAAACACGCATTAGTGCACCTATTGAATTTGAATATTTTCCAACTTTAAAAACACGTATTAGTCTTAATAATCGTAAAACCTTTAGAAATCGAACATCCATTAAAAATAATTTCTGAATAAAAAATGGAAGTATAGCAAGTAAATCAATCAAAGCCATAAATGAAAATAAATATTGCAGTCTTTTTTTTGTGCTATTGGCTTTACCCAGAGCTTCAACGGATACCCAAATTCTTAATACATATTCAATAGAAAAAATTATAACTGAAATAAGTTCAAAAAGTTTTATATAATATTTATAACGTTCATATCAGATATGTCAAGAAAATTATTAATAACTGATTAATATAAGGTAATAAATTATTCAGGTTTTATTGGTATTTGACTTATGGCTCTTTCTGCAAGACTCATAGCAGAAACACTTCCGCCGAATCCTGACCCAATCACTATATTACTAACTCTATCTCAAATTACCAGGGCCGGACAATATACCCGGGTCACATGTTAATATTTAATTAAAATCTGTCAAAATCATCATCATCCAGAGAAATAACAGCAGCCGGATCAACTGGTTTAATCCCAGTTTCAGCAGAATGACTTACAGAATGGGTAATTGGAGCTGCCGCTTTCGGAGTCTGATACTCCAGTTGTCTTGGCTTGGCAACTGGCGATGCAGAAGTTCCCATTTTGTTTTTAAGTTTAAAAGTTGCCACCATATTCTTCAGCTGAATACTCTGGGATGCCAGCTCTTCTGCAGCAGCAGCACTTTCCTCTGCACTTGCTGTATTTGACTGTGTAACCTGATCAATCTGTTCCAACCCTTGAGTTATCTGATCAATCGCTTCTGCCTGTTCTTTACTTGCAGTAGCAATCTCTTCAAGAAAATCTGCTACTTTTGAGGAACCACCCATAATTGATTCAAGCTGAATTGCTGTAGCCTCTACAGCCTTATTTCCGGATTCAATATTTTTTATAGATTCATCTACCATTTCTGTTGTCTCTTTTACAGCTTCAGCACTTCGTACTGCAAGATTACGAACCTCATCTGCAACAACTGCAAAACCCTTTCCATACTTTCCTGCTCTGGCTGCTTCTACGTTTGCATTAAGGGCCAATAGATTTGTCTGGAATGCAATGTCATCAATTACCTTAACTATCTTTTTAATCTGATCACTGGATTCATTTATCTTTTTCATAGCCTCTGAAAGGCTTTCCATCTCTTTGTTTCCCTTCTGGGCATCTTCTGTTGATTGTTTTGCAAGACTATTAGCCTCGGTTGCATTTTCTGCATTCTGTCTCGACTGGCTGTTTATCTGGGTAATAGATGCTGATACTTCCTCTAAAGAACTTGCAGACTCTGTTGCGCCCTGGGACAATGACTGACTTGCCTGGGACACCTGGTCTGCACCTATATTGACCTGATCTACCGACATATTTATCTGACCAAGGAGATTATTCAGAGAATCTGTCATCTGTACTAATGAAGTTCCCAGAACATCTTTGTCCGATGCAAGTTTTACATCTATGGTTAAATTGCCTTTTGCAACCTCTTCTACCATATTCCCTTTGTACTGAAGGCTCTCTATCATGCTGTCAAAAGATTTGGAAAGTGCTCCTATTTCATCTTTAGCCTTAATAAGTTTTTTGTCTATCATTACATCAAAATTACCAATACCAATTTCTGTTGCAAGATTTGTAAGGGTAGCCATTGGTTTTGATATAGTTCTTGAAAAAAGAACTGCTGCAATAACTGCAATAATTATCATAACCAATGCACTTATAAGAATAAAAAATATTAATCCATTAATAGGCTCCTGAACCTCTGCCTCATCTATTTCGGATATAAGAGCCCATTGGGTATCATATACAGTTACTGGAGTATAGGCGGATAGAACAGGGTTTCCGTTATAATCGATTATAATTTTGGAATTAGTATTTCCAGATAAAGCATCTCGTGAAGCCGAAGTATCTACTGATCCAGATTCCGGTCTTGCAAATGAAGCTGTTACACTATGATTCTCAGGATCTAAAAAAGAATCGGATCTCATTAATTTTTGTGGACCTACGAGGTAAGATTCTCCGGAATATCCCATTCCAGTTCGTTCCTGCATTATTCCATTTATTTGATCAAGAGGCAGTTGTAGTCCAACAATAAGCTCTATTTCTCCATTATGGATAATTGGCTTTGATATAAAAGCTGCCGGAACTCCTCCTGATGGTTCGTAAGGCCTGAAGTCGCCAAATGCGAATTTACCTGTCTTGAGAGATTTTTTTACCGCATCATTGAGGCTGGAATCTTTATATGATCCGTCCAGAATATTAGTATTAAAGTCTTTTTCTTTAAAGGCTGAATAAAAAATATGGCCGTTCGGATGGATAAGAAAAAGATCGTAATAACCATAGGATTCAATGTATTCCATAAAATAATCATTACTTCTACCTTCGATAGTTGGAATAATTGCTTCAGCAATATTCATTTTTGTAATAAGTACCCAGTTTAATCCTGGTAAATTCAGTGGTGTGTGGACAACCATTACCAAATTCCCTGCGGAATCCGTAAATACTTCCGAGCCGCTTTTACCTTCAAAGGCAAGCCTAAGATAATCTGGAGTAATGTCAGTAAGATCGTAGCCAAAGACAAATTTACCACCTCCCATAGTTGTCATATCGGATCTAAATATGGATCGGTTGTTGAATTGTTCTGCAATATAGCTTTCCCCTGATATTCCAAGACCATTACGTTCTTTTACAATACTGTTTAATACTTTATGCATGGGTGATCCTGATACTATATCTCTACGTGTAACTATATTATTCCGGAAATAGGTGTGGATTATATTGTATTGCTGTTTTTGGATTGCCTCAAGTTTTTCGAAAGCAATTTGTCTTAGTGACAAGACTGTATTTGAAAGAACATCCATATCTCCCTGGCGCTCAGAGAAATAGCTGGTAATCTGCCCCTTTTTTATCTCTCGCATGGCTTCCAGCTGATTAAACTGTGATTCCACCAGAGATGAAGATGATTGGCTTATTGACAGGAAGGTTACAACACCAATAGACAATAAGACAACTATTGTAAACATTAGAAGAATTTTCCCTCCAATAGTTTTTATAAAGCCGATTTTTTTCGTTTCCATACTATTCTCCTTCCAGACTTTTAACCTTAACTACTCTGTTCCAATATTGCTCTATCTTCATTACTTATAATTTTGTTAACATCCAGTATTATCTTCACCTCTTCCCCTTTTTTAGCAAGGCCGGCAATATACTGCTCTTTTCCTGATGCATTTTTAAAAGAAGGAGGTGGTCCAATATCATTTTTTGCTATTTCATGTACTTCAGAGACAATATCTACAATTAAGCCAATAGTACTTTCGTTCATGCTGACAATGACTATACATGTTCTGTCATCATATTCCCGTTCTTCTATGCCAAAGCGTAAACGTAAGTCCACTGCAGGAATAACTTTTCCACGAAGATTTATTACGCCCTTTACAAAGTTTGGCATATCAGGAATGGTTGTTATCTGTGGAAGCTCTTCAATAGCTGTAATACGTGTTATATCTATACCGTATTCTTCTGATCCAAGCATAAACATTAAAAACTTATCTGCCTGCTGTTCTAAATCATCATCATCTTCAACCATTAAATCAATATCACCCATTTCTTTCCTCCGACTAATTTCTTAATTCAAAGTCTCGTATATCCCTTTTCAAAAAGCAAATATAGATGAGTAAAAAATCAGTTTGATTGTATTAAAATAAAATTGCAAAAGGTGTATAAAAAAAGCACCTCTAAAGAGGTGCTTTTTGGGTCCACAAGGACTTGAACTTAGTCACTGTCCTTATGTATTCCAGACAATAGAAGGGCAATGCATCGGCAAACGTACTTACTGCTATATTCGAGAGAAGACTTGGGGTTCCTATTACAGGTCTCATTTTTAACATTTATTATATATTGGGCAACTGGTTTTTTTACACTGTCTTTCAGGTCCAGACAGTTGTAAAACCCAATTTTTTCATAATGTCCATTAATGCTAAAGTCCCATTACTATCTGGACGTGGTTTTTGTCCGTATTCAGCTACAAGATTCCAGTAGATCCGTTCATAATTTTTCCCTTTTAATCTTTGCTGCTTTGTTCTAGTCTTGCTTTATCTTCATTACTAATAATTTTATGAACATCCAGAATAATTTTTACCTCATCTCCTTTTTTAGCAAGGCCGGCAATATACTGCTCTTTTCCTGATGCATTTTTAAAAGGAGGGGGTGGTCCAATATCATTTTTTGCTATTTCATGTACTTCAGAGACAATATCTACAATTAAGCCAATAGTACTTTCATTCATGCTTACAATGACTATACATGTTCTGTCATCATATTCCCGTTCTTCTATGCCAAAGCGTAAACGTAAGTCCACTGCAGGAATAACTTTTCCACGAAGATTTATTACACCCTTTACAAAGTTCGGCATATCAGGAATGGTTGTTATCTGTGGAAGCTCTTCAATAGCTGTAATACGTGTTATATCTATACCGTATTCTTCTGATCCAAGCATAAACATTAAAAACTTATCTGCCTGCTGTTC
>DAOWEB010000064.1 GCA_030638735.1 Spirochaetaceae bacterium
ACAGCCTTATCACCATTAAAAGCTGGATAAAAAGAAGATACATGAACGTTTTTTCTTATAGCAACATTTTGTAGATTTTGATAGTTTTCAGAACCGGAAGATTCCATTTTCCCTTCAATTACAGTTGCATTTTCAAAAGGATTACTACTGTCCAGAACAGTCCCTCCGGGAGTATTAAAATCAGGCAAATCTGCCTGTTCATCATTATTTCCAACAGGGTTACTGCATGAAAACAAAATAGCTAAAAAAGTTAGACCAATTAAAGTTTTTGTTAATAATTTCAATTTATTCTCCTTAAAGTGTATTTATTCTGATATTGCAATCCCATTTTCTTTTTATCCACCTCCTTCATGGAATATAAAATGCAATTTTTTAAAACATTAGTTACTATTTTTGTCGTAACACTCATATATCGCTGCTCAAAAGAAGAATCATCGTTTTTTTTAAATAATTTAAAAAAAGAGAGTATGAATATGAAATCTGCAAAAAAAATCCCTGTACGAAGAAATATTCCAGGTACAGGGATTTATTTTTTTTTAATAGTAAAATTTTTGTTTATTTACCAGGATCCCACCAGTTTCCGGTAGAAGCCAAAAGGCACATTAAATTAATAGTATCACCATAATAACCATTATATTCAGTACCACCTGTTGTCAATGTTGGATCACCTTCCGGTTTATAATTTGTGACAAATAACCAGCCATTAGTTCTGAATCCCGATAAGTCTGATATTCCTAATTGTAGTGTAGTTGCTGTAGCAATTGGAGACTGAAATGCAATATCTTTCCAGGTAACACTAGGAATCTTTATTCCACTTAAAGTATATCCGGCATAAATATTATTATAATTATTTCCGGAACCGACTATTCCTTTAAAAAATTTCATTATTTTATTCATAGAATCCATTAAAACTGTGCTTGAATCTGTATTAAAGTAATGAGCATACGCAAGAGTCATTCTAAAAGGCAGCCTGCAGGAATTATAGTAGTAATCATGCGGATTAGATTCCATTGAAATTTCTGATATAGTAAGTTCTTCATCTGTAGCCAGTCTGAATATTTTTTCACCTTGAGCTGGATCAAAAAGTATAAAGTCCGGTACAAGATTACTAGTATTTCCACTTATACCTTGTATATATCTCATTATATCTACAACACCGTCACGTACATTTTTCCATTTTATGTCACCAGTTACCCGGTAAAATAGATCATAATGATCTGCAAGCCAGTCAGACGGACGTATTAACCATACCCATGGATCAGTTATAGGTTGAGGACTTATTCTAGCTTCTCCACGTGGGGATTCACTACAATCATTCAGCCAGTAATACATTTTACCATCACTTGCTTGAGCATATATATAAGACCATTTTAGAAGATCGTCCAGTATCTCATTTGCAAGCTGAAGATAAGTTTTTGTTTCGCCTTTAGGAGTTGCATTTACGCCCCATTGCTGACTTGCAAGAATAAGGGCATATGCTATATCACTGTCTCCGTCCGTAGCATTTCCATAATCCTTAATTGAGGGAAGTCCCTCACCATCATCAACTCTCCAATGCATTAAAACAGAATCATTATAAGTATTATTGGGATATTCAACCTTACAGTAATGCTTAGAAGACATTCTCCATAATCCGTCAAAATAATCCTTTTCCATACCTGTTCCATAAGATCCGGCCATTAAAACACTTATTATCATACCATAGCCGATTCCTTCGGATGTAGCTTTACTGTTATGCATTTCCGGTATTGCAGGATCAATAGTACGCTGTTTTACATAATAACTTGGGTGTGATGAAGTATGAGTATCTCCCGGCTTCATAAAACTAGCTATCCAGTTATCTGTGCCGTTTTTGTATTTTTTAAGTATTTCATCTCTCATAGTAGTTGTGTTGGTAATGGGTTTTGTAACACCTGTAAAAACTTCATTCTGAGGAAAAGGTTTATATGGCGGATCTATAGAAGTTTCTGCCCATACTTCAAATTCTTTTATTCCATATGCAGTAAGGTTCTGATTTTTTCTGATGGGAAC
>DAOWEB010000076.1 GCA_030638735.1 Spirochaetaceae bacterium
GTAGTAATATTAGTTATTCCACCTGCTTTGCTAAGTGTAAAAACCAATAACATAATTACTCCAACTGTCATTACCATTCCAAAAAATGTATCCAGAACAGCCATGGATTTATAACCACCCATAACAAGATATATTGCCGTAAAAACTCCCATAAATACAACTGCATGCCAGTATTCTATACCCTGGAAAGAGTATTTAAAAAGATATGAAAGTCCTATAAACACAGCTCCTGAATAAGGTATTAGAAAAACAAAAATTATTATAGAAGCAAATAATTTCATACCCCGACTGTTATACCGGATTTCAAGGTATTCGCTCATAGTTGTAACACCAAGATCCAAAGACATTTTTTTAATTTTCCAGGCCATAAGCCACCATACAGCAAGAACACCAACCAAAGCATTAATTATACCAATCCATACTCCGGAATAACCAAAACCCCACCCTACTTTACCTGCAAAACCTATAAATACTACAGCAGAAAAATAAGCTGTCCCATAAGAAAATGCTGTCATCCAGGGACCAACTTTTCCTCCGCCTAAAAAGAAGTCAGAAAAATTTTTGGTTTTTTTCATTCCCCGGATTCCAAAAAAAATAATCGTCATAGCATAGAGCACAAGTATAGTAATTTTTACAGACATTAATGACCCCTGTTGGTTGAAGCATAACAAAAATTATGCTCAAATAATAAAAGCTTCTATTATCATAGACATTATCCTCAAGTTATGTAAAGGTCTTGATAAATTAATTCGTTTAAGGCTAAGAGGAAACCATGGATAAGACAGATTTAATGGAATATTTTATACAACTGGCTAAAGAACACTATCCGGAAGGGTTTGATAAAATCGTTCTACCTCCACCGGTTTTTCTCTCTATGGGTGCTGAATTTATAAATATTGATCAGAAAAATGCAAAAATCGAGGTAAAATTTCCAGTTCCGGAAAGTACACTAAACCCCTTTGGCAGTATGCAGGGAGGAGTAATAGCAGCAGCCATAGACAATGCTGTTGGCCCTTTAAGTATGCTTGTGGGTCCAATAAATTTTACCAGAGATATGTCACTAAAGTACAGAAGGCCTGTAAGTAAAGATTATGAGTATATAATTGTCAAAGCAGTCCTTACCGAGAAAAAAGGCAGACGTCTTTTTTTCTCGGCAGAAGTTATAGACCCGGAAGGAAATCTCCTTGTCAGTGCTAAGTTAATGAACTGGATTGTTGAATAATTTTAACTGCACTAATTTTAAAGTCCGGTATTTTTGCAACAGGATCACGAAGATCGTTGGTTAGTTCATTAACTATTGTTTCAGAAAAGTGTATTGGAATAAATATTACACCTTTAGGAGAGCGACCAGAAACCTTGAGCTCAACAGAAACAGAACCCCTTAAAGAAGAGACTGTAACAGTCTGCCCATCCTGTAAACCATCTTTTTCTGCATCTTCCGGATTTATCTCTGCCAGTGCCTTAGGATAGATTTTATCTAAAACAGATCTCCTGGTCATGGTTCCTCCATGCCAGTGATAGAGAATTCTTCCGGTAGATAGTATATACGGGTATTCTGATGTGGGCTGTTCGGATTCCAGTCTTAATTCAAGAACATTGAAAAGTCCCTTTCCCCTGGGAAAAGTATCTGAAAAAAGATAGGGTGTTCCGGAATGATTTTCTAGAGGACATGGCCAGTGAACACCACCCTCTTTTTCCAATCGGGAATGTGAAATACCTCCAAAGGGAGAAACCAGTTCTGCCATCTCATCCCATATTTCGGAAGCTGATGAAAACTCAAATCCTGAACTTTCTTTTCGATCCAACCGGGATTCCACCTTTAAAGCAAGCTCCTGAATAATTTTCCAATCTACCTTAGCCTCTCCGGGAGTATCAAATGCCGGGCGAATCAACTGTACACGCCTGTCACTATTTGTAAATGTCCCATCTTTCTCTGCAAATGATGCAGCAGGAAATATGATATCTGCATATTCTGCAGATTCATTAAAAAAAATATCTATCATTATTACATTCTTTAATTTTGAAAAATGATGTCTTGCAGCATTTAAATCAGGCTCACTCATAAGAGGGTTTTCACCAAGTATTATAAAATCTGTTATAAGACCGGATCCGGCAGCATCTGACATTTCAAGGGTCGTCAGTCCTGGTTTATTATTTAAATGAGTATTCCATTTAGCTTCGAATTTTAATTTAATCTCATTATCGCTGACACTCTGATAACCAGAATAATATGCAGGCAATCCGCCGGTATCAGAACAACCCTGAACATTATTCTGCCCCCGCAAAGGGTTAAGACCCGTTCCGGAACGTCCCAGATGTCCGCAGAGTAATGCCAAATTTGCTATAGAGATAGTATTATCTGTTCCATGTACACTCTGGCTAATGCCCATACCCCAATATACTGCAGCAGTGTTAGCTTTTGCATATATTTCTGCAGCTTCTTTTATATCATCCGAAGGAACACCTGTTATAATTTCGGCCCATTCGGGGGTAAACTTATCCAGATTTTTTGAATAGAGTTCAAACCCTTCTGTTCTGGAATTTATAAAATTTGTATTATAGAGTTTTCCTTTTATAATTACATTTGCCATTGCCTGAAATAAAGCAACATCTGTTCCTGGTTTATGCTGCAGATGGAGAACAGCAAAATTAGTCATTTCTATTTTTCTTGGATCAATGACTATTAATTTTGCACCATTTTTAACTACAGCTTCCCTCATAAAAGTACTAATAACAGGATGGGTTTCTGTTGTATTCGACCCTGTTACTATAAAAACTTCCAGATCTTTCATTTCTGCAATAGAATTTGACATTGCAGAAGATCCCAAAGCTTTTTGAAGACCGGCAACTGAAGCGGCATGACAAAGCCTTGCACAGTGATCAACATTATTTGTTTTTAATGTACTACGGGCAAATTTTTGAAATAAATAGTTATCTTCGTTTGTAGCCTTTGCACAGCAGAAAGTACCAAAAGCTTCTCCTCCGGATTTTTTATATGTTTCAGCTATCCTGTCTGCAGCAAGATTCAAAGCCTCGTCCCAGGAGGCTTCTCTAAAACCTTCTACACCAACAGGAAACCTGAGTCCTTTATCAATATCCTTTCTAATAAGAGGCATTTTTAATCTTGAATGATGATGGGTAAAATCTGTACCAAAACGGCCTTTAGCACAGAGTCTGCCAAAATTAGGTGCTGAATTTTCCGGAGCTCCGGTGCTTATTATCTTTTCATCTATAACATTTAATTCTATCTGACAACCTACACCACAATAAGGGCAGGTAGTTCTAACTATTCTATCAAACTTCATTATTCTGCCCCTTCTGATTTTAAATTGTATTCATTACTTGCGATTAATGCTCCTGTCGGGCAAACAGCTACACAGTTTCCGCAAAAGACACAGCTGGTTTCGGGTAATTTTTTATCATAAAATGTTGATACTTTGTTTTTGTATCCTCTCCCTGTTGTTGTAAGAGCATATGAAAACTGAATATCTGAAGAACAGACCTGAACACATCGTTCACATAGAATACATTTACTGTAATCTCTCATATAAAAAGGGTTATCATCTTTTACAGGATAAGTTCTTTCTCTGGTATCTTTGAACCTGTCGGCATCTGCACCATATTGTACCATTTGTTCTTTTAGTTCAGGTGCAGCAGTTAAATCAGTGGAACCTGACAGCATCTCCAGAATTGTTCTTCTGGCACGAATAACCCGATCTGAATCTGTCTGAACTTTCATGCCGTCACGTACTTTTGTTATACAGGCAGGAAGTAGAACTCTTGCTCCTTCAACTTCCACAACACATTGTCTACATAAACCGGGAGGTGTTAGTTTTTCATGATAACAGATTGTAGGTATATCTATTCCAGCCTTTTCTGAAGCCTCAAGTATTGTTTTACCTTCTTCAATTTCAAGCTTACTATCATTCAGGTATACTGTCACCATTACTTACCACCTAATTCATTTTGATTAATAAAAAGTTCAGGCCAAATATTCATTGCACTCAAAACTGCAGAAGAAGCCGTCTGCCCAAGACCACACAGAGATGCATCTTTCATAGTAAGTCCAACATCTTCCAAACGACTGTAATCACCAGGCAGTACACCTTCCCTGTTTATCCTGCCTATAATTTCCTGCTGTTTCCGGGTACCAAGCTGACAGGGATAACACTTTCCGCAGCTCTCATGGTTGAAAAAATTAGTTATATCTACAAGAATATTGCGAATATCTCTGGTTTCATCAAATACCATTATTACACCGGATCCCATAGAAAGTCCTGCTGTCCGTAATGTTTGCTGATCAAGAGCAATATTCCAGTGTTCCCGGGGAACAAAACTTCCGGAAGCTCCTCCAAGAATGATAGTTTTCATCTGTTTTCCACCCCGGAGTCCACCGCCCCAATCATCAATTACTTCATTTAGTTTTACACCGAATGGAAGTTCATATAAGCCGGGTCTGACAACATCACCGGAAAGACAGAAGAGCCTGGATCCTGATGGAGATGACAGTCCGGGATTGGAAATCATTCTCTTTTTATCACTCAAAATACGTGCAAGGTAACTGAATGTTTCTACATTATTTATATTTGTAGGTTTTCCAAATAAACCGCTGACTACCGGATAAGGAGGTTTGTTTCTGGGGTAACCCCGTTTACCCTCAATGGATTCAAACAGTGCAGTTTCTTCTCCGCAGATATATGCTCCGGCACCTGATCTTATCTCCAGCTCAAAACTAAAATCAGAATCCTGAATATTTTTTCCAAGAAAACCGGAAGCTCTTGCTTTATCAATTACCTGTAAAAATACAGCCTGGGCATCCTGATACTCTCCGCGAATATAAATATAACCTTTTTGTGCCCCGATAATATAAGCCGAAATCAACATACCTTCAAGAACACTAAATGGATCTCTACTTAGCATAACCCGATCTTTGAAAGTACCAGGTTCGGATTCATCTGCATTACAAACAACATAAGCTTCGGTATTTTCAGTCTGAACAGCACCTTCCTCTTTAAGTCCTGTGGGGAATGCAGCTCCGCCTCTACCTAAAAGTCCACTTGCTTTTACTATTTCTATAAGACCTTCCCTGGATAGAGTTAATGCATGAAGAAAGCCTGTAAAACCACCCTCATTTATAAAATCCTCAATATTAACAGGATCTATTTTATTAAATCGTTCAGTTAAAACAGGGTTATTCCCATATGTCTTATTATCAGGAACAGACTTTTTCCCTTCTATAAGATCATCCAGTTTATCTATACTAATATCACAAACAGTTGCATTATTAACCATTGCAGAAGGAGCATGATCACAAAGACCCAGACACTGAACAGACTCAACCATAAATCGGCCGTCAGAAGAAGGAACTCCTTCTTTCAAATTTAATTTTTCCAATAACGCTTTTTGAATTTTTTTTGATCCCTTTAGAGAACACAACGGACTGGTACAGACTCTTATTACCGTTTCTGCAGTTGGTCTTGAGTATAACAGTGAATAAAATTCAATAACTCCATAGATATCTGCCGGAGCAACTTTTAAAACTTTACCTATTTTCAAAGCAACATCTTCCGATATATACCCAAATAACTCCTGTGCTTTTAATAATGAAGGGAGTAAATTTGTACGGCTCTTTTCATTTAGTTTATCAAAAAAATCTTCCAGCATCCGGTTGTTAGTGTTATTCATAATGCTCCTCTTTTAATTATAGATTATCATATTTGTAAGAATATTAGAAGAGATGATTCGTGAATCACCCGTACTGGAACTCCAACAGAATCATTTCTTCATAAGTTCATGCTTTAATGCCTTACCAAGAAAATCTATAGTATAAGGTTTTTTAATAAACCGGCCTGCACCCAGTTTTAAGGTACTCTCTACATCTTTATTCTGAGAATAACCACTTGCAATAACTGCTTTTTGATTTGGATGTATTTTTAATATTTCTTTATAAGTCTCATATCCATTTAGTCCTGATGGCATTATCATATCAAGAAGTAAAATATCAACAGAATTAGTTTCCAGCCATTTTACAGCCTCTTTTCCGGAACCTACATAATTTGTTTTATACCCCAGATATTTCAGCATTCCAGATGCAATTTCCTGCTGAAGTGATTCATCATCGATAATTAAAACAGATTCACCTTTACCCTGAATATCAAATACTTCCGGGGCAATTGAATCTTCAATAAGAATAGTTCTGTCCACTGGAAAATATAAATCAAAAACTGTGCCTTTGTCTGAGCTTGTAACAATTATTCCCCCATGATGATCCTGAACAGTATTCCACACAACAGACAGTCCAAGGCCAGTACCACTCATTCCCATAACTTTTTTTGTATAAAAGGGATCAAAGATCCGTTCCCTGTCCTCTTCCTGAATACCATGTCCGGAATCTTTAACACTAAGTACAGCATATTCTCCTTTTTCCATATACTGACCCATTGAAAAGGGAGTATCCACATACTGGTTTCTGGTTGATATTGTCAGGTCACCAATATTTTCCATGGCTTCAACTGCATTCATAACTAAATTCATTACACACTTTTTTATATGAATCTCTGAACAGGATATATTAAGTATATTTTCATCTAATTTTCTGATAAGATTTATATTCTCCATTATCGGTCTTAACTTTTCATACTCTGGCGAATCAAAATACTGATCTATAATTTTGTTTAGAGTACAAGGTTTTCTTGTACTGGCAACACCTTTTGCTATTGTAAGTAAATCAGCCACAACATCTGCAGCACGTAAACCAGATCTTTTAATAGCTTTAACATGAGGAATAATTTCGCTATCCTCATCCAGGGACATCATTATAAGATCAGGATATCCTACTATTCCAGATAAAATATTATTGAGATCATGAGCAACACCACCAGCCATAAGACCTATTGCTTCCATTTTTTGAGCTCTAAGGAGTTTTTTCTCAAGTAAATCTTTTTCAGCATCTCTTTTATTATCAGCAGTTAAATCTCTAAAGGTAGTTAGCCCTCTCTCCCCTACAGGACTAAAATCTATTTCAACTTTTTTGTCTTCACCATTTTTACACCTTACAGTGCAGTACTGTTTGTTAAAGGACTTTGTAAAACTATTTGTAAGTTCTATTGCCTCACCCCATTCTTTTTGTACTTTTTCCCTATATACAGGATCAGGATATGAGAGATCCCACATTTTCTCCATAGTAGGTATATCTTTAAGAGTATATCCAAATGTTTCCCTAAAGCTTTTATTAAGAAATTCTGCATCACCCTCTTTCCCTATTGCCATGGGAATATTTGCAGCTTCAATAATCTGAAAAACCCGCTTCTCACTTTCAAGTAATTCCTTTAAAACTTTATGTCTTTCTTTCACCATATGATTTGCAGAATTAGCGAGAATACGCGATTCTCTAAAAAATAGTTTTTTTGTATTTATCACCGTTAATTCATTGGCAGCATGATCAAAAAAGTCTTTAAAAATTTTTAAATTATGTTTTATTCTTCTGGATATAAGAAATACTATAAATATGCCTAAAAGGGTAAAAATAGCAACATAGATTATTATACGGATAATACGATTCTTAATTCTTATCTTTAAATTAGCTCTTTCTATTTTGATAGCTTTTTCAATTTTTTCGAGATCTATTGCAGAACCAATATACAACTCCCACTCTGCTATTCCACTTATATAGTATATACTTCTATAAGCGGGAGTATTACCAGAGGAAAGATCATCCAAAAATAATTCTATAAATCCGGAACCATTTCGGGCTATTGCAATAATTCTTTCAAATAACTCTGAATTAATATCATCCGGTGATATGTAAATATTAGCTCCGACAGAGGATTCAAATAAACTACCTCCATGCCAATCCCCTCCAAAAAATACTCCTGATTTTGTAAAGTAAAAATTTTTCAGACTGGAAAGAGTTTCCTCTTTCATGAGAGCTTCCTCTTCTTCCAGATATTTACCATTACCAATTACCCATCCAAAAGGCTCAAAGTATTTTACATATGATATTTTAGCAACTAATTTTTCAGGGAAACCCGGTTTATTCCAGAAATAAGAAACAAACCCTCCATTTTCTTCACTTTTTGCTGTATTCAAAATTTCTTTAACTATATAAGTACCATTTGAATCCTGCAAATTTATGATATTTGTCCCTTCCAATTCAGGATTATTGGGATTTAAAATTTCAAAACCAAGCATATTTTCGGCAAAAAAATAACCACGTCCATCATCCCATGATATTGAAGACAACACATCATGTGCCAGATTTTTCATTTCTGAAAGAGACATTCTACCCTTATTTGCCTCATACAGTCCTGATATTAGTTCAACACCATAAAGTGTTTTCGATTTAACTTTTTTTCTAAGATTCTCTTCCGCCTTACCCCGGATAAAGTGTATATAGGCTACAGCATTATCAACCTCATTCTTTATTGTCTCTTTTCCGGATTCTATATATTCCAGTCTTTGTTCATTTGATTTTGTACTGGATTCACTAATTTCCTGTTTTATCCAGAAAAAACCAAGAAGTGGAAAAATAATAAAAATTATTAAAATTAAACTAAATAGATAAACCTGAATGAGACTTACTGGTTTACGCATTTAAATCTCCCGGAAAAGAGAAAGAAATAAGAATAAATACATTTTTTCCCATATACATATTTTAAGTTATTAGGGGGTGTTCTGCAAGGAATATATTTCCAATACAATCCACCCGAATACATATCCATTCACAATATCAAAAGCCTTCTTTATAAAAGCTTTTGATATTGGAAAATAAGTTTAAATTTAATTATTTTGTTAATGGCTCGAATGACTTCATCTTAGGTCCATTCATCATTTTTTCATTTATATATACATCCGATCTAAACTGAGCAATCCTCTCTGCAGAAGATGCATTATGAGCGGCTTGCTCCAGGGTAGTCTCTCCTGTTGAAATTACTCCATACCCAGCAACCACACAACAGCCCTTATAATTTCTAAGCATGTTAAGTATTGGATTTTCCGGACTCATATCATTTAACTGATGAATATCAACCAGACCCAGTCGTGGATTTAAATAAATTGCTTCTGCATCTATGGGAGCTACAACCGGGTGATTATCCGGTTCATAAGAAATATCCAGTTTCTCACCTGCCAGGACACCTGCACCATATTTTTCTGCCAGTATGGCCATACCATCAGCTACAGCCATAGGATTAGTAGTAATCATACATGCATTCTGAATAGTGTTTTTGTAAATTAATTTATGCATACACATATCAACTGAATCATCGTCCTGAAAATCCAGGTTTAATCTAAGCATAGGGAAATTCATCCCATCAGGTACTGCAGACATTGGGCAGTAGATCATCTCATTGGCAGAAACTTTCTGGCTCATTGAACCTGTTCCATAAGCTCCAATAAGATTTTTGTAATTGTAATTAAGTCTTTCTTCAAAATCCTGAATCATAACTTTATCTGTCACTTCCCTTTGTTCCAGCATAGATTCATCAAGAAAATGAGGTTTCACAGGAAAAAATATATCTTTACCTTCTTTTTGAATTTTCCGTTGAATATTAACTATAGAATAACCTCTTCTTCGCAAATGGAGAGCAAGTGTAGCACTGTGTTCCAAAACACCTAATCTGTAAAGACAATCTTCAAGAGAGGAACCTCTTGCAAAAGGACCATGCCCCCGGACAATTGTCAGGTGATTTTCTTTAAGATATACCGGAAGTCTTTCCTCCATTTCAGGCGATCCTACAGGTTGTTCATAACTCCCAACCTGAACAGAACCAACAACATAAGCTCCAAACAAATCTATAGGAGAAAATCGGAATTCCTCCCTCCCTTTTTTATCCAGACCTATGTACTCCAGAAAAATTTCTTTCTCTTTGTGGTCAAAAGAAATTGTTGTACAGTTCATAAAATGTCCATGAGCAACAGCATTTATTCCAGGTATACCAAGTAATTTCCTATGAATTGTAGACTCTGTGGATCCTCTCCCATCACCCCAGCTAACATCAGAAAACTTAACCGGTACTATATCCCTGGGAACCAGACTGCCAATCTGTGATCCGCTGGAGGTTATATAGAAATAATCATCGTTATCAGGATCTGTTTGAGAAATATTTCCACTGTGAGTATTATTTGCATTTATCAAACCCAGGGCATTTCCAAGTAGTTTGAAGTTTTTGTAGATTGTTTCCTGTTTGCTTTTCATAATGATAAAATCTCCTCGGTTATAAATTCATCCATACCAAGATTTCTCAAAGTTTCATTTTCCGGGATTCCCTTCTCACTCCATCCCAGTGCAGTGTAGTATTCTTTGTGCATTTTACTAAATACATCCCTGTTACATAGTGTCTCCTCTCCCTCGACAAGTGTTGGTATTTCATAAAATCTGTCTGGCAGCCAATCGTCGTTTTCTGTCTTTCCACACTTAATATTAAACAACCTCTCTAAAGAGATAGTTCTATGAGCAAACTTTAAAAGTGAACCGGAGTTTAGATTATCCCCTGTTACTGCATTAATTATAGGAGCATATTCATCAAGGGAAATTGCAAATGAGCTGTATACACAAACTCCTATAATGTCAATTGCAGTCCCCTTCAATGTTGCATTTTTTGAAATTAGAGGTGTTCCTTCAATACGGTTTCCCGGCCATTCAGCATAACCGGCGCAGTAACTTAATGCAGCTGTATAACCACCTTCCAGGTGACATCCTCCTCTGTTACTCATCTCATAACAAAGAGCCTGACTATAGGAAGCCCGTGGGTCGTAAGCAGGGAGTTCCTGTTTTTTAACTGTCATTGAAAGTTCAGGATGGCCATAGCGCTCACAGAATCTGTAAGATCCCTGAGCCAGATATTTACCTATACTTTCTCCCTTTCCAACCATGTCTATAAGACTTAAAAGATAATTCTTATTCCCAAAACGGGGCTCTCCATGTTGTTTATCAAAATCCCCAGAATCTTTCAAAAACAATTTTTCACCTTCACTGATGTCTTAATTACTGTCCTTAATAAGAGTGTACAACTCTACAAAAGCAGCAATAGTTGATCCAAGAGTAATAGTATCCATTCCATAACGGTTAGCCTGATAATTTGCTCTGGCAATAAGAGGAAGATCATAAATGGAAAGATTTACACCCAGTAAAGCAACTGTTTCAAATTCAGGACCTTCACCTGAATCAATTACATCACCCTTACTGTTCTTCACAGTAGTTTTTCTTTTACAGGTGATTGAACAGTTATAACATGTGTCCTTTTTTACCTCGATTACATCCTCTCCAGCCCCGGCGATTTTAGAATGGTTTCTTAATGCCTCACCATCAACTTTTTGAATATCAGATAATTCATGATTAGTATCTATCATATTATTATGAATAAGCTGGTCAAAATTATTAACCATTCCTGCCAGACCAAGAGATCCCATAGATGCCAAAGAACCGTAGTGTTGTTCCTTTCTGGTAAACTTACCTACATCCAGTTTAACTTTGGCCTTGTACACCGAACCGCCCTTATTTTTTATATCCATCTCATCTTCATTACTAACACTGATCTTAGTGGATCTATCAGGTGAAACGGCAACAGCAATAAGATTTTTGGATCCAAAAACAGCTCCTGCACCACCTCTTCCAAATGTACGCCCTTTATCACTCATTACATTTGCATAAAGTGAGAGTTTTCTTCCGGCTTCTCCTATAGAAAGAACCTGCATCTTCTTAGGACTGTCTTCTTTAAAATGTTTCTGAATCTCTTCTGAATTCATAGAATCCAATACATCTGCATCTTTAATTTCTACAGAGTTATTAGTAATAAGCAGATACACAGGTTTTTCTGATTTTCCTTCCAAAATCAGCATATCATACCCTGTCTTTTTGAAATCAACACCCCAGTATCCACCTGAGTTTGCACTTCCATACCCACTTGTAAGAGGAGACTTAAAGTTCATATGAACACGACCGGAAGTCGGCATTTTAGTAGCTGTAGAAGGTGCAGTTGAAATAATTGCCACATTATCACCAGAAAGCGGATCAACCTCTTTAAAAGCATTTTTATATTTCCCTGATTCTTCCAATCTTTTAAAATGCCGGTAAAGATATGCAACCCCCAGACCTCTGTTCCCATGAAAAAGACGGGCAATTTCAGGATCAAGTTTTTCTTTTTTTATCTTTTTACTGCCGAGATCGATAATCAGTATTTTACCCATATACCCGGGAGGTAAGTTCTTACTAAAAGTATTCATATATATCTCCTTAGGATGCTGAGATCGTTCCTCATCGCTTCGCTCTTCCGGTACGACTCATTGGCTAGCAGCAAACTTGTTTGCGACCAGCCCTTTATTTCATTTTCCAGTTTGGTTTTCTTTTCTCAAGAAATGCAGCTACACCCTCTTCAGCATCTTCAGTACTGCAAAGATTCGCAAAATATTCGGTCATAAGATCTGCACCCTGGTGGTAGGGTAAATCCTGAAGAGCATAAATACCTTGCTTCCCAACCGCCATTGCCACAGGACTCTTTTTTGCTAGCTTTAGAGCCAGTTCCATTGCAGCATTATCCAGTTCATCATTCGGAACAACACGATTAACAAGCCCCAAAGCCAAAGCTTCTTCAGCAGTCATCATATCTCCGGTAAGTACCATCTCTAAGGTCTTTCTCCGTCCAACTATTTTATTTAACGGTACTGCAGGGCCAAGACAAATCAAACCTACATTAATAGCTGTTGTACCAAATTTACTATCTTCGGAAGCAATTACAAGGTCACAGGCAAAAGCAAGTCCTGCCCCATTTGCAATGGCATATCCTTTTACAGCACCAATTACAGGTTTTTTCATTTTTGCAATTGTATGATTATGAAGATCCATCATTCGTAAAAACTCACGATATTCCCGGTGGTCCTTATCTTTAAACGAATCCAAAGATATTCCGGCTGAAAAGTTTTTTCCTTCTGCCTTAATAATAACAACACGTATCTCATCATCTTCATCAAAATCTATAAGAGCACTACTCAACTGTTGTGCAAACATATGGGTAAAAGTATTCATATCTTCCGGCCTGTTCAAAGTTATCAGACCCACAGGTCCGGATCTGTCGACTAATATTTCACTTGAATTCATAAATATCTCCCCTTAGCTGATTAGAACAGCTCCTTATAATTTTTATAATAAGTTGCCATTTTATTAATTAACTTTTGATTATTTACAGGATTAAAAGATCTTGTAGAAATTGATTTTTTAAGTATTTGCCTTATTTGAAGAAGAGTAAGATCCGGTTGATTATTCTTTAGCTGAATACCAATATTACCAAGAGAGGTAGCTTCTTCAGGGCCGGCAATTACTCTCTTTACAGATATGTCAGATGTAATTTGATTGAGATAATCATTTCTGCAACCACCTCCGACAATATGTATAACCTTCTATTGGTTATCCGTTAGCCATTCTACCTTATCTATACACTGCCTATAACTGCAAGCAAGAGATATATAGGCTGATGACAGACCCTCTTCTATGGAAAGTTCTTTACCGGTA
>DAOWEB010000046.1 GCA_030638735.1 Spirochaetaceae bacterium
ATGAAGCAATACTTAGTTTGCCTGAAAAACCCGATCTTGTAGCATGGCCGGAAGGGGGCACTGAACTTGACTTGACATACTGGACAAAACCCGAGAGACAGAAATCCTACTGGGGTAAGGTTATAGGAGAATTTGTTGAGTATCAGAAAAGTATGGGTACATGGCTTCTAACAGGGACTCAGGATCACATAATGGAAACCCAGGAATCCGGGATCCAAAAAAGAATAAACTTCAATTCTTCAGTTCTTATAGATCCTAAAGGTGAAATCAAGGATTTTTTTCATAAGATGCGTCTGGTTCCATTTTCTGAACGTTTTCCTCTGGATAAGGTGAAATTTGCTGAGCTATATGAACTTTTTCAGGAATTTAATATTTCAAACTGGGGTATTGGAGAAAAACGGCTTGTATTTCAGCATGATAAACTGCGCTTTGCCACTCCTATATGTTTTGAAGATGTTTTTTCCGATCATGTTCGCCGTTTTGTACTCCAGGATGTCGATATTATTCTTAATATAAGTAATGACTACTGGTCTCTCTCTCCAGTCGAGGGACGGCAGCATGGTATTCTTGCCCTTTTCAGAGCTGTGGAAAATCAGCGGCCACTGCTTAGGAGTACTTCTTCCGGGTTTACAGTATACATAGATGCAACAGGACGTATCCATCCGGGATCTCCTGAACCATATACCGCAGGTTATACAATTGCACATGTACCTCTTCCTGAAAAAAAGTTGACTTTCTACACAAAATGGGGAGACTGGTTTCCTGTATTTTGCGGAATTGCAGCTGGTATTGCCGTTCTTATTTTCATCATATTGGAAGGTCTTAGATGGCTTTTAGATACATTGAGCAGGAGGGCATTTATGTATGGCTACCTTATAGGAAAAGATTGTCCGGAGAATAAATATATGGAAGAACAAGATAGTGTCGGTATTGAGCTGTACTGCAGTAGTTGTTCCTTGACTTCAATAATAAATTGGCCTACCATTTAATTATAAGTTCTATCGGAGATAAGAATGTCTTATAAAGATTTTGAACAACTTATAGTTACTAATGGGGAAAGATTATTCAGTCTTTGTAAATTTGCTCTAACTCAGAAAAACAAAGAGAATATTATAAATCGAAAATTTCTGGGCAGGTTAAACCTTGAAGCTACCTGGATGGAGGAAACTCTTGACAGTTATGGCTGTCAGCATAGCAGCATCTGGTTTCCCTTTAGAGAAACAGTAGCTGCTCAGAAATTATTCAGTTCTGTCTGCTATGATGTTATTCACCTGAAAAAAGCTGTTCCATACTATAATCTTTTATCTGTTGAAGGTGATTTTTCTGTAGAAGTTGACAAGATTCTGGATAGTTTTTATGTTGCTATTCTTTCTATTTCAGAAACACTGCTTAAATTCCTTCGAAAACAGAAAATAAAAATTGATATAAGAACTCTTGACCCTGATTTTTTTCGTGAGCAATATCTGGATTATAAACTTGAAGAAACTAAAAAAATCAGTGATAGGCAGCAATCGGAACAGACCCTAGTTTATTTGGCTACATCCTTTCTGAACCTTAGTTCAGATATTGATATACTCGAATCCGGTAAAAGCTTAAAGAAGAAGGACTATATAAGCTATATTCCCGATCATATCAGTGAAGAAAAGCTTAGACTGGTGAAAGCACAATTTCATAATCTTCAGTCAATGTATGACACATATCTGTCAAAGTCAGATGTAGAAAGGAAGAACTCTAACCTCCATATTCTGCGAGGGCATATAAGTATAATTTTTCATCTTCTTAAATCCGCCAGTGATTTATCACATTATTATGAAAGACATATGTCTATATCCAAATTCCGCTTTGGTAAAATGCCTTTTCTTCCTATAACAAAAAACAGATTATTATCTATTCTTATAGAATTTTTTCTTGGGTTTTCAGATCAATATTTCACAGCGGCTAAAAATCTCTGTAAATCAATAATAAGTGAATATGCTGAAGAGGGGGAAATTGAGGTAGGAATTCCAAACTATCGAGGGTTCCATGTACGCCCATCTACCCTTATCTCAAAAATTGTTCACCACTATGGCAGTAAAGTAACTATGGAAATGGGGAATGAAAAATATGATGCTTCAAGTCCATTAGAACTTTTTAGAGCTAATGAAAAAATTAATGCAGAAAAACGAAAATATATAAGCCGCCTTATAGATTCCAATTCATTTCTGGAAGATTTTCACAACTATACCGGCAGCAAATGGCCTAAAATGCTTCAGCTTATTATTCTTGATCTAATGGATAAGGAAGAAATTATTCTCTATGAAAAAAATCTATCCATGAAAGGTAACCTTCCTGATAATGACGAGAGAACTGAAGAATTATTTAAGCGGATTATCACCCTGTTTCTTGCATCCGGGAAAATAGATATAAAAAGTAATTTGCAAGTTAATTTTTATGGTGATAGAAGGGTTCTTCATGACCTCAACGTTCTTGCAGAAGCAGGTTACGGAGAAGATAAGTATGGGAATAATATTATACTGCCCCCTGAGTTGGTTTATCTGAAGCGGTAAATCTATTGTACATAGCTCTTGCTCAAGAAGGTAAAAGATTAATGCACCATTTGCCAGGTCAGGGGATATGCACGGCATCGTTCAGGGTATTAGTGCCGACATTGATAGCTGTCCAGGCATCAATGTCCGGGGACCGCCATACATTCCCGCTCCCCGCTACATCACCCACAGCAATCCAGGTTCCACCACCGTAGATAATCCCGTAACAATCAGCATCCGGTGTTGCTCCGGAAGGTTGACTCCATGTTACACCGTCGTTCGAAGAATACCAGATACGACCTGAATCTCCCACTGATACATAAAAATTAGATCCATCATATCCCACCGCCTGTGGCACATATTGGCCACTATTGGTCGGTCTTTCACCGGCCCAGGTATTGCCGTCAGCTGAATAGAACATAGCCTCTTCAGAACTACTCGATAATGCTGTCCCCACTGACACAAAACGTGTGCCATAGGTGATACCATAACTCCAATTCCACGCCCCCTCCGTTGGTATCGCCGCGCTCTGTGTCCAGGTCTCGCCGCCATTGGTGGAAAAGTCCACATAGCTAAATGTAGCTGAACCCCATACAACCGTGAAAATATCTGCTCCGAAAGCAACATCTACTCCGGTGTATGTAGGCAATAGAGTAATATTCCAAGTACCAGTGCCTCCATCATTGGACCAGGCAACAGTTTTGTTGGTACCTACAGCCAGAAAACGCCCTCCAAGGTAGTTTCCCCAGGTTATTTCATTAAAATTCTCACTGGTTCCGATAAGTGTTGCAGTCCAGTTGGTCCCGCGGTCATCAGAATACCAGGCCTTGCCCTCGTCACCTACTACTACCAATCGACCTCCGCCGTAGGTCACCCCGTTAAGATCATACAAGCCACCACCAATGGTTTGGGTCGTCCAGTTAAGACCTCCATCATCGGAATGGGACACCTGACCCCCGTCTCCAACAGCCACAAAGCTGTTGTAAATAGTCCACCTGGCATATAGAATCATGTCAACTGTTACAGTATCATTCCCGAAATCCCACTGATTTGTATAGGATAATTCTCTGTACCAGTCTATAAAGGTGCTTCCTGCTTTAATAGGTACTGAAGGAATAGTTACTTTACCACCTCCGACTATAGTCTGCGGGGTAACCGAACTACCGCCCTGGGAATCAAAAGTAACAGTAAAAGTACTTCCTCCTCCTGAATTGGAATCTATCTCCTCCTGTATCACATCTATAAAAGGAGACTCGATATTACATGTTGTACACAGAAGCAAGGTAAGGATACATAAAATTATTATTCTGAAAGAAACTATATTTTGGTTCATTCTCTTCCCCTTTCCAGATGCTTCGATAAATTTTTTACAGAGCAAAAACACTCAGCAACCGAAGATTACCCAGGAACTACTTCCTGATTACTCCTCTTCCCACAGTACCAACTGCCGTAAGCCCAGAACATCCGCCGCACGGGTTGCCTCCTCGCCCCGGAGGTCCAGGTAGCTGAACCGAAATGAAAGTTCAGGATCAAGATCTGTCAGATGCTTGTAGAGTTTACTTACTGTCCCGTAATTTTCCAGTTCATGGTTACACCGGGCGATCCCAAGCAATGCCGCCGTGTTTTTGTTATCTGTGTTGAAAGCACGTTGATAATAGGTACTTGCCTGTTCAAAGTCCTTCTTTAAAAAATGGATGTTCCCCAGGTTGATCAATGCAGGAATGTATTCCTGCTGTTCCACCAGTTTTTCCAGAGACGCTAAAGCCTGGTCATACAAACCGTATCTTCCATAGAGAACTGCAAGTCTGTTTAAATATCGTATCTTATTCTCACTTTGGTCCATTAGAGAATGAATTCTTGCTGCTTTGGGATAGATTTCCTGCTCCACATACCTTTCCAGAGACCTGGAAAACTCTGTTGTCACCTCTTCCCTCTCCGGTACTTGGATCCCTGATGATCCTTCCCGAAAGCCGACAGCCTGATAAGTCTGCCAGGATTCACGGGTAGGATAGAATCCTGTTTGGCCCCGGGACTTGTTTTCCCGCCACTCTTTGGCACCTGTTTTCCATGCCATTTCGAAGGATTCCTGAAACATGGTAATTTCTACAGGCACCCAGACTTTATCACCTTCAAAAATCAGGTTATCCGGCTTACTGAATATCCGCCGGGCTTCTTCGGATGACTGTTTTAGGGCAAAGGCTGCATAGATATGACCTGGAATGGTGATAACAGCAGTTTCCACACCCACAGCCTCCAGTAATGATGTGTAAAGTACCGAAAGGTCATCACAGTCGCCGTTTGTGTACTGCAGGGTCTGGCGGGGGAACTGAAGAAAATCAATTGTTGTTTTCTCCTTTGAAAATTCGGAAAAAGGCGTGGTAGGGTCAATCTGATACTGTATTCCATAAGTTTTTACAGCTTCAAAAAGGATCATACCCTTTTGTAAATTTTCATCCATTGCCGGATTCTTTACTTTTTGCATCCATGACACAACATTCTTTGCAAATCCGAGTATCTCAGGGTCTTTTGCAGTAATAAAAGATGCAACCTTTCTGTCATCATCCCACATCAGGGCATTTCTGTTGTAAAACTCAATAACTTCAGTGAAATCATCTGTGAATATTTTCTCACCAAGCATATACGATAGAGTGAGTTTGGCAGTCGCCTTGGTTCCTTCGGTTATTTCCATCAGGTCCTCGGTAAAAAGGCCGTATATAGACACTTCCCGTTCTTCCCCGGGTTCAAGACTGAAGGGCTCTGCACTTTCCATAGGATTATCCATATACCGCTCAACAAAAAACTGCAGTTGTATGTTTTTAGCAGTAACATTGTCCATGTTCTTCATTATTACAGTACCCAGAGGATTATTGTCGTAGAATTTGTATAGCGCAGGAAAAACAGGAGTCATCAGGACCTCTTTAATCTCAATACCATCCCCTGTTGTACTAAGCTTTTCTATTTGAGGGGGTTTTTCCTTCTCTATCTGTAGTTGCCATTTTGGGATATTCACTTTAAGAGGTATTGTTGCTCCAAGACTGAAGCTGATTCCATTATATAGTTTAGTGTAGTAATCGTAGGATAATCCCAAACCAAGTGACAGCCCTTCTGTCAACTTGAATGTGCCGGACACACCGCTGCTCAGGACCATCCCACCCCCATTATTTCCTAATGCATCCCATTTTAAAGGGAACCAGTAGTAATACCCAACGCCTCCATAGGGAATAACTGTAATGCGGTCTCCAATGGGAAATCGTAAAAAGGGACCGGCTGATACTGAAATTGCAGACACGGCATTTGAGTTTTCCATAGGAATAGCGAAATAATTGCTCTCAAGAGTTATTCCTGCTATACGGAAAAGTTCAGGAAGGTAAAATCCGGAAATACTGATTCCACCGCCAAGTTTAAAAAGTTCTGAGCTGGATCCCAGGGGAATAGAACCGTAGGGTTTAACTCCAACAGAAATTGGCTTTTCACTCTCACTGAAAACAGAGGGATTAATTATAAACAGCAGTATTACAAAGAAAAGAAGTGCCTTCACATTGTACTCCTTCCATATAAATAGCAGGACCATTTGTGCTATTGAGTGATGGATAAAAAGTAAATCGAATGGCTCATCATAGGTGTAGATATTTATGGTGTGAACAATACTTATCGCTTTCTCATAAGCATCTTAAGAATAACAATGAAATTGTATCACAAAATAAGTAAATTTAACAGCCTGGATCCATCCACCACAGTTACAAGTAATCATTTTCCTTGACCCCTCAAATTAATTGTACTATCATTAATTATACTACAATTTGCCTTGACTCCTAAGATTAATTTTACTGTCATTCTTTGGAGGCCATGTTATGAAAACATCGCATATTTTTCTTTCTGTGTTTGTTGCCATTCTTATTACTTCCATGATGTTATTCTCCTGTGCCGGGGGACCGGATTCTTTAATCGATGAAGTGTCTGAAAGATCAGAAGCAACTGAGAACAGAACTCATCCGGAAATTCCACCGGAAGTTGGAGAAATCCTTCATATTTATGAAGAAGCTGTACTAACCCGGAATTCCGGGCTGCTTGAAGAAATTCTCACCGATGATGCGCTGGTTCGGTTTAATGAAAGATCCCTTAATCAGAATGATATCAGGGGGTTGGAAGCAATTGCAGAATTCCGGTTGATGTTTTTCGGTGACTTCGGACTACAGGAAGATTTTCGCCTTGGTGAAATTAATTATGTAGAGGGAAATGGTGTCGATCACATGGCGGTAGGTTTTGAGTATCCTGATGCGAATGGAAATGAATGGCTCCATTTCAGAGTTGAAAAAGGTACATGGAGGCTGCATACCATCGAAATCACTCTCAATCAGGAAGGTGAATGTGTTACTAATACGTATCAGGCTCTTACCGATTATGATAAGAGTGGTTTTCTTAACGGTGATGAGCGTATGGAACTTTTCAATTTCACATGGGAATTTTACGAAGCGCCTCATGAAGTAACAAATCTGGTTGATGAATTCTTTGATATAAATCAGGATAATTTTGTTGATAAAGGAGAACAGAGACGGGCAGCTGAAATCCATTTTGTACTTGCTCCACAATTTCTGAGGGATATGTTCCCCTGGGAAAATTTCAATATGATGCTTGATCTCAATGAAAATGGAATTATTTCACATGAGGAGCTGGAACAAATATTGGATTATATTCTGGGTGGATTGGATTTAAACATAGATCGGCATTACCTCATAGATATGCTGACCTGGACACCTTTCCCTGATGCATTGTATTTACCGGTTCCCCGCGAGGTCACGAATATTCTTGATAATATGGCAGATGCCAATGGTGACGGAATCATTGATAAGAGAGAACAGGAACTCATTTTGACTTCCCTTGTTCCAGCACATAGACCTCCGGAAAACTACCTTGAGGAGGCCATCGACAGAAACAGGGACGGAGAAATTCACTCCAATGAAATTAAATTGATTATGCAGGATTCAGCTATGGGAAGAGGAATGATTGCAGAAGGGGCTGAACCTCCATATGAGATCAGGACTCTAGTAGACAAAATGCTGGACCATGATCGTGACGGACATGTAAGCGCTGAGAATATCGAAATCGCAATCCTGGTATTCTCCGGTGATATGGATCTTGTTTCGGAACTATCACAGAAATTTAGAGAGAGACTGGACAGTAACAGCGACGGACGGATCGAACATCGGGAGATTGAGGAAGGCCGGGAGCTTTTTTTCTATCCCCACCCGGTTGATAACAACAACAACTTCGACCGGGAATTGGATACAAATCACGATGGGTTTATTGATCCATTTGAATTGGGTATTACTGCAGGTATGACGAATAAGGGTGAAGTACCACCCTTTGATGAGCAGATCAATATAGTCCGGCGACGCAGTGAAGAAGATCAACCAGACGACAAGACAACCTCAACAGTAGTGGAGGTAGAATCGAAAAAAGGATCGGAATATTACCGTAAGCTTGGAACCATTCAGGACAAAACACTTGCCGTAGTTACACTGAGTATAGGAACCGAAAAAATAGATCAGGAAACTGCCAACGGCGTCATAGTTTTTGTGGAGAACGCCTTTGTTAATGTCGGTAAGGTAAAGGTAATAGACCGGGCCAATATTCAGGAGATATTCAAAGAGTACAAGTTCCAGGCCAGTGGAGTCATAGATGAAACTACTGCTGTAGAGATAGGCAAACTTTCCGGAGCGGATATAATTGTTATAGGCAGTATCAATCGTGTGGGAGGTATCTTCTACCTTAACATAAAACTTATTGCTGTCCAGACCGCCGAGATAGTCGGATCAAGCATTGCCCAGGCAGCAGACGCTACGGAATTCCTGGAAATGGCGAACCAGGCTGTTTACAAGCTGTTCTGATTGGAAGAACAAGGAGAGAAGAGGATCTTCTTGAAGTAGTTTCAGCAGCACATTAGCTGCTGAAATCTGATAATAAGCTGAGTGCTTTATCTGCAGACCTTGAGGGAACAAAAACATGGTCATGGTAATAAGCTGCAATTATATTTGTACTGATATTATGTTCACTCAGCTTTGCTGATACTGCAGCTGTTAGTCCTACAGCTTCCAGACTTGAATGAATAGTCAGAGTTATGCATTTGAATGATGATTCATATTGAAGTCCGGATCTGTCAGCATTTTCTCTGGTTACGACTAAAGTCAGGCCTTCTGATTCAATAAATGTCGCCAAAGGAGATAGATCCTGGAAATCACTATATTTGCCATTGGGAACAGTGCAAAATATATATTCACCTTCAATTAACTCTGGTGACATAGAGCTGAGTAGTTTTTCAAGATTTTCTATACCTGCCAAAATTGCCCCCTCTTAAATAATTCAGGTATGGATGTGTTCGAGGCGCTCTGCAATCCAGAATTTAATTACTGACTGCCTTGGTACACCTAGACGATCTGCTTCCCGATCCAGGGATTGAATCATCCATACAGGAAAATCCACATTTACACGTTTTTGTTCCCTTCCGGGACGACGGGATTTTGAAAAATCAAGATAATCAGTAATGTCTTCATTGTTATCAAATTTGCTATCAAAATCTTCAGCTTTCATATGCTTCTACCTCCTGTTTCCGCGATCTGCGAACAGAAATAATCCGAGTTTTGTCGTTATGAAGTGTGAACACAGCCGTCCAGAACTTTTGGTCTACTTTTCCGATTAAGATAAATCGTTTTTCGTCAAACTCAAATTCCATAATATGAATTATATACCAATTAGGTATATTTTTTCAACCTTTTAGTCTTTAAAATGAGGTTATTCTATCAATTTTCTAATGGAGAAAGAGTACACAGGATCTGTTTTCTGTCTAAATACCGGCATACTCCTGCCAGGCATCCCTGAAGTGCCTAATAGTTTCCCAGTCGGTATCAATTGCAGTATTACAGCTGGCAGAATAGATGAACCTGTTGCGAAATGGTTTCATACGTTTAAAAAGTTCCCGTGTAAAACTGAAAATTTCTTCCCGGTTTTTTAGGGTAGATGTCTCGATAGCAGTAATTCCTCCGGTAATGATAAACCTGTCATGGGTCAGCTTCATTACTTCATCCAGCTCCACATCCCCAACGGGTGGAAACGCACATCCCTCCAGACCATCTACACCAAGATCCGATATCAATTTCAGATTGTCCTTCTGGTTTCCACAGGCATGAATAAAAAAACTGGCACCGTGTTCATGACAAATTTCAGAAGCTTTTCTGTAAAAGGAAGCACTGTACTTCTCTATATAGTATGGAGGGTGAAACTGGGAATCCAGATTATCCATAGCCATTACAACCGGAACCCCGGTTGCTACCATCTGCCTTACAGCATCAAGCTGGTTTTTTTCATGAAGAGCCATTAAGGTCAAAGCCCGTGGTTCATCATCAGTCAACAGGTAGGTGGACTCTACAGGTCCAAGAAAGATATGGAGCATCTTTAAGGGGCTGCATACTTCCCCTGCTACAACAATGGCTTTATTCCCTGCTTTCTTTTGTTCTTTTTTATACTTACTGCTTAAAAAACTATATGACCTGGACTTCAGGATTTCTTCAAGAATATCCAAATTTTCTTTGGTATCATCAGAAAGATACTTTTCCTGTACAAGGGTTGATTCACTGAAAATATACCTAAGCCTTTCAGTTAGTTCCCCTTTTTTTGTCTTATATCTTTTAATCGTTACAAGATCATTGCCATCCATTTTTTTAACAGCAGAATACTCGGTTCCATTCCAATGGTCCTCCAGCAATCCTCCAAACCAATAATCCTGCTCATTACAGTAAACATTCCTGCTGAAAACATCTAAACCCAAAGTATTAATCATATCAAGCTGAGTATTACATTCACCAAGTTCGTCCGGTAATATCCCATGATTTTTCTGATGGGCAAACCACTGCCAATAGTTGGGAGCGTTTACAATATATCCGGGGTCTTCTCTATTAAGTATTTTTCTAAGTGCTGAAATTTCATTATTTCCCATATTCACCTTTCCTTTTTAACCAATTCAGAGAGTGCTCTTTTTATGTCCACAATAATCATATTGTATGTAGAGAAATGGGCCGTTCCATTGATGTATAGAAACTGCTTGCCCTCTCCATCGGGAGCAAACTCCAGCTGATCCATGCTTCCGTTCTTTTTATAGATACGAATCCTAAGTTTTACATCCTGATTCTGATCCAGGGGCTCCGATAGCTCTCTGGCAATTCCTGTATTAAGAAGTACTCTGAAAAAATCCATCATCTCCGGATAATCAACAGATACTCCATTGACCGTGCCTTGAAGATTCACAGACTGACCGGAAAGGCTGATATTATAGTCCTCGTTCCCTGTTAGATCCTCGATTACCACTCCTTCAATTTCATAAACATTACAGTGGTATATAGATTCATTTAACAGATCAAGGTAATGGAGCTTTAAAAAGGGAACCATAGTCTCATCCAACTTTGATATATCAACTGTTCCTTCTCTTCCCATATATAAGCTGCCGTTTTTTCTGAAAAAGAAAAGATTGAAAATTTCGTCATTCAGTTGGATCTTCAGACTCAACTCTTTTTCCTTTGGAGTAAATAATTCCGGTAGAAGCTCTGGTGTTCCTGAGGAAAGGGCCAGGACTGGAAAGATTAATTCCGAAAGAGTCTTTTCGTAATCAATTGTGTTTGAATAGGGCTTTGCCATTTTGAAAGTGAAATTACCCCTGTTTTCAATTTTGAAAGCTGGAAGAGCACTATTATGAAATGTCAGTTCAACGGCTTTAAGCTGGTTTAAATCATTAAATTCCAGTTGGGGGAAAATCCGGGAGACCATAAAGGCTGAAGGTTCTGACAGAAAAAGGTCTGCTTCGGATTCGGCGAGCAGATAGACTGTATCTTCATTTTCTTTACTAAGATAATAGCTTCCGTCCACCGGGTTTTGTGCGCCCAGAAACAGCCGGACTTTCTCTCCATTTGTTAGAAACAGACTTACCTGTGCACGAGGAGTCTCCAGCCCGTAGACTGATTTATCCCCTGGATCAGAAACTGTACTGGAAGACATTAGTTTGGAAAATCTGAACAGGTACGATTGAAGGGCTTCCGTTGATAACACAGCGCCCAGAGGCGCTGGTTCCAAACTGATTCGACCATCTTTATGTATCAGGCCGAAGCGGGACTTTTCATTAATTACAGCAACAGCAACTATATCGTAAACATGATATTGTAAGAGTTCAACCTCCCTGTAGGCAAGAGCATCAGTCCGTTCTTTTTCCGGAAGAAAGACAATGATAAGAAAAACAGACAGTATAAAAATAAGTATAAGATTGATGGTAATCCCTTTCTTATAATCCATTACAAGCTCTTTCTTCTTAGAAACATAATGATTCCGGTGATCAGAAAACCCAGTGGAATCAGAACACAGAGCAGAAATCCCAAAATAACTGTCTGCCCGAATTGAATATTTAACGGATCCAACTGTATTTTTTTCGGTGGTATATTCACAGAACTGTCTTCTTTAGTAAGCCAGTTGATAGTCTGTACCAGAAACTCGGAATTGCCATAGCTGGAGAATCCCAGGAGATCATCTCCGTAAATTTTTCTACTGCCTACCACTACAAGGCGGCTGATGTCTCCATTGGTAAGTTTTTTCTCTGAACTCATCACCAGAGAAAAAGGACCGTCTATATCTCCGGCATTTCGGGTGAGCTGATCAAACTGATACCCTTGTTTGCCATAGGAATCGGATGTTGAACTTAATATGCTCTGCACTTTATAAGCACTTCCCTGATGGGCTACCTTGTAGAGGCTTCTGGAAGAGGGCATAGTAAGAAAAATTCTGGTTTCCATAAAATAGCGATTAATTATATGAGGATCATACATGGGTACGATATTTACAGGATTATTTGCCGTATTGGCTTTCTCTTCAAAAACAAGTTCATCTCCCGGAATAATACCCCATTCTGCAAGAAAACCCTCCAGAAGCGGAAGCGGTTCAGCCGAGGGTTCTATAAACAAAAAAATATTTCCTCCCCGGTTTATATAGAGGTTCAGGGGCTCAATATCTTCTGGTAAAAAGTCTCTGGAAGGGGAGGCAATCACAAGTATATCGGGATATTCCCTGTCAAGAGAACTCATCGTTCCACGGAGAAGTTCAAAATTATTCCTGGTAAACAGTTCCTTCAGAGCTGTACTTGGTCGTTCATTATGTCCATCCACAAAGGCTGCTACAGGAACTTCAGGGTTATTAATAAAATACAGGGCACTTGTCAGCTGCTGTTCTGCGTTTAACCCTGTGATGTCTGTTCTTCCTGCATTAAGGGTATACATATCTTCGATGGAAAAGATCTTTGTTCTGGCTGACCCTTCCATGATAATATCATCTGTATGGATCTGTATACCGCGGTCGGCATAGGAGGCTGCCAGGACAGGATTGTCGAAGGGATCTACAAACTTCAGGCTGATAAAATCACTCAGAGAAGAGTAGCGTTTTAAAATTTCCC
>DAOWEB010000339.1 GCA_030638735.1 Spirochaetaceae bacterium
CTGTCCACCCGGATAACTGGAAAGGTTTTTTTTCTGTCCTGAAAGCGGATGCAGAAAACGGATCAGACAATGCTTCTCTTTATAGAAATAAAAAAAGAAAGATGGAATATATCCCCCATAAAATTGTAAAGATAACTGATATTCCCGGGGATGTGCGGGTGCTGGAACTTGACGGGAAAATAAGCTTTGACTCCAGTCAGTTCGCTTTTCTCTGGCTCCCGGGTATTGGTGAAAAACCTTTTTCTGTACTTAAAGGAGATCCCCTTACATTTATTATAAGTAAAAAAGGGGAGTTCACCCGGGAAGTAATGAACCTGAAAGAAAAGGGTACTATCTTCCTTCGGGGAGTCTACGGGAAAGATTCTCCTGAAACTGGAAAAGACACTGTTTATATTGCAGCAGGAGGAACCGGTCTTGCAGTTGCACTGGGCCTGGCAGAGAAACTTTTTCACCAGGGGAAGAAGGTCCATACCTATTATGGAATAAGCAGTGTGGAACAGATTGTCATGGAACAGGATTTCCTGAAGTTTGGGTCGTTTACTGCCGTGACAGATGAAGGCATACCCGGAAGAGTTATTGATATCCTGAAAGAAAAACTGTCCATTAATAATGAAGAGGGCGCTCTTTATACCATAGGGCCTTTACCATTTATGAAAAAAGCAGCAGACGAATTTATCAGCTGCAGTCGAACCGGATCGGAGGAAGATGTTTTTCTTTCCATCGAAACACCAACACGATGTGGTGTGGGCCTTTGCGGTGAGTGTGAATGCGGCGGACATCTTACCTGCAGAGAAGGGACGTTTTTCTCTCTCTCCTGGATAAATAAAAATAATATCAATCTTGAGGCTGGTCGCCAACAAGTTGGCTGCTCACCTATGCAACCTGAGGAGCTGCTTCATGATGATTGACCCCCATGTCCACCTCAGGGACGGAGAATTCCAAAGCCAAAAAGAAACACTAAGTCATGGTTTTGAAATAGCCTGGAAGGCGGATCTTTCCGCTGTGTTTGAAATGCCGAATACCATTCCTTCCCTTACCTCAGAACTGGTAATCACTGAAAGATTTAAAGCCGGAGAGAAAGCTCTTCAAGAATTAAAGATTCCACTTTTTCATGGGATACTACCGGGAATTACTTCAAGCGAAAAACAGATCAGGGAAGTAGTAGATCTATGGAAAAGAATGTTCCCGAAAATTCCGGGATTAAAGATGTTTGCCGGCCAGTCTACCGGTAACATGGGGATTACGGAATACGAAAAACAGCAGCAAGTATATCGCATGCTTAATAAATATAACTTTACCGGTGTACTTATGGTTCATTGTGAAAAGGAAAGTCTTCTAAGGCCTGAACTGTTTGATCCCCAAAATCCTGAAACTCATCTTCTGGCACGACCGGCGGTCGCAGAAATAGAATCAGTGCGGGACCAGATAGTACTGGCGGAAAAGGAAGGATTCCGGGGAACACTCCATATCTGCCACATATCGGTTCCGGAAAGTCTGGATATACTTGAGGAAAGGAGGGAAAATCTTCCATTCTCCATCACTTGTGGAATAACACCCCATCATGCTCTTCTTTCGGTGGAAGATATGAAGAAACCAGATGGAATCTTACTGAAAGTAAATCCACCCCTAAGATCTGAGGCAATGCGGGAACAGATGTTTGCTGCACTTTGTAACGGAAGAATAGACTGGATAGAGACTGATCATGCTCCTCATACTGTTAAAGAAAAAATGGAGGATTATGCTTCAGGAATTCCTGTTCTGCAATTCTATAACCGGTTTATAGAAATTTTATATAAGAACGGATTATCCCATGAGACTGTTAAAAATCTTACTTTTGGAAATATTATCAAAACCTTCTCTATCCCAGTAGGAACTTTTTCAGAAAACCCCGGCAGTCAGACTGTACGGTCAGATGAATACGGATTTGATCCTTTTCTATCTATACTGCAGGAGTATTAAATGAATTGATAGCCCTATCTATTTTTAGCATAACTGCTTTTATTGACAGTAATTAAATGTTTAATCATAGTAACGGAAACCATGTCTTTTAGGGAGATAAAGAAATATGAATGCAATTAGTTTTTTAATTCTTGATGATGGGACAATTTTTAAAGGCAGATCCTTCGGAGCTCCGGCACCGACTGTAGATGAGCTTTCCGGAGGAGAAAGTAAGGCTTCTGTCAGCAGAACTTCCGGGGAGATTGTATTTAATACAGGAATGAGCGGATATCCTGAGATAGCAACTGATCCATCTTATCTTGGACAGTTGGTTGTTATGACCTATCCTCATATAGGTAATTATGGGGTTGATAAAAAGTGGTCTGAATCGGGGATAGGCAATAATAGCTGTGAACCCATTATTGGCCTTGGGGGATTTATTGTTCGTTCCCTTTATACTGGAAAAATTCCCGAGGGAAGAATCTCTTTGGATGAGTTTATGAAAAAATACAATGCTTCTGGAATAACTGGTATTGATACCCGGGCATTAACCCTTAAATTAAGAGATGAAGGTAGTTCCAATGGAATAATTATAAGGTCTGAAAAAGATAAGGAAGAGCTATCTGAAAACGAAAAAATTCAGGTTTTGACATATCTGAATAATCTTCCTTCTATGGAGGGCATGGATCTGGTTTCTCAGTTGGGAATAAGAGAGAGAGAGGAGATTAGTAAAAAGGGCAGTCCTCATTTTACTGTAATTGACTGCGGAATAAAAACCAATATTATTCGAAATCTAATTTCTTCCGGTTGCAGGATTACAGTGCTTCCTTCTTTCAGTTCCTCAGAAGATATATTAAAGATAAAAAGTGATGGTGTCTTAATTTCAAATGGTCCGGGAGATCCTGCAGCCCTTACATATATTGTATCCCAAATAAAAAAGCTCCTTGGAAAGATTCCTCTTACAGGAATATGTCTTGGCCACCAGATTATCAGTCTTGCCATGGGTGCAAAGACTGAAAAAATGAAATTTGGACATCATGGAATTAATCATCCTGTCCGGGAGGAGTTAAGCAGAAGAGTTTTTATAACTTCTCAAAATCATGGGTTTACAGTTAAAGAGGATTCTCTTACAGAGGGAATGGAAGTATGGCTTAGAAATTCAAATGATAATTCTGTTGAAGGGATTAAACATCCAGGGTTATCTGTTCTAACAACACAGTTTCATCCGGAGGCTGCACCAGGGCCAAATGATTCAATCTGGATTTTTGATGAGTTTATTAAGATTATACAATCTTCATCTATCAGGAGGGATATTTAATGCCGAAAAGAGAAGATCTAAAAAAAATATTAATTTTGGGATCAGGTCCTATTGTTATAGGTCAGGCTTGTGAGTTTGATTACTCGGGAACCCAGGCCATAAAAGCTCTTAAGAGTGAAGGGTATACAGTAATACTTGTAAACCCAAATCCTGCAACGGTTATGACTACTCCAGGGATTGCAGACAGGATCTATGTAGAGCCTCTTGAAGTGGACTATCTTGAGGAAGTTATCAAAATAGAACGTCCGGATGCAATTCTTCCAACTATGGGCGGGCAGACCGCGTTAAATTTGGCTCTGGATCTGAACGATCAGGGAATACTTAAGAAATATAATGTTGAGATAATCGGGGCATCAGTTGAATCCATTAGAGTTGCAGAGGACAGAGGTAGTTTTAAGGAGCTTGTCAAACAGATTGGAGAGAACAGCCCCGAATCAAGATTAATTAAAACTGTTGCAGAAGCGGAACTGTTTATAAAAGAAAACGGTCTACCTGTAATTATTCGTCCAAGTTTTACCCTCGGGGGCAAGGGAGGCAGCATTGCCGGAAGTATGGATGAAGTTGGGTCACTTGTTGAGAAAGCCCTTTTTGACTCTCCTGTTCATGAAGTTCTTATAGAGGAATCCCTTATTGGATGGAAGGAATTCGAAATGGAGGTGATGAGGGATCAAGCTGATAATGTTGTTATTGTCTGTTCCATTGAAAATGTTGATCCCATGGGGGTTCATACAGGGGACAGTATTACAGTGGCACCAATTCAGACTCTTTCGGATATAGAATATCAGGCAATGAGAGATGCATCCCTTAAAGTTCTTCGGGCTGTCGGTATTGACTGCGGTGGGTCCAATGTTCAGTTTGCTGTGAATCCGGAAAATGGTAAAATGGTAATTATAGAGATGAACCCCAGGGTTTCCCGCTCATCTGCTTTGGCAAGTAAAGCTACAGGGTTTCCTATAGCTCTCTGTTCAGCTCGTCTTTCTGTGGGCTATACTCTTGACGAAGTAACAAATGATATTACCGGGAAAACCGTTTCAAGCTTTGAACCCACCCTGGATTACTGTGCTGTAAAAGTACCAAGATTTGAGATAGAAAAATTCCCTACCGGATATATTGAACTTAATACACAGATGAAATCTGTAGGAGAATCTCTTGCAATAGGACGTACCTTTAATGAGGCTCTAAACAAAGCAATAAGGTCAATTGAAACAGGGTTTGAGGGTTTGCAGGAACTTAAGAGTACCCCGGATCATATTGACCGAATACTCTCCACGAGACATCCTTTAAGAATTTTTGCAATATATACAATTCTAAAAAGAGAAGGTGAAAAGGCAATCGAAGAGCTCTATCGGAGAACAAGATATGATTACTGGTTTTTGTATAATTTTCTTGAGCAGGTAGAACTTGAAAAGAGTATTGAAGAGAAAGGGGTTGGAGCAGATCTTCTTTTAAAAGCAAAACAATTCGGTTTGTCAGATCTTTACATTGCCGGTCTTGTTGGAACAGATGAAAAAAATATTGCAGATGTTCGCTTTCATAATAATATAAATGCTTCCTTCCACTTTGTAGATACCTGCGCTGGTGAGTTTGCAGCAGAGACTCCATACTTTTATTCCACATATGGTGAAATAGATGAAGGGGGAAGCTTAGGTGTTGATTCCGTTATCATTGCTGCAAGCGGACCGAACAGAATAGGTCAGGGTCTTGAATTCGATACCTGTTGTACCCTGGCTTCTTTAAGTTACAGGGGGGGAGGAGTTAAAACTATTATGGTTAACTCTAATCCGGAAACAGTATCTACCGACTTTAATGTGTCTGACAGGCTTTATCTGGAACCTCTCAATGTAGAAAGTGTAAAAGAGATAATGAAGAAAGAGGGAACAAAGAATATTATTGTCCAGCTTGGCGGGCAAACATCTTTAAATCTTGCGGAAGAACTGAAAGATTGGGGTGCAAATATTATTGGAACTTCCATAGAAAAAATCAATAGAGCTGAGGATAGATATAAATTCGCCGAAATGATAAAAAATCTTGGACTAAAACAGCCTGTTAATAGAATGGCAGGAAGTAAAAAAGAGGTTCTGGAAAAAGCGGGAGAAATAGGGTTTCCTGTTCTTTTACGTCCGTCCTTTGTTCTTGGTGGTCGAAGTATGTCTATTGCATATACAGAAGATGAGTTGGAAAAATATCTTGAAAGTGGAATTTCTCTATCAAAAGAGCGTCCTGTTCTTGTGGATCAGTTTCTTGAAGATGCCTTTGAATATGATCTTGATGCTATTTCCGATTCTAAAAATGTTTATATTGGAGGAATAATGCAGCATATTGAAGCTGCAGGAATTCACTCCGGAGATTCTGCCTGTGTTTTTCCTCCCTTTAAATCGACACCGGAAATACTTGAGGAAATGAAAGATGCCGCAGTCGAAATTGCAAGAGAATTAGAGATAAAGGGATTTCTAAATATCCAGTTCGCCGTAAAAGATGGCACTCTTTATCTAATTGAAGTAAACCCCCGGGCATCCAGAACAATTCCCTTTTTATCAAAAGCCACTGGTATAAACCTTGTGGAAGCAGCAGTCAGGGTTTGGCTTGGTGACGATCTTGAAAAACAGGGGCTGACTGAAAATGGTGTTGCTATGGGAAGCTGTAAAACAGGATGGGCAATTAAAGAAGCTGTCTTCCCTTTCGACAGATTTAATGATATAGATCCTATTCTTGGTCCTGAAATGAAATCGACAGGTGAAGTAATAGGAATTGGAAACAGTTTTGGTGAAGCTTATGCAAAAGCACAGATATCGGTTGGTAATGGTCTGCCTGAAAAGGGGAGAGTTTTTATCTCTGTACACAAGAAGGATCGAAGAACTATTCTTCCTATAGCACAGGAACTGGAAGCAATGGGTTTTGCTATTACAGCAACCAGAGGTACTGCACAGTATCTTTTTGATAATGGAATATTTTCCGAAATAATATTAAAAACCAATGAAGGTAATCCCAATGTTATTGATCACATGCATTCCGGTAGAATAGATCTTTTAATAAATACACCTTTGGGGAAATCTTCCCAGAAGGGTGACCATTCAATCAGGATAGAGGCCATCAGGAGGAATATTCCCTATACCACCACCACAACTGCAGCATGGGCTGCTGTAAAAGGGATTGAGTATCTTAGGAAGAAAGAGATGTGTGTTAGAGTCCTGACAGAAAAATACGATACTTCCCAGACTATGATATAAGAAATAAAGATAAAAATATAAAAAAAGGACTGACCCTTTCATTTCCTTTCATTTGGGGCAGTCCTGTATTAAGTACTATAGAATAAATTATTTATTTGTAGGAACAACCTTTTCTACAAGAACCTTCTGTCCATCCTGAATCTCAAAGAGGAAAAGAGGTTTATCTTTAGGTACACCATTCTCATTTGACCAGTCAAAGAAAAGACCTTCGAAATTCTCTACGTTGTTACAGAAATCTCTGATTAAGATTCTTTCTTCTTTAAGTTTTGCAGGATCACCTGTAACGCCTGTTTCTTCGATAGCTCTCTTAATCATATATACAGCATCATAGTAGTTAGGAGAAAGGCTGAAAGGTTCCATTCCATCATGGTCACCTTTGAAAGCTTCTCTAAATGCCTGCCATCTTGGTGTATCAAGACCTGGATCAACATAGTTGTATATCATAACACCATTGATGTTATCTCCACCTGTTGTGTAAAGTGCCCCGTCATCAGCGCTTGAGAAAATAAGAATTTTAGAGTTATCTGACCAGCCTCTGCTCTGTAGTTCAAGAATAATCTTAGCTACTTTTTCTGCATTTGCTGCAAATACAATACCATCAGGATTTTGAGCAAGAGCTTTAACAACAAGAGGACCAAATGTAACAGCATCTGTTGGTACTTCAATCTCTTTCAGCACGTTTACACCGGCAGCTTCAAGACCAATTACATGTGCTTTTGCCATTCCTGGCCATGCGCCGTAATTTTCAACAAACTGAATAACATTTTTCATTCCGGAGTTTTTCTTTGCCCAGGCTGTAACAACAGGGGGTAATTTTTCATCTGTTGGTGAGAACCATGATATAGACCATGGGAAAAACTGCATTGCATATTCGTAAGATGTTGTTGCTGTAAAAGAATATAAACCGCTTCTAACTGCTATAGGCATAGCAGCCATAATTACAGGTTCCGGTACAGGACCCATTGCAACAAGAGCTGTTTCTGCAAGTTTTGCCATCTCTACAGTTCCAATTTCAGGGCTCATAGCTGTATCAATACCAATTACTTTAACAGGTACTCCATTTATACCACCAGCCTGGTTGATCTCCCATGCTGCTCTTTCAGCACCCCATTGCAGGTATTCTCCAATACTGGCAATTGGTCCTGTGAGACAGTTAAGAAATGGGATCTCAAACTCTGTAGCAACAAATTCTTCTGTTACCACTTCTTCTTTTTTGCCGGCAGCCCATAAAGACCCTGCAGCTAAAAGTAGAATCATCGAAATAACTAAGATTCTTTTCATGTGAACTCCTTAATTTTTTATATTTCCATGGCACATTATGCCACTTTAATTAGTTTTAATTTTACCTGTATTTTTCTAATAAACTGCCTGGTTACAGCACCTTCAGGTCTAAGCAGAAGAATAACAATTAGAATTACACCATAAATAATCTGTCTCCAGGAAGCAATTGATGTGGGCAGAATAAGGGGCAGTCCCCATAGAATTGGAGCAGCAATAAGCGGCCCCCACATAGTGGTGTATCCTCCCAGGAAAAGCATTGTCATAGTTGTTCCAATTATATGGAAAGTAAAAAAGTCTGGAAAAAGACTATTCATAAAAAATGCATAAAATACACCACATGCGCCGCCTATTGTTCCTGCCCAGGTCTGAAGAAACATTCCCAGATGTTTTGTGTTAACACCAAAAGATGTAGCCAGATCCTTATCCACAAACTTAGCTGATGCAGCTCTTCCCAGCCTGGAATGGTCAAAACGATAGATAAAAAATCCTGTTACTAAAACAAAAAGATAGGCATAAAGAAGCAGGTTTTTAACCATTGGAATACCAAACATTCCCATTGTTCCGCCAATTGCATCCCAATTTTCAATTGCAGTTTTTGTAATATAAATAAAAGTAAAACCAACAATTACTACAGCAAAGGTTGGAGCATCTCCAATTCCAAAAGATACCAACCAGGAAAGTAAAGCTCCAATAAGCATACCTGCAAGAAGAGCCGCTCCAAATGGCCATCCCCATTGAGTAGCAGCATATCCACCGAAATATCCGCTTATTGCCATATTGGCGACTACCATAAAATGGAGATGCTGAACTCTGTAAGGCAGGTAAAGAGCCCATGTCATAAGTATATAAATTGATGCAATTGCAAGATAATAATAAAGTGGCAAAGACACTGTTTTTTCTCCTTTTTTGTAGATTAATAACGGTTTAAAGTTTCATACCAAATATGCCTTTTGGTTTTACAAGGATAGCAACAAGCATAATTATAAATGCTATTGCATTGGACCATGTCCCAGTCCAATATCCCTGGACCAGAGCTTCCAGAATTCCAAGGGAAAGCCCTACAATAAGGCCTCCCTTAAGGTTTCCAAGTCCTGCAATAATTGAAACTGCAAGTACCTTATGTCCAAGCTGATCTCCTAATCCGGGAGAAGCTGAGCCAAGAAGTATAGCCATTAGTATTGCGGTTGAGCCACCAAGAAATCCGGTTAGAGCATAACTTTGAAGGCCGGTTTTTAAAATTGGAATTCCAACCAGTTTTGCTCCGTTTGGATCCTCTGCAATAGCTCTGAAAGCTCTTCCCTGTTTTGTTTTATAGAGTAGCCAGAACAGTCCTGTCACAAAAACTACACCTACTGTTAAAGCCAGAAAGGCTCCTCTGGACATACTTATCATTCCAAAATTTATAAATGGACCTGCAGCTCTTCCTGTAAGATTATCAGGAAAGGCAATAGGAAATCCATTATTAATACTGTGAGATAAAAAATCAGTAATAATCATTCCAAGACCCATGGAAAGAACCATAGTCGAGTTGATATCCACTTCTCCACGTTTTTTCATAATGTGCTGAAACATTGGAGCTGTAATAATATTAAAAAGGATTGCAGAAGAAATACCTGCTGCAACACCAAGAAAAATATTGTTTCCAGTTAGTCCCAGAACAATCCATGCCATATACATGGAAAATACAACTACTACTGGAAATGAGAAGTGAATAATCATGGCAACCAGAAGAAGCAAATTAAAACCAGTTACAAGAAGTACATATATACTTCCCAGGGAAAGTCCATTTATAACTTGTGCAATAAATATTTCCATTTTTATGCTCCCAGATAAGCTTTGCGTATTTCAGAATTATTGAGCAATTCTTCAGATGTTCCGCTAAGTATGATTTTCCCTGTTTCCAGGACATATCCTCTGTGGGCACATTTTAAAGCTTTATAAACATTCTGCTCAGACAGAAGAATTGAGTATCCTTCTTTATTAAGTTTTATTAGAATATCAAAAATATCATTTACAATTTTGGGGGCAAGTCCTATGGAAGGTTCATCTACCAGGATCATTTTAGGTGAAGACATAAGTGCTCTGGTAATAGCCAGCATTTGACGTTCTCCTCCGCTGAGAGTTCCTGCAACCTGATCTTTCCTTTCTCCGAGAATAGGAAAAGATTCAAAAACATACTCCATTTTTTCTTTTGAACCTTTTAGATTATGATGTGCTCCAAGAAGCAGATTGTCTGTTACAGACATAGAGGC
>DAOWEB010000147.1 GCA_030638735.1 Spirochaetaceae bacterium
CAAAGTTTTTATTGAATACGGCCCTGCAGAAAATGCATGGGTTCCTGTGACTGCACCAAATTATATGATGATTGGTTGCTTTTGGATTTCCGGGAAATATAAGGGTAACGGGCATGGAAAAGCCTTATTAAAGCAGGTTATAGATGAAGCAAAAAAACAAGGGAAATATGGATTAGTCGCAGTTGTAGGCACAAAGAAATTTCATTTTATGAGTGATACAAAATGGCTGTTAAAGCAGGGTTTTGAAATTTGTGAAAGCATAACATCTGGTTTTAGTCTTGTTTCATTGGATTTTAATAAGAAAAATAGCAGACCTGAATTTAATAATTCAGTAAAAAGAGATGAAAGTACTCACCAAAAAGGTTTTGTTGCATATTATTCAAACCGCTGCCCATACTCAGGTTATCATGTTGAAACATCACTGGTTGAAACAATGGATAAGAGAAAATTACCATTAAAAATAATTAAACTGGAAACTATGGAACAGGCTCAATCTGCACCAACACCTGCAACAATATTCAGCCTTTTTTATAATGGTAAATTTGTAACAACTGATATTGGTGTCTGCATGGATAGTCGATTTGATAAAATTATTGGAAAGCAAATTTAAGAATTGGAGGACCTTAGTATTTCAATTTTACACAATCTCCTATCCATTTAAAATCTTTTTTTACCAGAGTACTGGAAATTGATATTTTCCCAACATTAAGGAATTTCCCAAAATCTGTAAAACATCTGATTAGGGCCTCTGTCATTTTCTGATCAATTTTTATATCTTTTTCCCACCACCAGTTATTTATTATCAATTCTTTACTTTTTCGATCTATAATTGGTTCACAACGGCCAACAAATCTATTCCCATATATTATTGGAAGTACATAATATCCATATTTTCTTTCTTTTGCAGGAGTATAAACCTCCCATTTGTACTCAAAATTGAATATTCTTGATATCAGTTTCCTGTCCCAAATGAGATTATCCAGGGGTGCAATCAGGGCGGCCTCATTGTGTCTTTCTTTATCATTCAATATCAATAATGCTTTCTTTGGCAAATAGAATATCTCCTCTATATCAGTAACTTGTATTGCAGTAATTTCATCTTTTTTCAGAAGCCTGTTTATGGAGTGTGTGCGGTCTTCTTTTTTTAAATGGCTGCCAAGCCAGGCATCACCGGATCTATTCCACAATAATCCAACAGCACTAATTCTTCTTTTTACATACCAATCATTATAATTGTCCAATGTTGAATTTGGATCTGGCTTATTGAATATTTGGGCTGGAAGAAGTTTTTCTGTCAGACCGTAATATTTCCGGGTTCCCTTTTTGTGATGGATCAACAATTCTCCGCAGTGATACATACTTTCCAATACTGCCCTTCCAATATCTGTTGGGGCCCAGGACCAATCAACTTTTTGATTACCACTGACATCTTTAGAACTTATATATCCATTCTCTTTTATTTTTTTGATGATTTCTTTTCTAACAGAATTAAACTCATTGGCCCTTTTTTCAAATCTATTTATATAACTGGTTCGTTTTTTGGCAAAATACGGCCAATCTTTTACAGACCATATGGACATATTTTTATCCCAGCCATCTATTAATTCTCTTTTTTCATATAACAATCGATAAAGGGTTTCCTCCGAGTAATTATTACATCTACTTTGGAGAACCAGGTCTGCATTTCTTGCAATTTTACTCAGGGGATCATATTGTATACACCCAATTTTCTTAATAAAACCAACAATTTCTTCATCTGATTTTAATTGTCTGGGATTGTAGAGATTTTGATACCTGAGAAGGTACTGTCTTGCTTCTTTTTTGGTAATATTGATCATGCGTTAATAAAACTCCAATTTAAGTACCCTTCAATTATTTTACATCAATTTTGAATAATTATCAGTAATAATAAATAACAATAGTGTGGCTGGAGACAGGGGGAAAGTTTTGAGGAAGGGCAATGTTAGAGTAATTACAGCAAAGAATTGAGCAGATATTCCCCCTTCCTTAGAATCTTACAAATTTTTTACAAATGTTTTACACTGATCTGACTAAGAAAAATAAAAAGGATATAGGCTGTTGATTAAGAAACATTTTACAAGGAGTATTTTATGAAACCAACAGCAATTTGTAGTATTCTATTAGTTATTTTTATCAGTGTATTTTCAGTTAACCTGTCAGCAGCTACCGTAAATTTGGAAGTGTCAGTATCAAATCCATTTCTTATTGCAGACCAGGAACAGAGTATCTTTCTAAAAGTAGGACTTACAGGATTGGACCTTGGAGAAGAGAGAAGAACTCCTGCAAATGTATCCATAGTGCTGGACAGGTCCGGATCAATGGATGGTGAAAAAATGGCAAGAGCCAAAGAGGCTGCATCAATTGCAATCAGCATGCTTGATGACAGGGATATTGTCTCTATAGTTACATACTCAGACACAGTTTCGGTACTTGTACCTGCAACAAGAGTATCGGACAGACAGTATATTCAGAGAAGAATTGATACTGTTTTTGCAGATGGATCTACAGCACTGTTTGCCGGCGTCAGCAAAGGTGCAGATGAAGTATCAAAGTTTTTTGAACAGAACTCTGTTAACAGAGTAATTCTTCTATCTGATGGTCTTGCAAATATTGGACCCGATTCACCCAGGGCATTAGGCAGTCTTGGAGAATCTTTGAAAAGAAGTGGTGTTTCAGTTACAACAATAGGTTTGGGGCTGGGTTATAATGAAGACCTTATGGTACAGCTTGCCCGGCAGAGTGATGGTAATCATGCATTTGTAGAAAACTACAATGATTTGACAAGAATCTTTCGTTATGAATTTCAGGATATTCTTTCTGTTGTAGCCCAGGATGTAAAAATTGAAATTAACTGTCCGGAAGGTGTAGTTCCTGTACGAATACTGGGAAGAGATGCCGAAATTATTGGAAATAAAGTTTATACAAGCATAAGCCAAATTTATAGTAATCAGGAAAAATACCTCCTGGTAGAGTTAACAGTTCCTTCTTCACAAGCTGGCTCCAGGATGAATGTAGCAGATGTAACAATAGATTATTCAGATATGAAATCAAAAAGATCCGATCAATTATCCGGAAGAACTACAGTTGAGTTTACAAAATCTGAGGAAACAGTAGAGAAAGCTGTTGATAAAGAAACAGTTATTGATGCTGTAAAGCAGATATCTGCTGAGGTAAGTGAAGAAGCCATAATGCTTAGAGATGAGGGAAAGGTTGAGGAGGCACAGGCGCTTCTTCTGGAAAATACAGAATATTTATTTGGAGCTGCTGCTGCACTTGAATCTGAAGAACTTCAGATTCTTGGTGATAGCAATATAATTGATATGGAAGCCATAGAGGATGATACAGAATGGAATGAGAGCAGAAAAAGAATGAAGGCTTCTTCCTATGAAATTCAAAGTCAGCAGACTTATAGTGATTGAGGAAAATGAATAGAAAATTTACAATTATTTTAGTAATTATGGTAATTATCCCCATTGGGCTTTTAAGCTGGATGGGGTTTACCAGTATGAAAACAGAAAAGGATCGTACAAAACAACAAGTCCAGTATATTGGAAAACAAAAACTGGAATTGGTACAGGATAATATTACTCTCCTTTTTAAGGAGATAGAAAGTGATCTTAATAAAACTCTGAACCTTGTAAGTTCTAATATTGATGAAATAAGAATTATTCAGAGAAATCAGAGTTTAATTAAACAGATTTTTATTGAAAATGAAGAGGATCTTATATATCCATCAGATAATTATATTATAAGTGAAAGGGAAGAAGCTTTTCTAATAAGAATAAAGGAAACTGATATATCCTTTAATTTTCTGTTAAATTCTGAAAATGAAGTAGTAAAAGAAAGCATAAACAAGGATTGGCATACCTGGTTTATGGGGGATGGTCTAAATTTTATTTATTGGGAAAAGGAAGAGTTTTCTAATAAAGAAGTTGTAATTAAAGGAATAGAACTAAACAGATCAGCTCTCCTTTCCGGAATAATAAACAGTTTACCGGTTACAAATGAAAAAAATTCCTTTTTTCGTATATCTTTGATTGATGTTAATGGAAATATTATCTACCAATGGGGATCATTTTCTCCTCCTCTGAATCTATCTGCAGACTCTACTATGTCACTTGAATATCCTTTATCATCCTGGCATCTTGAGTACTATTTAGATCCAGCTTCTGTTGAAAATAACGGGAACAGTCTTAATCTTATAGTCTCCCTTGTAGCACTTTTTTTTGTAATTCTCACTTTGTCTATTTATCTTTATAGAGAAAGTACAAGAGAAATGAGAGAAGCTTCGCAAAAGGTTAGCTTTGTTAATCAGGTCTCCCATGAGTTAAAGACACCACTGACTAATATTAGAATGTATGCAGAGCTTCTGGAAAAGAAATTTGCCACTGAAGATAAAAAGACAAAAAAACATTTAGATATTATTATTTCTGAAAGTGGTCGGCTTGGGAGGTTAATAAATAATGTTCTTAGTTTTGCCAGGGAGCAAAAAAACGGCATTACTTTTAATCCCGGTCCGGCAGTTCCTGATGACATAATTCAGCATACACTTGATAGTTTCAGCTACTCTTTAAAAACAAAAGGTATAAAATTATCCGTAAAACTCAATGCTTCCAGCACTGTATTAATTGATGCTGATATTTTAGAACAAATTCTTAGTAACCTTATTAGTAATGTAGAAAAATATGCTGTAGATGGGAAGTGGATTAAAGTTGAATCTTCCTATATGGATGAGGCGTTTATATTAACTGTCAGTGATAGAGGCCCCGGGATACCTGATGATTTTCGGGAAAGAATATTTGAACCATTTTTCAGAGTAAGTAATAAACTGACAGACGGTGTTTCCGGCACAGGTATTGGTCTTTCTCTGGTCCGTATTCTTTCCAAAACTCATGGTGGTAAAGTTTTTTTGTTATCGAATAATCATAGTGGAAAAAATGAAGGAGCCGTTTTTCAAGTTAAACTTAAAACTCCTTTGGGGGGAGCATGAAAGTTTTAATAGCTGAAGATGATCTTTATACAAGAGAAGGGCTGATAGATATTCTGGAAAATGAGGGGTTTGAAGTTATTGCAGCAGAAAATGGTATTAGAGCCATTGAACTATTTAGATCTGAACAGCCTGACTGTATTTGTCTTGATATAATGATGCCTGAAATGAATGGATATGATGTATGCAAGGCAATCAGGAAAGAAGATCAGCAGGTACCAGTAATCTTTCTAAGTGCAAAGTCTGAAGAAATTGATAAGGTTCTGGGCCTTGAGCTGGGTGCTGATGATTATATATCAAAACCATTTGGTGTTAGAGAAGTTATTGCCCGAATTCGGGCGGTTACGAGGCGGTCAATCACTTTAAATAGTGAATTTTCAGAAGAAAAAACAATAAATGATTTCAGGATTGCAGATCTTTTTATATATCCATCTGAGCTAAAAGCCGTCCGGAAGAATTTGGAAATCGAATTAAGCTCCAGAGATATTAGAATATTGGAACTTTTTTCTAAAAACCAGGGGAAAGTACTCGACAGGAACAGAATTTATGATGCTGGCTGGGGTGTTTCGCATATGCCGAATTCCAGGACTCTGGATCAGCATATTTCTCAACTACGAAAAAGAATTGAGAAAAACCCCGGGGATCCTGAAATTATTCGTACTGTTCACAATGCCGGGTACAGATACGTATAGAAATAATTAATTTAATATTTCATACCCTTGCTTTAAATATATCATTACTGAACTCAATTGAATATCTGAATCCAGAATCTGTATCCAAATGCAGAATTCCATGAAGTTGATTTTCCGCAATTGAAATAACAGTTTGTAAACCAATGGATTCTTGTTTAGTAATATCAAAATGAGATTCAGCACCTATCCCATTATCTGCAATTTCAATATTTATTGTAGAGTTTGCATTTGTTATTAAATTAATACTAATTTCTCCTACATTCCTATTGGTAAAGGCATGTTTAAAAGAGTTTGAAACCAGCTCATTAATAATAAGACCAAGAGGAATTGCTGCATCAATAGAAACTGAAATATTCTTTAAACTAAATTTGAAAGAAACATCACAATTCTTTCTATAATAACTGGATAGAAGGGAAGAACACAAATCTGTTATATATTCTTTAAGATTAATACTGGAAAGATTTTGTGATTGATAAAGTTTTTCATGAACAAGAGACATAGATTGTATCCGGTTATCCAGATCAGTAAAAACTTCAGAAACATGATCATCATCAAGTCGGGATGCACTTAAATTGAGCATGGCACTTATAACCTGCATATTGTTTTTAGTTCGATGATACAGTTCCCGTAGAAGGGCCTTTTTTTCTTCCAGAGAAGATTTTAACTTTTTTTCACTCTCAACTTTGAAAGTAATATCCTGCATCATCCCGGTAGAATAAGTGAGTTTTCCATCGTTATCATAGGAATAATAAGACCAGTCATTTACGTATTTTACAGTTCCGTCTCTAAGAATGATGCGAAAAATCTCGCTATTTTCTTTATGATCAGCACGGGATTTATCTGCTGCTTTAAATACACGTTCTTTATCATCAGGATGAATAAAGGATTGGAAGAGTTCATGACTGGCCTCTATTTCTCCTGGTTCAAATCCCATTATTCTGTAGTTTTCATCTGACCAAAAAGCTTCATTGTTGTTGGAATCCCATTCCCAGGTACCAATATGAGCAACCCTTTGAACATCCATCAATCTTTTTTCGCTTTTTTTAAGAATATCTTCAATCTTTTTACGTTCGGTTATATCCTCTTTGACTGCAAGGTAATGCTTAACTTTTCCACTGGAATCTTTAATAGATGAAATAGACGCTGATTCCCAGTAAAAATTACCATTTTTCTTTTTATTATGGAATTCTCCTCTCCATTCTCCACCAGTACTAATTGTTTTCCACATTTCTTTGTATATATTATCATGAAAATGACCGCTTTTAAGAATGCGAGGGTTCCTGCCTATTACTTCATCCTTTTCATACCCTGTTTGTTCTGTAAACTTAGGATTAACATATTCAATATTTCCCTGAAGATCGGTTATTACTACTATACTGGGGCTCTGTTCTATAGCGGTAGAGAGAGTTAGCAGATTATCTTTAAGTGAGGTTATTTCTGAAAGTTCTCTGGATTTATACAGACGATAAAATAGAATAAAAATTATCAGTATAAGTAATAAATTTATAATAGGAATGAAATTAATTAATTTACCTATAACTGAATTAAATAAAAGATATTCACTATTGCTAATTTGAATAATATTACCAACAGTTTTTAAAATTGCTGTAAGTGCAACAAGTATCCAAACAAATTGATACCTGGCAACCTTTATCATAAAAAGAGATACTAATACCATTGCAATCTGTAGAGTAATAATTATTATATCAACAGTCATATTTTATATTTTGCCCTTAAAATTAAAAAACAATTGGGAAAATCTATGTCATAAGCCATAGCATAAATACTAATGATCACAAATACCAATAAAAGTAAGGCAAAAATACCATAAAAAAAACTATAATACCAGAGTAATTTTCATTCTGCAGTATGCTTTTTATGGTTTTACAGCCTGTATTGTTGCTGAGACAATATAATCTTCTATTTTACTATCTGGTGCCCATTGGCGGATAAAATTTTTACTTTCATCTTTTGATTTAATTTCTATCTTACTAAAACCTGCTGAATCTACCATATTTTCTAACGCAGATATTGATGATGCTCCGGACATACATCCTGTAAACATTGCCATATCCTGTTTGATCTTATCCGGTAAATCAGCAGTAGCAACAATATCAGATATTGCCAGTCTTCCCCCTGATTTTAATACCCTGAAAGCTTCCTTGAAAACTTTTTCTTTTTCCGGGGACAGGTTAATAACACAATTTGATATAATGACATCAACTATATTATCTGCCACCGGAAGATTTTCAATTTCACCTAAACGGAAATCCACATTACTGTAATTTGACTTTTCAGCATTCTCTCTTGCTTTGGTAATCATGGAAGGGGTCATATCCACACCAATTACTTTTCCAGTATCACCTGTCTGTTTTGCTGCAAGAAAACTGTCAAATCCAGCACCGGAACCTAAATCAAGGACTGTCTCCCCTTCACCAATTGATGCTATTGCCTGTGGATTCCCGCAACCCAGCCCCATATTGGCTCCATCCGGAACTTTATTAAGTTCACTGTCTGAATATCCCAGTACCTTTGATATTTCTTTGGAATCTGAAATCGATTCATTGCAGCATGAATCTGTAGAACAGCCACACCCTGAACTCTCTGACACTGCCACTTTCCCATACTGATTTCTGACAGCATTTCTAATTTCATCATTACTTACTTTATTCATTCTTATCTCCTTTATTTATGTAAAAGTGCACCTATATGCATATATATACTAAAAAATTATACTTACTCTAACAGCACCCGGGACAACAAACTGTCATACAGGAACGAACTTTGCCGGCGATTCCCTCTACCTTATCCAGAAATTCTGAAGCATCAATACTGTAGTACATATGCCTGCTTACTTTTTCTCCTGTAAGAATACCTGCCTCCTGCATCAAATTAAGATGTCTGGAAATTACCGATCGATCCTGGGGCATACTGTCTGCAATGGCAGCAATATCTGAGCGTCCATTTATAAGCAGAAACTTAAGAATCTGCACCCGTACAGGTTCACTCAAAGATTTAAAAAACCTGGAATCCAAAAGATCTACAAGTTCATCAGCTACCTGTCCTCTGGAAATATTATCTGTTTCAATCATACATATATAATAATGCACACATATGCACATGTCAAGTAAAAAAGTAAGATGTCTTGATTTTTACTTTTTCAATATTGGCTGAAGCTGCTTCTCCAGGTTTTCCATAAGATTTTCCATAGACACATTAATTCCTGCAGTCTCCATTGTTGTTACAAACTCAGAATGTGACCGTCCCTTTCTGTAGTCAGGCTCCCGCACCGGATGTTTAAGAAATGATGCAATATATTGGGGTGATTCTCCATAATTAAGCACTGAATGGTAAAAAAGCATTCCTGGTTTTCTATATATTGATGACCCCATAATTTTTTTGTCATTAACTGCAAGATCAGATATTCCTCTGTAATAAACGTCTTTTAATCCGGAATTTATTAGTATTGGGATCAGAATATTATTTATACTAACAAAGAAATCACTGGACTTTGGCAGTTTATCACTTTTTAACACCAGAGATATAATTATCATTTTAGGAGTAAGTACTACTGTTTCTCCTCCGGTCGGACGCTTTATGACCGGTATTTTCTTACTAAGAGCTTTTTCCATTAAAACATATTTTTCGGGACTATTACTTTGGCCAATAACAATTACAGGATATTCCGGCTGCCATATCATCAGTTTCGATACTGGATTATCAAGAAGTATACTGTCAGGTAATGTATAATTTATTTTTTTTCTGCTCACACTAACCTCAATAGAGCTATTTGCGCTGTATCACAATTTCTATTTAAAAATACTTCTTCTCTAATACATAAACTATGAACTGGCGCAAATAGCCAAAAACAAGCTGAATTCATAAATATCGCTAAAGCCTCCAATAATAAAACATCCTAATTAATACTACCCTAAAAAACAATATCTTACTTATGAACA
>DAOWEB010000411.1 GCA_030638735.1 Spirochaetaceae bacterium
ATTGTATCCTCCTCGAGACCATACATATTTATAAATTCCTTTGCTTTTTCTGTTTTTCTAAACTGTTTAATAATTCCTTAAACGCATCATAATATTTATTAATAATATCATTGTAAATTTCATCTGCAGTTTCTTCATTGTAAGTATGACTGGTCAGTTGTCGGCTTCTTACAGTTTCTATAAGTGTTTTATTAGATACAAGCTTACGGTTAAATGCCATTCTGTAGGTATCTCTGCTTCCTTGAATTTCAGTTTCACCTATTGAATAATAAAAATCTTTTATTGTATTCCATGCAAGTTCATAAGTATATTCAAATGCCTGTATTAAACCCCGTTGTTCAATATCAGATAAGTCTCTCTTTTTTGACAATTCAACATCTGCTGTCAAACTGCTGAATGCTTTTTTGTATTTATCAAAGCGCTGTATCCATCTTATATCATTATCCATGATCAATTCCTTTTGCATTTCAAGGCTTTTTTATGTTATACCTGAATACAGGAGTATTAACAATGGACTATTATGCTGAACGGGAAGAAGTCGCATATTTTATGCGGCGTTTATATGATAAAAATTTAACTACATGTTCCGGGGGAAATGTAAGCCTTAAATTAGGTAAGGATAAGATATGTATAACCCCTTCAGGTCTTGATAAAGGTAGAATACAGCCTGAACAGATAGGTATTATAACTCTGGAAGGAGAAAATCTTACACCGGAACTTAAACCCAGTATAGAGACATCCATGCATATTGCTGTGCATAATATGCGGCCCGACATCCAGGCTGTTGTTCATGCTCATCCTGTTACCGCCAGTAGTTTTACTGCTTCGGAAATAAAAATTAATACAGCACTTATAGCAGAATCGGCTGTAATACTTGGAACACCAATCTTTACCCAATATGCAAAACAGGGCAGTACTGAGCTTGCTAAAGTTGTGTCAGCTGCCACTGCACAGGGGAATATCATAATAATGGCGAATCACGGTGTTTTAACTGTAGGTGAAACTCTTTTAAAAGCCTTTGACCGTATAGAAGTTCTGGAAGCATCGGCTAAAATAACACTGTATACTGAGTTGCTCGGTCCAAAGCGTGCTCTTTCAGACTCTCAATTAACAGAATTAATAACTCCGCCTAAGGCTAATGTAAATGATGAGAAAAAGCTTATTGATTTTATTGTAAATCAGGTTGTTGAGCAAATTTTAAAAATGAATTCTTAAAACAAAATACGAATTAAATAAAAAAACGGAAACAGATAACTATTTCCGTTTTTTCATTTCTAATTATAGATATAAATATTACTAACCTTCTACTACTTTCTTAACCTTATCCTTCTGAGTAGCAAGAGAAACAATAATCAATGTAGCAAAACTTAATGGAATAGATATTATCCCTGGATTATCAAGTGGAATAATTGCAGAAGATGCAGCAAGGCCATACTTAACAAACATACTTGGGGACAACATAATTATACCTATTGCAGATATCATTCCAACCAGAATAGACCATGTAATTCCTTTGGCAGTTGTTTTTTTCCAGAAGAGAACCATAATAATTGCCGGGAAATTAGCGGAAGCTGCAATGGCAAAAGCCCAGCCTACAAGGAAGGATACATTCATTCCCTTGAATATGATTCCAAGAATAATTGCCAATACACCAACTACTATGGCAGATATCTTTCCAACCCAAACTTTTCGTTTATCTGAGAGGGTAATACCCATGTATTTATTTACAAGGTCATGAGCCACAGCTCCGGAAGATGCAACGATTAGACCGCTTACTGTTCCCAGAACTGTGGCAAAAGCAATTGCAGATATTATTGCAAACAGGACTGTTCCGAAATATTTGGCAAGGAGAGGTGCAGACATATTGCTGCTTTCCAGATCAAGAACTCCATTGACCATGGCACCCAGACCAATAAAAAGCGTAAGTATATAGAAAAAACCTATAGCTACAATTGCAAGGATTGTAGACTTTCGTGCATCCCTGGCACTTGGTACTGTATAATATCGAATTAAAACATGTGGAAGTGCTGCAGTTCCAAAGAAAAGAGCAAGCATAAGAGATACAAAATTAAGTCTGGACAGGGGGGTTGATCCTTTATCTACCTTGAATTTTAAACCAGGTCTCATAATTTCTTCACCGGAAGTTGGTTCCTGATACCATAAAGATATGCTGGATTCTTCATAAGTAAATTTGCTGGATATAAATCTGACAACTTCACTATCCTGAATAGTAGAAATATATTTGAATGGACCAAGACTACCTGTCTTTTCAACCTCTTTGCCATCTACAATAATTTTACTTAAATGTCCTACAGAGTAGAATAATTCTTCTTCTATGGGTGCTCCATTATAGAGCTTTTCTTCTCCCGGGGCTGATACAATGCTCAGAGTTTCAGAGACTTTTATTCCATCTTTATCAACCATCCACCAGTTTTCAACATTTTTATTTTTTAAGCGTAAAAAATGGCCTTTATCTGATTCATAGTCTCCGGTAATACTGTAACCGGATTCTTTTATACCTGTAATTTTTCCGTCTGCTGTTATAGCATTAAGTTCTTTAAAATCATGGTAGGAATCTGATGGCTGCAGGTTCAGACCTTTGTTTAGAAGGAAAATTACGAGTACAGTAGAAAATACTATTAGTAACCCACCCTTAATAAACTGAACATAGGTAGTTGATTTCATTCCTGCTGTAGCTACAATAAATATTACTATACTTCCAACCATTATAACGCCAACATAATGAGGAAGACCTAACAGGGGTGTTACCAAAGCACCTGCGCCTACCATCTGTGGAATAAGATAGAAAATAGACACCATAAGGGTACTTATTCCAGCCATCAGCTGTATCCCTTTTGAATTGAACTTAGAATCCAGTGCATCTGTAAAAGTGTACTTTCCAAGTTTTTTCATAGGTTCTGCAACAATGAAAAGAGCCACGACCCAACCGGCAAGGTATCCTATTGAATATAAAAAACCATCATATCCTGAAAAGGCTATCATACCGCAAATTCCCAGAAAGGATGCTGCAGACAGATAATCACCGGCAAATGCAATACCGTTTACAGTCCAGGGTATTGAACCTCCTGCTGCAAAATAATCTTTTGAAGATGCTGATTTTCTGGCAGCCAGTATTGAAATGACAAGTACTGAAACTACAATAATTAAAAACAGCAGTATAGGGAGGAGTGATGCTTCGTATATCATTTGTTTTCCCCTTCTTCAATGAGACGTTGTTTATCTTCTTCTTTAGTACATAAATGGTTGTATATAAGCCCTGAAATTATGGCAAAAAGAATAAGACTGAAACCATAAAATACAGCAAGATTTAAACCAAACAACATTCTTGTTTCCATTTTAACCGGGACAAGGGCATTTATTGCAACAAACCCTGCATACAGAACTCCGTAAACAATAAACAGTTTTATTCCAAGTTTTCTTTTATAATCAGATGCGTAGTCCTTTTCGGACTGTGCGGCAGGTTCATGCAGCATATAATAACCTCTATTTAATTTGATGGGTTTAAACTAACATATCCATCATTTTTTGTATATATTTTGTAAATTTTCTTATAGAAAAATTCATAGTTTTACTGATATAATTATTAGTATAAATTTGATAAAATAACACTATTGGCCAGAGATGCTGTGGCAAAAGCTCTTGGATTTGGTATGGATGGAACAAAAGGAAAAATTATATTAAACTGTTTCAATACGAATCGTAGTTTGACATTTTTTAAGAGAATGGATATTAATGCCGAATATAATATAGACACAAAAGAAATTTCTATAGCTATTAACCCGGATGGGGTTCAAATCGTTTTTAAAGATAATTAGTATCTTTCATGAATGGAGTAAATATGCAAAACAATGAAAAGAAAAGAGTTCCTGGATTAAAACAGGCACAGACAATAATATACTTTGCTTTGATCCTTGTAATTGGATCTATGGGATATGGGCTATATTATAATCTTGATGGAATGAGTGACATGATTGTTGAAAATGAAAGGGTATCTACGGACTTTACTTCAGCAGTTTTACATTTAAAAAGTGCTTTTGGTTATACCGGATTTATTCATAACTTTAAGAATTATGTATTAAGGGGAACACCCAAATATCTGGATCTGGTAAAATTTTACTATGATGAAATAACAATGAGTCTCGATCATCTTAAGGATTCTTCAGTAGTAACGGAAAATGATCTGAAAGTTTTTGCAGTTATTCGAAAAACAGCAGATGACTATATGGATGCCGCTCTGATGATTCAACCAATGGTAGTAAAGGGCGATTCTGTAAAAGCTATTGATAGTATTGTTAAAATCGATGATAGTCCTGCAAGGGATGCTCTTGCCAGACTGGATATCCGTTACAGGGAAATTATATCCAATGGTTCGGATAGAATTTCAAAAAAATTATCAACTACATTATATTCCTTTCTATTAATAATTATTATTTCGGTTATAATTTTTGTAGTTCTGTTGATATATGTATTCCACCGTCTTGATGTTCAGGTAAAGGCTATTGGAAAAGTTTCTAAAGATATGGCAGAGGGTGATTTGTCTAAAGAGATTACTATAATACCTAATGATGCCATAGGAGATATGGCTGAGAATTTTAATCTTGCTATAGCTTCTCTTAAAAAAATAATTGGCGGCGTAGTTACTACAACAAACGAAGGCCGTAATCTTAACGATACACTTTCAGGAAGAATTACACAAATAGAAATATCCTCCGGAGAGATGTCCAATAATCTTGAAGGGATGCATGAAAAAATAAAAGAAGAAAATAATCAGATTATTGAGGCTTCATCGGCATTGGAAGAAATTTCAGCAAATACTTCCAGCCTTTCCAAACAGATAGGTATGCAGGCTGAGAGTGTAAGTACAACTTCTGCAGCTGTGGAAGAGATGGCTGCTTCTATTCTTAATGTAGCGCGAGTAGCAGATGCAAGACAAAATGTTACTGAAAGTTTAATTAAGATGACAAAAGAAGGCAGTGAAAAAATAGAAGAAGCTAATGTTATTGTTCAGGATGCAGTCAAGAACATGGGTGCAATGCAGGAGATGCTGGAAGTTATAAATAATATTACTTCTCAGACTAACCTTCTCTCTATGAATGCTGCTATAGAGGCTGCTCATGCAGGGGATGCCGGCAAGGGCTTTGCAGTAGTTGCAGATGAGATTAGAAAACTTGCTGAATCAACTGCAGAGAATGCTCATGATATATCAGATTCACTCACAGTACTTATTAACAGAATAAATGAGACAGCTAATGTAACTAAAGAAAGCGGTGATTCATTTAGAAATATTGAAGTAGAAGTACGTAATTTTGTTCAGGCCTTTGCCGAAATATCAGCAAGTACTAAGGAATTATCCGAAGGAAGTAAGGAAATTCAGGATTCAACAATATCTCTGCTGGAAATCACATCTAATATAAAAACAGGGGCAGAGGAGATTACTCTTGGTGCCAATGATATAAATATTGCACTCCTGCGAATTAAGGATACTTCAGATAACAATACATCTGGTATGGCTATGTCCCGGGAACAGATAGGGGATATTCACAGTGCAATGACTGATATTTCTGTTCTTAGTGCTACAAATACAGAAAATATGAATACCCTTTTGGAAGAGGTCTCTGTATTTACTCTGGACAGTACTGCAGATTCTGTTGGTCATGAAGAATTGGGAGTTGGTACAGTAGACAGCGATCAGTAAACAGTGATCATTCTCCGATGATTAAATTTTAAAATATATTGGTTTTTTCATATTGAAGCTATATATTAGCATTTAAGTAAGCTATATATGGAGAATATGATATGAAAAAACTGGTTGTTTTAGCAATCTTATTAATTTCAGCTGTCCTTACACCTATATTTACCCTGGAAGGAACAGCCCTTTTTGATTCAGCAATAGAAAATTATAAACAAAAACAGAATGAAATTGCTTTGGAGCAATTATTAGAGTTTCGAAATTTAAATCCTGAAAATCGTAAAGAAGATGATGCTCTTTGGTACATAGGCCGGTTATATGAAAGACTTGATAGAATTGAAGCTGCAGAAACTGCTTTTAGAGAAGTCCTTGAAATTGTAGGAAGTAACCGCCTTGCAGAGGCGGCCTATGATCTTAGTCAGATACTGTATTCCAGAAAAAATTATTTAGAAATAACAGATTTTTTATCTCATTTAATGGAATTGGATAAACCTGATAGCTATGAAATTCGCAGTCTGGATATACTGGGTGATTCTCTTTACTCTCTTGGTCGTTCACATCGATCGGAATACAGGGATGAAGCTGCAGCAGTTTATTTTTTAAAAGCTGCTGAAGCATACGAGTTTCTTCTTTCATTTCAGGAGGATGATGCTGATCGTTCTAAAACTCTTTACAACCTGGGTAAGTCATATAGACGGCTTGCTACTCTTGGTTTAAGTAGAGCTTATTATGTGGATTATTATGAAAAGGGTATAAATACCCTTAGAGAATCAGGATTACCTGCAGCACTTACTCTCTTGTCAAAGTTGGAAAACAGCAGAAATTTGGATTTAGAAATAGATACAGCAGTACTGGGGGGGCTGGACAATATCACAACATCTTTCGGTTCAGATCTATCTGCTGATGTTTCCCTTATATTTCCTCTGGGTTTTAATAAAGAGTTATTTATGGGAATAAGTTATGAACATGATGATTTTTCATTTAAAACATTTAATTTTGATCCATTAAAAACAGGAGATTCAAGATTAATTCAAAGTACAGATAAGATAAGCAGTGATCTGGTTTTAAAAATTGGTAACAGTCGGAATTTTCTTAATACCTTTAAACTTGATGCAGTTTATAGACTGGCAGAAGATGCAGGGGATAATTATTATTCTGTTTCCTTTTCTGAAAATGGTGATTGGCGTATAAATTCTGAATGGAAAACAGGATGGGATTCTGAGTTCAGCTGGAAAGTCTTTCCGGATTACCTTGTTGGAGGTCATAAGATTGATTCAATTAAGGCAGATATAAAACCTTATATTAAATGGTATTATTCTGATAAATCAGAATTAACTCTAAATTATGGATTAAATATTAAACAGTATCTGGATGCAAAGTATGATACTTCTGTATTTGGTATTGATTCCACAAAAGACAGACAGTATATAACAAACAGTATAGAGCTGGATTTTAATTCAAAAATTGGAAAAATAATTGATACCAGTTTATCTTTCGAATTATTATATCTTGAGTCCAATAATTATGATGTCTGGATCTCTTCAGTTTTTATGGAAGATTATAATGATTATTTACAACATACAGCTAAGGGAAGCGCAGATTTTCAATGGAATAAAAAATTCAGGACAGATTTTGACGGATCAGTTGAATTTAGAAATTATACTAATGATATAGCAAGAGATGAATTAGGGGTTTTCCTTTCGGGTAATGAGAAACGCAGTGATATTACATATTCATTGGATGCAGAACTTGGAATTATTCTTTGGTCAAATTCTACAGGATCAGAACTTGAAGTTATAGGACAATTCTGGTGGGACAAGTCGATATCCAATATGGAATATGAATTATCCTTTGATACAAATTCTGATTTTTTTGGTGGTTTACTTGGAGTTGAGTTAAGGTTACCCTAATGAACAGAAAAAAAACTATAAGGATTATCATTACTGTTTTTTTGGTAGTGATGTTCAGTATTATTGGATATAAATATTTTATTCTTGGATATACATTCGAAGCAATTGTCCCTCAGCCGAATTATTCTGTTAATCTTAGTATGAGCTTTACCGCAAATGGTGATGATCTTGCAGTTAGAACCTTTCTTCCTGTAAATGAACAGAATCAGGTAGTTAGTAATGAATTCATTGGTGGTGATGGTCTTGATTTTCGAAGGGAGATAACTCCCCTTTATAACAGGGGCGACTGGACCCAGTATCAGGCTAAGAGTGTATTTACTATTAATTATTCTTTTAATGCAATGATCCGGGCTATGAAGTTCAATATTTCTCCGGATCTTAAGGTTCCGGACAGATATGACGATTCTATGGATTATTTTCTCAAATCTACAGATGTTATACAGGTCTATGATCCTCTTATAATAAATCTTGCTGAAGAACTAAAAGCAGATGATATTTATATTGCAGATATAGTACAATCCCTTTTTGATTATGTTTATGCTCTTGGTTCCAGACCTTTTAAGGGGACAACTGATGCTGTTACAGCAGCTAAACTTCAGGAGGCAAGTTGCAATGGTAAAAGCCGACTGTTTTCTGCAATGGCAAGGCAGTTAAATATACCATCCAGACTTGTAGGTGGTTTGATATTAACTCCCGGAACAAAAAAAACCAGTCACCAATGGATAGAGCTTTATATTGCCGGTTACTGGATTCCTTTTGATACTTTGAACGGACATTTTGCTGAGTTACCGGGAAACTACCTGGCTCTCTACAGAGGTGATGAGTCTCTTTTTAGACATTCAAGAAATATTGGTTTTGATTATCGATATGATATAAGAAAAAAAACACTTTCCAATAACAGACTTGAAGGATTTTTGGCAGGAAGCTCATTAAACCTCTACAGTATTTTAGCTGATTTTTTTAAGATCTCAATTGCTATAAATGTTCTTCAGTTTCTTCTTGTTATTCCTCTTGGAGTCCTTGTCGTTGTATTTTCCCGGAATATAGTTGGGATAAATACTTTTGGTACTTTTTTACCTGCTCTAATGGCAATGTCTTTTCAGGGTATCGGCTTACTGCCAGGGTTGGTTTCTTTTATATTTGTTCTTATTGTTACTATACTGATTAGAATTCCTCTAAATAAAATTGGACTTCTTCATACTCCCAAACTGGCAGTAATGATGATTGCTGTTATTATGAGCCTTCTTGGGCTTACTGTTATTTCCAATATTTTAAATTTTGAAACATTTTCTGCCTTAAACTCAACAGCACTTCTTCCTGTTGCAATATTAACTATAACATCAGAACGTATTGCACTGACCATAGAAGAGGAAGGATTTAAACATACTGTGTTAATTATGATACAAACCCTGATAGTTATGAGTGCAAGTTTCTATGTTATGAGTTCTGTGGCTCTTCAGGCATTACAGATTGCTTTTCCAGAACTGCTTCTTGGTGTAATTTCCATGAATCTATGGATTGGCAGCTGGACTGGCATAAGGCTTAGTGAAATGCTTCGATTCAGGGAGCTCTACAGATGAACCTTGATTCTATTTTAAGTATTAATAAAAGAAACCTCGATGTAATATCTGTCTACAATCCCAGAAAATTTTTTCCACTTGTAGATGATAAAATTCGTACAAAAGATATTTTAGAGACAGCAGGTGTTCCTTATCCGTCCACAATTGCTGTTGTTCAAAATTTTTTTGAGATTGAAGATATTTTTAAAATTCTTCTGGAAAAAGAAAGTTTTGTTGTAAAACCTGCCAGAGGAAGGGCAGGTGGAGGGATACTCCTTGTTGAAAAGGATATAAATAACAACTGGAAAACACCTTCCGGTAGAAATATCAGCAGAGAAGATATGAAAACACATTTTGGAGATATTCTTTTTGGTGTTTATTCTTTTGGACGGATGGATGACCGTGTACTAATCGAAAAAAGGGTTATACCTGATGATTTTATGTTGAATATTTATAAAAGAGGTATTCCTGATATTCGAATTATTACTTTTAAAGGGAAACCTGTTATGGCAATGCTTCGTATCCCTACAGACAGATCTGATGGAAAAGCTAATCTGCATCAGGGAGCTATAGGGGTCTCAATTGATATGAAATCAGGTAAAACAGGTTCTTCTGTTATGTCAGGAAAGCGGATAGAAATCCATCCGGATAGCGGAGTAAAAATTTCGGGACTAAAAATACCTTTCTGGAATGAAATTCTTTCTATTTCAAAATTATCATCCCGGGAAGTTCCTCTTGAATATATTGGTGTGGATATAGTTATTGACAGGACTCTGGGTCCTCTTGTTCTTGAATTGAATGCAAGGCCGGGGCTGCAGATACAGGTGGTAAATAAGCAGGGGCTTGTGCCATTACTGGAGGGAGTTTGATCATGAAAGATTTTTTAGCTGCTTTGTGGACAAAATCAGCACTGCCAGTACTTTTTTTTGTAATTCTTCTTGTAGCAGGAGGCACCTATCTTCAGTATTCTGCTTTACAAATTCAAAACAGGCCAATAACTGTTAATGTAAACAGCAGAACAGCAGTTGAGACTATAAATATACAATTTGATGAGATTGATACTATTCCGGAAAGTTCCAGTAATTTAAGTGAAGTTTCATTACTGCTTGGACAGAATGAAAATGAGAAAGCCCTGGAACTGCTTTTAGCTTACTCAGGTGATACCAATAATGCAGGTATTCTATTTAGTATTGGTCTTGTTAAAAATAGACTTGGTGATAAAACAGGTGCTATTAACTCATACAAAAAGGCTCTTCAGTTAAAACCGTCATATTTTGAAGCTTCATTTAATCTTGGAAATCTTTATCTGGCATTAAAAAGGTATGATCTTTCAGTAATGATACTGGAGAAAACTGTTGCACTTGCAGGAGGAGTAAAACGCTCCCGAACGCTTAGCAGTCTGGGAATTGCCTATCATAGAGTTGGGAAATATTCTCTAGCAGAAGAATCTCTAATAGAATCTGTAAATCTGGATCCATCTTCACTTAAACCACGTTTTGAGCTTGCAGAACTATATGCTGATACTGGCCGAATGGTTGATGCTGAAGATATATATAATGAGATACTCTTACTGGATGAACTTAACAGTCAGGCATACATTGGTCTGGCGGAGCTGTCTCTTGCAACTGGAGATGTTGATACTGCTATTA
>DAOWEB010000308.1 GCA_030638735.1 Spirochaetaceae bacterium
AAGCCTAAACCTGATTTCTTCTTGACATAATGGATATTTTTGCTATACTCATTCTCAGTACAAAGTTAAATATTATCCAAAAATTGTAAAGAGGTAGTTATATGACTAAACGTGTTAAAAAAGTAAGAATATTTTCAGCATTGGAAGTTGCTAATATCTGCGGTGTTGTTAACCAAACTGCAATTAACTGGATAAAAAATAATCATCTTAAGGCTTTTACCACACCTGGTGGACAATATAGGATCTATTCTGAAGATTTAATTGAATTTTTAAACAGCAGAGGTATGAGGGTTCCGATAGAGCTTTCAGAAGTTGTAGAAAGCTTGAATAATAATAAAAAAGTTATGATTATAGATGATGATCAAGATCTTAATGAAATGATGAAACTTATTTTTGTGAGGAAACTGGAAAATTTTGATATTATTCAGGCTTTCGATGGGTTTGAAGCAGGTAAACTTCTTGTATCTGAAAAACCTGATGTAATAATTTTAGATATCGATTTACCTGGTGTAAACGGACATCTCCTTTGTGCCAAAATTAAAGAAGATAAAGATCTTAATAATCCTGTTGTTATTTCAATTAGCGGATTGGATGATACTTTCGAAGAGGAAAAAATATTATCAGAAGGAGCAGATGCTTTTTTTACAAAGCCCCTGGATTTTGATAAGCTTATTTCTGCCATGAAAGATCTTATGAACGCAAGAGTTTTATAATGCCTGAAGATATTTTGAGCTATGTTTTACTTGTAGAGGATGAGGATGCTGTCAGACTGACCTTAAGAGATTTTCTTCAGAAGAAAGGTTATAATGTTCTTGTTGCTTCAGATGGTGTGAGTGCTATTAAGCAGCTTCTTGACCATGATATAAATATTATAATTACTGATTATCGTATGCAGATTCTTGGGGGTGATTATTGGATTAAGTTTCTTCATCGTTACTGCAGTGAAAAAAAAATAATAATAACAAGTGGTTTTCTTCGTCCTGAGTTTTCAATTCCCTTTGAAGTTATTTACAAACCTTTTGATTATTTCCTCATATCTGAGCGAATAGAAGAGTATTTGAATACAAAATGAATGCCGTGGTAGAGACGTAGCATGCTACGTCTGTACTTAGGGAAAGAAAATGAATTTCACTGGTATGAAAACAAAATCATTAAAAATAAAAGTACATGGCAGAGTTCAGGGTGTTGGATTCAGGTATTCTACTGTTCAGGCAGCTGTTAGAGCAGGTGTTTACGGTTGGGTTCGGAATGAATGGGATGGAACTGTTCTTATTTACTGTGAAGGAAATTCCAAATCTGTAGATACCTTTGTCAGTTGGTGCCGTAAAGGACCGACCTTGTCACATGTTATTTCACTGGATATTACTACTGTTCCATATCAGGGATTGTACACGGGATTCAAAATAGATTATTGATGCTAATTTGTAAGGGCAGCCACAAGGGTCGATGAATCGATCCTGTGGACAGCCCCTACAATGTTTTTCCGATATACGTGCTGTTATTTTTTTAGATTATAAAATGCTTTTAATCCAGGATAAATTGCTGTGCCTTCCAGATAATCTTCAATTCTCATTAACTGGTTGTATTTTGCTATTCTATCTGATCGGCTCATGGATCCGGTTTTAATTTGTCCGGTTCCAAGTGCTACTACAAGATCTGCAATAAAATTATCTTCTGTTTCTCCTGATCGGTGGGATACAACTGCTGTATATCCGGCTCTCTTAGCCATTTCTACAGCTTCAAAAGTTTCAGTCAAGGTACCTATTTGATTAACCTTAATAAGGATAGAGTTAGCAATACCCATTTCAATACCTTTATTAAGGCGTTTTGTGTTTGTAACAAAAAGGTCATCACCAACAATTTGTATTTTCTTTCCACTTTTTTCTGTATGTAGCTTCCAGCCTTCCCAGTCATCTTCAGCCATTCCATCTTCAAGGGAGATTATAGGGTATTTGTTAACCCATTCGTCCCAGTATGTAGCCATTTCTTCTGATGAGAGCTCTCTTCCGTCAGATTTCTTGAAGATGTATTTTTTCTTTTCTGTGTCATAGAACTCAGAAGATGCAGGATCAAGTGCAATAAAAATATCTTTTCCAGCTTTATATCCTGCCGCATCGATAGCTTCCAATATAACTTCACAGGCTTCTTCATTGGATTTAAGATTTGGAGCAAAGCCGCCTTCATCACCTACAGAAGTATTATATCCTTTTGCTTTTAAAATGCTTTTTAAGTTATGAAAAACTTCAGCTACCATTTGAACTGCTTCTCTAATACTTTCTGCACCTACGGGCATTACCATAAATTCCTGAAAATCTACGGAATTATCAGCATGAGAACCGCCATTTATAATATTCGCCATTGGTACAGGTAGTGTACATGAGTGGTAAGCTCCCAGATACTTAAAGAGTGGAACACCCAGATGATCTGCAGCTGCCCTGGCTACAGCCATTGAAACACCAAGAATTGCATTAGCTCCCAGTTTACTTTTATTTTCAGTTCCGTCCAGTTCAATCATAGTACGGTCAATATCGACCTGATCCAGTGCATCGAGGCCAATGAGTTCTGCAGCTATAATGTTATTAACATTTTCTACTGCAGTTAAAACACCTTTGCCCATAAACCGTTTTTTATCGCCGTCTCTGAGTTCCACAGCTTCGTGAACTCCGGTTGATGCTCCTGAAGGAACAGCAGCTCTTCCCATGGAACCATCTTCCAGGATTACATCAACTTCTACAGTTGGATTTCCTCTGGAATCAAGAATTTCCCGGGCTTCAATAAATTCAATAATACTCATAATACCTCTCCTGTTTTATAGTATTTTATTAACTAATTTCTATTAGTAAAATATCGTATGGATGGAGAGAAGAGTCAAGACAGTAAGTGGAATAAAATCTTGACCTTTTTATCATAAGTTATCTAAAATAACAATGTAGTGGCAGGCCTTGTGCCTGCCTGGAATGCAGGAGGCAATTATATGGGAAAGATCTTATTCCAATTAACACCTGAAATTATTGATATGATTATTTTTGGGATGGAGAACCAGTCTGATGATTATTATGTGGATATAAAAACCGGTGATGTTATCTCAGAAACACAGGCAGAAGAAGAGTATAAGGATGAGTATATTGAATCTTATATAATATCTGTTCCGGATTGGCTCCCGGCTGATGGTTTCCAGTTGATGGAGAGTTTTGTAGAGTCTCTCCATAATCCCATTTATAAGGAAACTCTTAGAAAAGTTCTGACTGCAGGGAGAGGTGCATTTCGGAATTTTAAAAATATTGTTAAAGAAAATGAGTCCTTAACACAGCAGTGGTATCTCCATAAAGAAAAAATTATGAGATCCAGGGTTATTGAATGGTATAATCTAAACAGTGAAATACTAAAATACAATGAAATTGATGAGAACACAGATGAAACAGAGAATCTTATTCTATCCGATTTTATTTTTAATACAGATTGTTCCAAATGGAAAAAACTTATAAATGTAAAATCCAATGAATCTATACATGAAAGTCTGGGTGAAAAGGAAGCTGATATTGCAGAATATCTTATTAGTAAAAATAATTCATTTTTGGCTCTCCCGGGTAATATCGATGTGTCTGTTTGTGCAGAAACACTGGATGGGGAGTTTGCCGGGAGCATTAAAGGCGGAATAATTAAAATAGGAGATAATAAAGAAATTATTGCACTTGCGAATGTAATTTGGGTAGAAAAAAAGTTTAGAGGAATGGGTCTTGCCAGACATCTTATTGATAATTTTTCACAAAATGCAATACTTCTTAAGGCAGAAAGAGTAATTTTTGAACTACCTGGCAAGGGTTTTTCACTGAATTCTACTCTTGAATCCAGGGGGGCAGCCACTTATATCACTACTATGGCAGTAAAAACAGAAAATATGTGACTATTTTAACATTCATAGAGAAATTAGTTGCATGTCATCCTGTTATAGTTTAGACTAATCGATAATATAATTCATTAAAGGAGATAAGAATGAAAAAACTTTTATTAGGGTTACTAATAGTAATGCTTGTTGGTTCTTTTTTTGCTGGATGCAGTAAAAAGGCTGAAGTAGCAGAAGAACCAAAGGCAAAAATGGTTCTTAACTGGAACCTTGGTGCGGATCCCAAAACTCTCGATCCTGGTCTGAATGGTGCAACTGATGGCGGACACATTATTGCCAATACATTTGAAGGTCTGGTAACAGAGAGAAATGGTGTTGTTAGCCCTGGTATTGCTGAAAGCTGGGAATTCTCTGCAGACGGTAAAACAGTTACTTTTAAACTTCGTGATTCAAAATGGTCAGATGGTTCTGCCTTAACAGCTCATGACTTTGAATATTCCTGGAAAAGAGCTATAGCTCCGGAAACAGCTTCTGAATACAGCTGGATTTGGGAATACACTAATGTTGTTAATGCATTAGAAGCAAGTACAGGTGATGTTGGTGTAGACGTTGTTGGCGTTAAAGCTATTGATGATAACACTTTTCAGGTTCAGTTAATTGCACCTACACCTTATATTGTTTCATTAAGTTCTTTTTACCATTTTGTTCCTGTTAAAAAATCAGCAGTTGAAGCTGGTCCGGAAGGTGCATGGTCAAAAGATCCTGCTCTTTATGTAAGTAACGGTCCCTATGTTGTAACATCATATGTTATCGGTGATGGTCTTACATTGGAAAAAAATCCAAATTTCTGGGATGCGACTAATGTAAATATTGACATAATGAATGTAAAATTCATTGATGAGCAATCAACAGCATATACTGCTTATCTGGCTGGCGAATTTGATTTTATTGATGAAGCACCTCCAGCGGAAGTTCCAAAGCTGATTGCTGAAAATCCTGAGTACTACATTTTCCCACTGCTGGGAACTTACTACTATAACTTCAACATGGACCTTGATATGTGGAAAAATGCTGACGTTCGAAGAGCTTTAACTCTTTCAATTGATAGAGAGCAGATTGTAGAAGTTTTAGCTGGCGGTCAGGTTCCTGCTAATGGTTTTGTTCCTCCGGGAATGCCCGATGATAAAGACCGTGATTTCTTTGAAACAGCCGGTAACTACGGAATTATGACAGACGCTTCTAAATATGCTGAAGCAAAAGATTTATTAACTAAAGCTGGTTATCCAAATGGCGAAGGCTTTCCTTCATTTGTACTTATGTACAACACCAGTGAAGGCCATAAATTAGTTGCTGAAATGGTTCAGGAAATGTGGAAAACTAATCTTGGTATAGAGTGTACTCTTGAAAACCAGGAATGGGCAGTATTCCAGGAAACCAGAAAACAGGGTGATTACCAAATCGCTCGTGGCGGTTGGCTTACTGACTTCCTGGATCCAGCCGGTCTTTTAGCTATTTTTACTGAAAGTAATGCTTATAATGATCCTAATTACAGAAATGCTGAATACAATGATGCTATGACACGTGCATTAGCAGCACCTACATCTGCAGGTCACTATGATGCATTATATGAAGCTCAGGATATCTTAATGGGTGAATTACCAATTATTCCTGTATATCACTATACAGAAGGAATGCTCTCCAGTCCTCAACTAAAAGGATGGACTAGATCTATGCTTGGTGGTAATGACTTCCGTTATGCTACAGTAACCCGCTAATTTATTTTAGTATGATTTTATCCGCCACCCATTTCAGGGTGGCGGAGTTTTTTATATAGGAGGGGTATATATGGGAAAGTATTTCCTGAAAAGACTGGGATATTCAATTTTAACCATATTTTTAATTACTACAGTATTATTTTTTATGATGCGGGCAATTCCCGGGGGGCCATTTACCAGAGAAAGAGCTATCCCCGAAGAAATCCTGCGAATTATTGAAGAAAAATATAATTTAGATGCTCCTCTGATTGAGCAGTATTTTGGTTACTTAAAAGGTGTTGCAACTTTTGATTTTGGACCTTCATATCAGAAAATAGGTACAAGTGTAAATGATCTTATTGTAGCAGGATTTCCAAATTCCGCTAAAATGGGATTTCTGGCTTTTTTAGTAATAGTAATTATTGGTGTTCCCATAGGTATCATCTCTGCACTTAAACAAAACAAACCTCTTGATTATATTGTTATGTTTGGAGCAACTCTTGGTGTTACTATTCCAAGTTTTGTGGTAGCCACTGTTTTTATCTATTTCTTTGCGGGAAAATTAGGCTGGGTTCCCCCTTTTGGTCTAAGAAATCCAGTTAGTTATATTGGACCTGTTCTGGCTTTGAGCGGCTATTCTCTCTCTTTTGTGGCCAGGCTGACCCGCTCCAGCATGCTTGAAGTTTTAAGAGCAGATTATATCCAGACAGCCCGGGCCAATGGACTGAGTGAGTTTTCTGTAATAGCAAAACATGCTGTTAAAAACGCGATTATTCCTGTTATTACTTACTTAGGACCTACAATTGCTGCTGTAATGACAGGTTCCTTTGTTGTAGAACGAATATTTGCTATACCTGGACTTGGACGCTATTACGTTGAGAGTGTTACTAACCGTGATTATACAACACTTATGGCAGTGTCCATTCTTTATGCTTCTTTTTACGTAATTATGGTTCTTTTTGTAGATATTGCCTATGCTCTTGTTGATCCTCGTATTCGATTTGAAAAGGAGAAAGTGTAGAATGGATGCGTCAAAGTTTATTGTTGTTGATAAAACAAAAACTACTGAATCTGAACCAGTCAGACCTAGTTTAACCTACTGGCAGGATGCCTGGCGAAGATTGAAAAAACATAAACCTGCAATAATTGGACTTATTGGTGTTATTTTTATAATTTTGTTTGGATTTGTAGGACCTTTATTCTCTTCGGTGTCTTATTCCGATCAGAATATAGATTTTGCCAATCTTCCACCGAATATGAAAATTTATCAGCTGGATCAGGAGTTTTATGTTTTTCTGACCCAGGATTATAAACTTATCGAAGTTTCAGCCAAAGGTGTCGTTCAACAGAAACTTGAAAGAATAAATACTGACCCTGTTAAGAAACTGTATACCTATTCCGATGGAAACAGAGAAGTTATTCTGGATTTTTCTTATAATCTATTATCTGGTAAGATGGACAGCCCTTTTGACTATAGTTTCACCTATAAAGGTACAGAATATACAGAACCTGCTAAGTCAGTTTTAAACCGGGTTTATCCATTTGGAACAGATATTGTAGGCAGGAGTTTATTAGTCAGAGTAATGTATGGAGCCAGGATCTCCTTGACCGTTGCTTTTGTGGCAAGTATGGTAAACCTCTTAATCGGTGTTTTTTATGGTTCGATCGCGGCTTATGAAGGCGGTAGGACAGATATAATAATGATGCGATTTGTAGATTTATTAAATTCTATTCCACTTATATTATATGTTATTTTAATAATGGTGGTGTTTGGAAACCGGGGGTTAATGACTATGATTATTGCCCTGGGATCTGTCTATTGGGTTGTTATGGCCCGACTGGTTCGGGGTCAGGTTTTAAGTCTGAAAGAACAGGAGTTTGTGTTAGCTGCCAAAGCTCTTGGGGTTTCCAGAAACCGTATTATCAGCAGGCATCTTATTCCAAATGCTATTGGACCCATAATTGTTTCCATGACAATGATGATTCCATCTGCAGTATTTACAGAGTCATTTATCAGTTTTATCGGCTTAGGTGTTTCTGCTCCCATGGCTTCCTGGGGAACTTTGGCAAATGACGCCCTAAGCGGTTTAATGTCCTATCCATATCAGTTGTTTTTTCCGGCATTAGCTATTGCTGTTACTATGTTGTCGTTCAATATGCTTGGTGATGGTTTGCGTGACGCCCTGGATCCGCGCCTTAGAAAAGGTTAGAGAAGGAAGATAATTATGAATATACTTTTAGAAGTTAAAAACTTAAAAACATCATTTCATACTCACCTTGGCGAAATTCAGGCAGTAAGAGGTGTTTCTTTTAAATTGGAAGAAGGCAGTGTATTGGGTATTGTTGGAGAATCCGGAAGTGGTAAAAGTGTTACTGCTTTATCTGTAATGGGACTTATCCCGGATCCGGGTGAAATAAAAAAAGATACCAGTATAATATTTAGTGGTCAGGAATTAACGGAGTTAACTAATAAAGGGATGTCTGGAATGAGAGGGAATGATATTTCCATGATTTTTCAGGATCCAATGACTTCACTAAATCCTGTCTACACAATAGAAAATCAGATGGTGGAAGTCATTAGACATCACTGGAAAGTTAGTAAAAAAGAAGCTAGAAAGCGAGCTGTAGAAATGCTGCTGCTTGTTGGTATTCCCGACCCCGAAAAAAGAATTAAAAGTTATCCTCATGAGTTTTCCGGTGGAATGAGACAGCGAGTAATGATTGCTACAGCTTTAAGCTGCAATCCTCAGTTATTAATAGCAGATGAACCGACTACAGCTTTGGATGTAACTATTCAAGCCCAGATTCTTGAACTTATGAAAGATTTAAAAGATAGAATAAATACTTCTATCATTATTATAACCCATGATTTAGGTGTTATTGCCGAAGTATGTGATCATATTGTAGTTATGTATGGTGGAACTGTAATGGAGACAGGTACCGAGAAGGATATTTTTTATAATCCGCAGAATCCTTATACTGTTGGTTTACACCAGTCTGTACCAAAGATGAATACCGAAGAAAAAGAACGCTTAATTCCTATTAAAGGCTCTCCTCCCGATATGCTTCATCCTCCGGAAGGGTGTCCATTTGCCAGCCGCTGTCCTCATACCATGCAGGTTTGTCTGGAAGATCGGCCGCCAACATTTAAAATTACTGATACACATTCTTTAGCCTGCTGGTTACTGCATGAAGATGCACCCAGGGTTGATCAATATGAAACCGCGGAGGAAACCAGTGACGAAATCATTGAATGAAAAACAAACTCTTCTTGAAGTTAAAGACCTTAGAAAATATTTTTCTGTAGGAAACGGTTTTTTTAATCAAAAGAAATCATAATTAAAGGCTGTTGACGGAATTAGCTTTTCAATTAATAAAGGAGAGACCTTTGGTTTGGTAGGTGAATCCGGATGTGGTAAATCCACTACCGGGAGAACCATACTGCGGTTATACAATGCGACAGGCGGTGAAGTAATTTATGACGGTCAGGATTTGGCTGGGATGTCAGAAAAACAGATCAAACCATATCGGAAACGAATCCAGATGATCTTTCAGGATCCCTATGCCAGTTTAAACGGAAGGATGACTGTAAATGATATTATTGGTGAAGGTATTACAATTCATGAATTATATAAAGGAGCGGAAAAACAGGATCGTATCTACAACTTATTGTCCCATGTTGGACTCAAACGAGAACATTCAAATCGCTATCCCCATGAATTTTCAGGCGGGCAGCGTCAGCGAATAGGTATCGCAAGGGCTCTCTCTGTAGAACCGGAACTTGTTATTTGTGATGAACCCATTTCTGCTTTAGATGTTTCAATTCAAGCCCAGGTTGTAAATATGCTGGAAGATCTGCAGCAGGAACTAGGTCTGACTTATTTATTTATAGCCCATGATCTATCAATGGTTAAACATATCTCCGATCGTATTGGAGTAATGTATTTAGGTAAACTGGTTGAGGTCTGTGAAAGTGCTGAATTGTATAAAAATCCTCTGCACCCTTATACTAAAGCTCTGCTTTCCGCGATTCCAATTCCGGATCCTGTAGTTACTCGCGCTAATAAGCGAATAATTCTGGAAGGGGATGTTCCCAGTCCCATTGATCCTCCTGTCGGGTGTCGTTTTGCTTCCCGTTGTCCAGTGAGAATAGCTCAATGTACAGAAGAAAATCCTGAATTAAAAGAGATGGCTCCGGGGCATTTCGCTTCCTGTTTTAATATTTAGTCCTTGATTTGGAGCCTCTAACTTGAGGCTGCTTTTTTATTATTTTAATACAACTATTAACTGTCTACTCCAAGCTCTTTTCCGCAGTAGGCAGCTATTTTTTTTGCCTTTTCTTTTAGTTCCGAACTTTCAGTTTTTCCAGTTGTAATATCAATATCCAGAACCTTTCCCGATTTAAGAATAAGTGAAAATTTAACCATTTTTTTTCTTAACCGGTTAATTTTACCTTCATTATCTGTTTGGAATTCCCCGGTAATGTTAAAAGTCTCAATATCTTCAAGTTTATAGATTCTTTTTTTACTTATTACCATGGTACCTGAAATATATTTAATACTATTCAGGGACTTATTAAAAATCCACTTTTCCTCATATAGGGAACCGCCAATACAGGCTATAATAATAAGAATTGGTATCCATTGTCCTGATGCACCTATACCGGAAACAAATACTCCGGCAGCTAAAAGTACAACAATAAATAAAAATAATATTCTAAACCAAACAGGCAGAACCAGACTTAATGATCCATCCTTCTTTTCTTTCAATACAAAACTCATTCTAAACACTAAAACTTCTCCATGTACACTAATCTATTATTACAAACGATACAGCATTACCCCTGCTGTCATAAGCTTTATCAGGGTTATTAGGGTCTTGTAAAGATACTCCATCTGCAACAAATTTATAGTAGTGACTTCCTTCTGACATTCGAAGTGAAATTGAATAAGTTCCAGGGTTTTCACTTTCTTCTTTCATTCTAAGCATAAAAGGGTCCCAATTGTTAAAATTACCGGAAAGATAAACTTGTTTGTTTGTAGTATCTGTATAAATAAATCTGATGTTTCTGTCAGTCCCTATAATAGGTGAAACTGTTTGTTCGTAAGAACTGCGGGGAATTATAATTCTGGATACTTTAACCCTTTCAGGACTAAGGAAGTTATTGGTATTAACCGGATCATCTGTCCAGACTCCATCTACAATAAGCCTGTAGTTAAGATAATCTGTTTCTATGGGTATTTCTCTTGCTATAAAGAAGACATTGTACTCATTTTTCATTAGAGGATAGACCTTTTGGTAATTATCTGTATCAAAAGCAATAGCCACTCTTCTGGTAAATTCTGTTCCGACTGAATAGGTAAAAAGAATTTTATTATCTATAAATATAGGGCTTTTTGCTTCTCTTAATTCAGAAATCAATGTATGTATACTTAAACTGTATCCGCCTAATGAAAAAGCAGGTATAATTGTAATAAATATAAGAGCTGCAGGTAAAAGAAAAGTTTTTAAGAATTTATCTGTCATATTATTGCTATAATCGGTAAAATAATTGTGATCTTTAGAACGGGAAAAAACTCTCATAATTATTACTAATGTTCCGATTTATATGAACAGGATAAACTATGCCGACTCTAGAAGACTTGAATGAAATAAAATCCAATCTACTCTCTCTTGGGGATGAACCTGGAATCCTTGCTGCAAAAGGGGAAACTCCTGTTGATATTGGCCCTCCGGAGACAGGAGTGCCTGATGATATAAATGCCTTATTTAATGATTTTGCTGATGTGGAAGACCCTGTATTTACTCCTGAAGCCGATGATTCTTCAGAATCTGAGCAGTTCGACACTTCGACTCCTTCGACAGGCTCAGGAACCGAAGAATCAGTGGAGCCCGGGCTCACTGTGCCACCTGGCGAAGGGTTTGAAGATTTTGACCTTGATCTGGACGATGAACCTGCATTTGATATGGAAGGATTTGATGCACCTGAACCTGATTCTACGGTCCCTGATTCTTCGGTTCCTGAGCCTGTCGAAGGAGTCGAAGAAGATATTGATCCATTTGATGTACCTGAAGATTTCGGTTTGGATCTTGAAGAAGATGCAACTGCTGATTCTCCTGTCCCTGATTCTACGGTTCCTGAGCTTGTCGAAGGAGTCGAAGAAGATATTGATCCATTTGATCTACCTGAAGATTTCAGTTTGGATCTTGAAGAAGATGATTCTGATAGTGAATTTGACAGTCTTGAGTCTGAAATCCCTGAGCTTATTGAAGGGGATATTGATCCATTTGATGTACCTGAACCTGATTCTTCGGTTCCTGAGCTTGTCGAAGGAGTCGAAGGGGATACTGAAACTGAGGATCTTGGGTTTGAAGACCTTGTAGGGATAACTGAAACTGGTGACTTGCCTGAGGAAGCTGAATTTGATTCTGAAGGTATTGAATCTGATGAAATAGATGGTTTGAATTTTGAGGATGATTTAGATCTTTCTGATGGAATTGAAGAGAATGCTTTAATCTCTGATGAAATTGAGTTAGGGGATGAGATTGATCTGGGTGATGATGCTGGTTTGTCTTTTGATGATTCAGATCTTGATGATATATCCTCTACAGATGATTTTGATCTTTCCGGTGAAGACTTAAATGATGTAAATATTGAAGATTCAGATGATTTTGGTATGCCGGAAGATGAAATTGATCTTGGTGTGGATGAAGAGCTTTCCCTTGATGATTCAGAAGCAGATGATCTGGATCTGGATGGATTTGAAATAAGTGATGACAGCTTTGATGAAGATCTTGAGATAGATGAGTTTGATCTGGGTGATCTGGGGCAGGATTTTGGAGTTCTTGAAGAGGATATTTCTATTTCTGTTGATACAGAACCTGAACCTTCGGTCCCTGAGCTTGCCGAAGGGGAAGAAGAAGAATTTGAAATTGAAGAAAAATCTTTTGAGAGAGTAAAAGCTACACTACAAAATCTTCCCAGAAATTTAAAATTAATTATTGAAGAAGAAATTGGTGAAAAAGGATTAAAAGGACCCACATTAAAGAAGTTAATTGATGCTTTGGCAGAGGGGAAGAGTCCGAAAGAGATTGCATCAATTACAAGTAAAATTATTGGGAAGAAGATAAAAATCCCTGCAAATTATTCAAAGCGGACAGGATCTGATTTCGAAGAGGAGAAGGATTCTTTCCAGTATGCTCTAATCCATAAAATACTACCTCTTTTAAAGATATTTTTAATAAGCTCTCTAATTATTACTGGAATTAGTTTTCTATCATATAAATTTATTTACCGGCCCGTCCATGCTTACTTACTTTACAACAGAGGTTATGAGCAGCTGGAAGAGAGTAATTTTAACAGATCAGCAGATATATTTGATCAGGCCTTTGATAAGTATAAAATGAAAAAACAGTTTTATAGATATGCTGATGGGTATATAGAGTCTAATCAGTGGGAATTTGCCAGGAATCAATATGATAAACTATTAATTAATTATCCTTTTGATAAAAAAGGTACAATTGATTACGCAACTATGGAGTTTGAAAAATTAACTGATTATGAACACTCCACAGAAATACTGAATAATTTTCTCAGCAATGATAAATTTCAAAGAGATTATGAGGCCTTATATCTGTTAGGAGATATTTATCTGGAGTGGGGTTGGGAAGATAAACTTAAATATGAAGATGCAAGACTTGCATATGCAAAAATAATGAGCACCTATGGCCTTGAAAACAAAATTTTGTTTAGAATGTTACGATATTTTATTCGAACTGATAATGCAAAAGAGGTCGAGATTCTAAAAAGAAGGTTTCAGTTAGATAAAGAACAGGATATTGATCCTCTTGCATATGCAGAACTTGCAGGGTATCAGATAGATCGCAGGAATATAGATGATGTAGAGGAGTTACTTTTCAGGGCAAAAGATGTTGATAAATCTATTCCAGAGATACATTATCAGTTGGCAAGATTATTCAATATAACAGATGAAGGTTTAGAAGAAGATAAGGCATTAAATAAAACCTTATTGCACCTTAAAAATATACAGACTCTAAATCGTAGAAAAAGAGAGATTAAAATTGATACTTATCGAAGACAGGGTGAACGTTTTTATATTAAAGAAGAGTATCTCCAGGCAGAAGAGGTTTATCATAAGGGTATTGATTTACTAAAGGAATCCAGGGAAAGAAATATAATAAAAGGCACTGCCAGAGTCTATGGCGAGCTTTTTGCAGATCTTGGGCATATTTACTATTACATAAGTGAAAACCCTGATAATGCACTGAATCTATATGAAACTGCAGAGAAAGAAGGGTTTTATTCTTCTGAAATTCATTATAACAAGGGAAATATTAGATACAGGAGTGGAGAATACAGACAGGCACTTTTAGATTTCTATAATTCAGCCGGATCTTTTTCAGTAAATACAAATCTCCTTCAGGCAACAGCCAATACTCTTTATCAGAGGAATGATTTCTTTGCTGCTCAGGGTTATTATAATCACCTCCTTGATATTTTAGAGATGAAAATAAGCAGAGAGTTCTCAATTAGAATAGATCAGAGAGAAGACCATCGAATGATGGTAGAAAGCCTGATGAAAGCTTATAACAATATTGGTGTAACATTATACGGCTTATTTGAACGAACAGGAGATCCTTCAAAGTTTTCAGCTGCTATGCTTAGTTTTACCCGGTCAAACGAATATTTTGACAGTCTTACAAGGGATCCGGAAACTCTGAATCGCACAGACATGATAAATCTGGCTTCTTTAAATCAGCGAAAGATGCTATACCCTATTCCTAATTACGAATTACAGATATTTGCAGAGATACCAAAATATCTAGCGCCCCGTTGATTGTGGCTGAGGTTGCATAGCCGAGCAGTAAGCGAAGCGCACGACCAGGCTACGTCTCTACACAGATTGCATCCATCCATATTTATCTTCAACCTTACCATACTGAATCCCTTTCAGGGTTTTCAACAGCTCTATTGATAATTCACCCATTTTACCATTATTAAAAACAGAAGTTTTGTCTTTCATAGTAATAGACTCAATATAACCCAGTCCAGCAGCAGTTCCGGTTACAAAACATTCTTTGCAGTCAGCCATTGCTTCGTGAATGGAAATTTTTCGTTCTTCTGTTTTTACACCCATATCCTGTGCCAGGGTTAATAAACTTTTTCTGGTAATTCCCGGAAGTATAGTATCTTCCAGTTCCGGTGTAACAAGTGTTCCATTTTTCAGCAGAAAAAATATATTACAGGAGGAACCCTCTTCAACATACTCATGTTTTTCTGCATCCAGAAAAATTGTTTCCATAAATCCATCAGCCTCAGCTTTTTTCTTTTCAAGTATTGGAATTACATAATTGGAATCACATTTAATCCATCCGGTGCCACCTTTGAAGGCTCTTATACTTTCTGATATTCGTGCTTTTGCACTGCCTGGTTTGAAATAGGCACCAACGGGAGTTGAAACAAAAACAACCCATGGTTCATGGCTTATTCCAAGGCCAATTCCAGGTTCTGCGTATGTAAAAGGTCGTAGATACACAGATTCTCCAAAAAGAAAATTATCTTTTTCCCATTCAGAATTATATTTTGGAAAAAATCCAATTTCCTGATTCCTTTTGACTACTTCTTTTGCTGCCTTGATAAAAATATTTTCAGGGAAAGGAGGCATTCCAAGACCCTTCATCGATCGTGCAAATCTTGCAGCATTCTCATCGGGTCTGAATATCTTTAAAGATCCGTCACTTTGAGGATATGCTTTCATTCCTTCAAAACATCCCATTCCATATTGGGTTGTATAATTTACCAGGGGAAGTTCAGAAAAAGAATTTCTTGATGCCAGTAGTTCATTCAGTTCTTTTTCATTCATTGAAACTTCTTCTTCCGGCGTTTTATGTGGTTTTAGTGTAAACAGTTCTTTCCATTTATCAGGTTCTGTTTTTTTTGCTGTATATACCCATGGGTAAATTGCCAGTGAAAATCCTTTTGCCATATTTTTCTTCTCCATCAATTCTTTTTATATATTTTATGCCTCCTCTATTAATCGGTCAACCCGTCTTTTCTTTTCTTTGGGCATTACCCTGTATGAGCGAATATGAAATTCGCCCATACAGGGCCGGGCTATTCTCTGCAATTCCTCACGGATTTAATTAACTGGAACAGATATTGATTTTCTGGGTACAGACGTAGCATGCTACGTCTCTACAACGATATACAATCACGTTGCGGGATTTTCGTTGCTATCCCTAATGCATTGTTTTCCTATTGTGTCTGCGGCAACACTGATGCATAATACGCCTACAAGGCTGCTCGCCAAGTACGAAGGAGATTTATATGGTTGAGAATGTTTTTATACTGGCAGGAGGTTCCGGAACACGTTTGTGGCCTGCCTCGAACATAAAGAACCCAAAACAGTTTCTCGAAGTTAAGGACGGGAAATCATTAATTCTTCTTACAATAGAGCGGGCTTTGCTTCTTTCTAAAAATGTGCAGGTTTTTATTATAACCCTGAAAGATCAAATGGAAGGAATTATTGCCCAGTGTAATAAACTGGAAAATGGCCTTGATCGTATTCATATTCTACCGGAACCGGCTGCTAAAAATACTGCTCCTGCCATTGCGGCATGTGCAAGTTATCTTATTGAGCAGGGGCGGGGAATGGAAAAGGTTCTTGTTCTTCCTGCAGATCACCTAATAGAGCCTTTGGATTCTTTTATTGCGGATGTTGAAGAGTCAAGTAGACTGGCGAATAAGGGGTATCTTGTAACTTTTGGAATAAAACCTGGATATCCTGCCACAGGTTATGGATATATTGAGGCTGGAGCAAAGGAAATAAATAGTTTTAGAATCAATTCCTTCAAAGAAAAACCAAATATAGATACAGCAAATAAATTCCTTAAAAAGGGGAATTACTACTGGAATTCAGGTATGTTTGTTTTTAGTCTTAACAGGTTTTGGGAAGAATTAAAAACAGGATCACCAGAAATTGCCAAAGTATTTTCAGGTATAGGAAAGAATCAAAGTCCTAAGCAGAATAAAGGTGTCTCTATAATTATGGATAACAGTACTACAGCTACTGTCTATAAAAAATCTCCCAGAGACTCTATTGACTATGCAGTTATGGAAAAATGCAGTAAGGCTGCTGTTGTTCCTGCATCATTCAGCTGGAATGATATTGGAAGCTGGGACGAAATGGCTTCTCTTCCTTCCAGTAAGGAAGAAACTGTTTTTAATATAGATTCAGATAATAATTTTATATCATCAGATATCCCCGTTGCATTATGCGGAGTAGATAATTTAATGGTTATCCAGAAAAATGGATCTCTGTTAATCTGTAAAAAAGGTAAAGGCCAGCTTGTCAAAGATGCAGTGGAATTAATTAAAGATCAAAACCGTTCTGATCTATTGTAATCATGCTAATACGTACGGGCAGCCACTCAGGGATTGCAACGCAAATCCTGGGTGACTGAGGTTGCATAGTCGAGCAGGAAGCTTGCCTCCGACCAGACTGCCCCTACTATTGCCCAACGGGATCTATCT
>DAOWEB010000297.1 GCA_030638735.1 Spirochaetaceae bacterium
CTATCTAGCGTTGAGAGTTGGATCGGTAGCCAGGCATCCAGCTTATTTGAATTAATCATATAGATGCTGTCGTTCAAAAAATTTCCCATTTCTATCAGCTCTATCGAGGAAATATCGTTGACATAGATTTCATAAACTTTAATTTCTTTATACTCATTCATAAAATAAAGTATCACTCGATCTTCGGTGAGAATTGAGCCCCCCTCTAAAATGGAGGTTAGACCCATCGAATAAAAATATTCAATATGATCATCTTTAAAGATGATGGAATTAGAAATCAGCATGTCTCTATTCTTCTGAGAAATCTCAGTTCCGATTTGAACCTCTAGAGAAGGCAATACTCCCTTCTCTACCATGGTCCCAATACCTATTAAAGCTGCAACAATAATAAGTATTGACACTCCAGTGATAAGTATCCATTTTGGAGTTGTTTTATAGTCAGGATTTTCTGATTTCTCAATTTTGTGAAATACAAAGGCCCCCTGAATTGCCTTGCCGTAAAAATATATAAACGGCACAAATATTCCAATTCTAATTCCAGATGCCTTTCCTGGTTCCATACCCTTAGACATTACTCTAAAAATTAAATAGACAAACAGTAGAATCGCAGCAAACCTTGACTTTTTAGAAATGCCGTATGCACAGACAAATATAAAACCTAAGTAAAATGCCAATGAAAGACCAGCCGACAGTCCTATTGACCCGCCCGGGTTACGGTAACCTGAGTTCAAAGATACCACAAGACTCAAAGCCCCTAATACATACCCGGCGATAGAACCGTTTTTGGTTGCTTTTATGGCTTCATATCTGTTCACTTTCCCCTCGTAAATTAATCACTTAAGGTCCATAAAATATTAGATAACTACTTACCTTTATATAATACTATAACCCAGGATTAAAAGCAAAAATGAATCATTGTAACCAGGTTCCACTTTAAGGATGTGTCTGTTTCTTAGTTGAATCTCTATTTCTGGTTGACGAATTGGTCTATAAAAGAAAAAGAATATACCTGACAGTTACTGAATCGGAGGAATGATTCTTACATCACCGTTGAAATCACTGAAAACCTGCTGAACATCTAAATAAACACTCTCGCCATTCGCGATAGTTCCTGAGTGGTTAATAATATCACACGTAAGATCCATCGTCTATGTACAACTGATAAAAGCCTAACAAGTAAACAGTATTATGGGATAAACAGGAGGGTTAAATCTGGGGGAATTTTTCCCCAGATTTCTTAATATAATTTTTTAATTCTAACCATAACTATGTAACCCGGACAAAACAAAATTCACACCAAAAAACGTAAAAATTGTAAAAGCAAACCCTACAATAGCAAGAATTGCAGAAGTTTTTCCTCTTAAGCTTTTTACCAGTCTTGCATGGAGAAATGCAGTATAAACCAGCCATGTAATTAACGCCCAGGTCTCTTTTGGATCCCAGCTCCAGTAGGAACCCCATGCAGCTTCAGCCCAAATTGCTCCGAATATTAGAGCTCCGGCAGTGTAAATTGGATATCCTATTGCTATAGCAGTATAGGTTAATCTATCTGCGTTAAGTTTTTTCTCTTCATCCTTTACTACTAGATAATAAATTGCAGTAATAAAGCTTAAAGCAAAAAAGGATTCACCAATAAATGAAAATGTTACATGAAGAACAAGCCACATTGACTGTAGTGCAGGAATAGGAGGTTGAATATCCCTTGGAGCAATAGGAGAAGAAGCGATTGCCAGTAAAATTAAAGCAATAATAGTGCTCCCGAACATGATAAACTGCAGAACATTCCATCTTTTTTGAATACGATAGAGAAAAAGCAGTAAAGCAATAACGCCTGAAAAGAAAATAAGAGACTCAAAAGTATTGGTAACTGCTACAAAATTTATTTGAATACTTCTCTGAACATTTGTAGCAAGTAACAATAAAGATCCTGCAAGAAGAAAATAATGAGATACAGGATCCGGTTTATCTGTTTTTTTTAATAGAAAGAAAATTTGAATTACAGCAGCAGCGCTGAGCATAAAAAATGCTATAGTAGGCATCATAGTTTATCATCTCCCAGTTTTTGATAGTATGTTAAAAAAAGTCCAATTGTCAGTAGAATAAGTCCAATAAGGACTGTGTAGTATCCAGGATCACTTACAATCTGAAGTCCGGTACTCATTTTTGTGTCCATACCGGCAATTGTATATATATCTATTTTGTCAGAAACGGACAGATTAACAAGTTCCACCACTTTCTGATCCACCAATTTTTCAAATATTACAGTTGAATTATCCTGATTGACCGGATTGGTAATAACGTCTTTAAAAATCATACCATCCTCCCCGACAGGTATCATTTGACCAGGTTTAAGCTGGTAAATTGTCCCTTCGGGATCAGATAAAAACAGTATATTTTTTACAGTATAGGATATTTGATAGATCTTTTTATTCCCGGCTTTTAATGGCCTGTTAACCTCAATAGCAAAGGATTTTTTAATAATTTCCCCATCTTTTTCCAGCATAACAGTAGAAATCCAGTCTTTTGGTCTGCCGTTTTCATATTTTAAAAATTCAAAATCTTTCAGGGTCAAAGTATATCCACCAGTAAGACTTATCTGATTACCTTCTTCCATTCTTACGAATGCTTCCGTTCTTCCTACAAAAGTAATCATTCCTCCTATTAATAATATAAGGAGTCCTATATGAAGTATATCCGGTCCAAAACGTTTTTTTGCTTTTCTTTGTATTCGCCCTTTTAACCTGTCAAAAGTACAAACAGATAGATTTATGAAAAATAAACCAGATGGTACAATAAAAATAAAGGACTTGAAAAAGCTGTTAAAGCCTGTAATTAAAATAAGCCAGGATATAAATGCACTATATTTTTCAGCATAAAATATAATTTCCTTATTTTGAGGGATGAAAGTAGATATAATTGATGTAAATGTAATAATTAAAATTAAAACTATAGCCAGCTTTACAGAACGGAAAAATTTATATATTGCTCCAGCCCAGCTATTAGATGCCCTTTCAGCCATAATCATCTCTCCTACGTTTCAGTCTAATTTATATTACCTACTTAGTAAGGTATATTATAAATTACATTAAAATAAGTCAAATGAATAGTATGAATATTTCTACTTTTATTACAATAACAATGAAAATGTGTGATTACAATGGGAATATAATTAATAAGCTAGTGTAAAATCAGAAGAAATCAGATTAAATGAATCTTTTAGACCCGAACTTATATATATTTTTTTATCTTTTGTAATAAAAATTCCTTCCATATCCTCTGTAGATTCCAGTAATTTCATCCCTCTTATTAGACCAGCTGAAAAAACCAGTGTTGACCAGGCATCTGCTTTTATTCCGGAGGGTGTTACTATACTTATACTTAATAACTCATTATCCACAGGATAGCCTGAATGAGGATCAAGAATATGATGGTACTTTTCACCCTCTACTTCAAAATAACGTTCATAAATACCAGAAGTAACTACTGCCGAAGCGTCTATATCCAAAGTCCCAATATAGTTACCCCTGGAATCAACAGGATTTTGAACACCAATTTTCCAGGGGATTTTAGGGGCCTTTAGTCCAAAGGTTAAAACATTTCCTCCCAGATTAATTATACCCTTTGAAAATCCTTTTTTTATAAGGAAATCCCTAATAATATCTGCTGCATAACCTTTGGCAATCCCGCCCAATTCAATTGACATATTTTTGTTTTCTAAATAAACACTTCTGTTTTTATCGTTTAACTTGATAAGTTCTGATCCAATTAATGGTAAAACTGCTTTAATACGATCCGGTTTGGGCACTTGTTGCCTATCTGTACCTATACCCCAGAGAGTTACCAATGGTCCAATCGTTATATCAAACTTGCTATCAGTTAGATTTGCATATTTTATACCCTCTTTTATTACAAAATATGTATCTTCTGATACCCTAACAGGTTTTACACCTGCATTTATATTAATATTATATAGTTCGGAATCAATTACTAAAGGACTCATCCTGTTTTCTATACCTTTGATAATATTAAAAGCTTCATCGAAATTGAAACCATTATTCTTTTCATACAAGGTAATTGTACATACTGTTCCCATAGCGAAACTGGTTTCTGAATATGGATTTAAACTATTTGTATTACAGGAAATTATACTAATTAAAATAATAAGCATAAACAAAAGTAATCTAATTCTATTCATATTTTGAAAACATTAGCATATAGCCAAAATGCTGGCAATCGTTATGCATATATTTTAATATGTTAAGGATTGCAGGGGCGCGCAGCGGTCGGTTTTTGTGTAGGGACAGGTCGCGACCTGTCCCTACACAAAAACCGACGGAACCCCCGAAAAGCCTGACCCTGTAAGGGCGGGGTCACCCCGCCCTTACAGGGTAACACCCCAAAGAGTCTAAACCTTTTTAATCCACAGATCATACAAGGGAAGAACAACAAGCAGTCCAAATGTAAGTCCCAATGACATCCCCCCTATCAGCACAAAAACACTGAAAAAAGGTGATAGTTTAGCCAGGAACCAAAATCCTACATCCATAAAAACAGCACTGAAAGCAAAAAGAGAAACAACATTCTTTAATAATAATGGGTAGGAAGTAAAGGAAAGAACAAGCACAAGGAGAAAAACAAGTGGAGTTATTGCAAGAATATGTGTATGACTGACACCAACTATTCGACTCCAGGATTTTCCGGAATTTTGAGTAAGCAGCTCTTCAACATCAGAGTATTCCTCTGTAACTACACCTGCAAGAGCTGTAGCCTCTGAATGACAGGTACTGCAGGAGGCATCAAATATAGATTCAATTTCAGAATCCCATACATCCTCAGAAGCACCATCAACAACCCAGTCTTTAACAATTTTATACTCATTTTTATCCAGAAAATACTGTCTCATTGATCCGTCAATTGCTTTTTCCAGAGTAGTTTTATCTCTGGCTCCATAATATGTCAGACTAATATCTTTAATAGATAAACCAGGTTTTTCATCAACCATATTATAAGTCATATAAATATTTGTAAATCCAAGCAAATAACCAATACCGGTTAATACAAGAAAAAGTGAAATAATTATTTTTGTAATTATCGGTAAAGTTCTTAATCGAAGAGTCTCCTTCCAAAACATATAAAACCTCCTGAGGTTGCTGAGATCGTTCCTCATCGCTTCGCTCTTCCGGTACGACTCATTGCCGAGCAGGAACGAAGTTGCGACCAGGCTAAGGTTGCATAGCCGAGCAGGAAGCTTGCTTCCGACCAGGCCCAAACATTAGTGATATTGTAATTATTACCTTAGTTATTAATGATGTCAAGACTATAATATTCTTATATATTAATTATTACAAAAATTGTTTGCTAATTTTCTATTTATATATTACAATTTTAATGAGATAATCATTTTATTATTATATATGATTTTTTATTAATTATAAAATCATAATAAACAGAGGTTATTATGTTAAAAATAGTTGTTTTAAAAAGAATCCAAATTATACTCATCATATTTATCATATGTTTCATTTTGCTATCTGCTGCCTGCAGTATAAATGATGAGATTATTGAGGAAATGGATGTAATTGCATTATCCATAGAAAATGATTCTTCTGCATCTGAATGTCTTACCTGTCATCTTGAAGAGACTCCTGGAATAGTTTCCAGTTACGGTAGAAGTACACACATTAAGAATGGTGTCAGCTGTCTGGATTGC
>DAOWEB010000125.1 GCA_030638735.1 Spirochaetaceae bacterium
GAAAGCTTGGAGAAATTCTTATGGCTGGATTGCAGGAGATTGTGGATAAATATCCTGACAGACTTGGATGTCTTCATGGCAAAGGGCTGGTAGCCGGAATACAGGTTGTAAAACCCGGTACAAAGGAACCCGATTCTGAAACTGCAAAAAACATAAATGAGAAATGTTTTCAAAAGGGGCTGTTGATGTTTGCGCCTGTTGGAATAGCAGGAGAGTGTATTAAGATAGCACCTCCTTTGGTAATTACAGAAGAGGCTCTTAAAGAAGGCCTGAAAGTCCTTGAAGAAGCATGTGATGAGATTCTGGGAAATATATAGAATCTGTAATTCAGGAAAAATGGAATTTGTAGGGAGATCGTTATGGACAATATTACAGGATGTTCAGTTTTTACCGGAAAGAATATTAAGATAAGCTTTGATAAAGGTGTAATAGTTGAAGTTATAGAATTGAGCGCTTCTGAACACCTGCCTTATATTTCTCCTGGATTTCTGGATACCCAGGTTAATGGCTATTACGGTCTCGATTATAGTTCCGAAAATCTTGATCAGAGTGATGTTATGCAAATAACACGGATGTTGGCACTCTCAGGAACTACTCGTCATTTTCCTACAATTGTGACTAACCCACAGGAACTTATAATAAAAAATTTAAAAATAATAACCAGAGCAATTGCAGATTCTCCGGAGTTGTCAGCATCTATTCCTGGGATACATATTGAAGGTCCTTATATCTCTTCTGAAAATGGTCCACGGGGAGCGCATGATTCCAGGTTTATAAGAAAGCCAAATTACAAAGAGTATTTAAAGTGGCAGGATGCAGCAGAAGGTAGAATCCGGCAAATTACTTTGGCTCCGGAGCTTCCTGGTGCATTGGATTATATAAAACGGGTATCCTCAGATGGTGTGGTTATTGCTATTGGCCATACAGCTGCAAGTCCTGAGATAATCAGGGAAGCAATAAAAGCAGGTGCCTCTATGTCGACCCATCTTGGAAACGGGAGTCATGGAATGATTCCCAGATTAAAGAACTATATATGGGAGCAGATGGCTTCTGATGAACTTTCCGCCAGCATTATTGCTGATGGATTCCATCTCCCCCCTGCTGTGGTAAAAGTTATTTTAAGAGCTAAAACTCTAAACAAGGTGCTGCTGGTAAGTGATATTGCAGTAATGGGAGGGATGAACCCTGGAATACAAAAATGGGGAGACATAGAAGTAGAGGTATTTAAAGATGGTCATCTTGGATTAGCGGGAACTGAATATCTGGCAGGTTCCGGACATCTTCTGAACCATTCTCTAGCCTGGCTGATGAACGAGCTGAACCTGAGTCCCGGTGATGCTGTAACTTTATGTACTTTAAATCCTTATAAACTTTTCTTTCCTTCTGATCCTGTCCCCGGACTTAAACAGGGAGACCCTGCAAACCTGACATTATTCAACTGGAAAAAGGGAGATCAGAAACTTGCTGTTCTTGAAACATGGAGGGCGGGGGGAAAAAGAATTTAGTTAAACTAATAATTTTCTAAGAAATGCTGCAGTCTCCAGAAGTACCTTTTCAGGATTTTCCGGTACTGTAAAAATTTCAAGGGAGACCCAGGCATTATAATTAATATCATTTAAGACTGAAAAAGATTCCCTGTAATTGTCGGAATCTTCAGGATTTGGATGTCCACCTTCGGGTGTATTTAAATGAACATGTTTAATAATATCTTTGTTCTTTCTTATAAGTTCAGGCCAGCTGTCCGTCTCATCACCGCAGTTGTGAAAGTCAAACATACTGGAAATGCTGTCTCTGTTGACACTGTTTATAATATCACGTGATTCTTTTAGAGTATTAATTACATTAGTATCTGTAGAAGCCAGAGCTTCGATACATACTGTGGAATTACAGGCAGCAGCAGTATCCGCAACCCCTGCAAGCCCCTCCTCCATATATTTCCAGGCTTCTGTAACAGTAATGACCGAGGCCATTCTCTGCTTAGGAGATCCAAGAGTAAGATACCCTCCTCCCAGTTCTCCTGACAGATTCAGAAGTCTTTTCAGATGATCCCAGGACCACTCTCTTATCTTTTTGTCAGGAGAAGTAATATGTAAATTTTCAGGCTTGACAAATAACCAGTGAAGGCCGGCAAATTCCAGACCACAGTTATTCAGAGTATTTTTTATCATGATAGTAGTTTCTGCGCTAATGGAAGTTACATCCCCAAAAAGGGTAAAGGGTGCAATTTCAATACCCTTAAATTCATGAGCTGCGACTAATTCGCAACTTTCCTGAAAATCCATTTCTCCGAATAATTCATTACATATGGCTGTTTTTATCATTCTAATACTACCTTAGAGTAACCTTTTAAATTTCGTTGACAGGATAAACCGGCTTTCCACCCTTTAAAACAGAAACAACATTTAATGCTACTTTTGTTTTAAGCTCCTTCTTTGATTCCTCGCTGTACCAGCCTGTATGATCAGACAGAACTACATTATCAAGTTTACGTAAAAGACTGTCCACGGGAAGAGGTTCTGTTTCAAAAACATCCAGACCTGCTCCTGTTATAATGCCTGCCTTCAAAGCTTCTGTAACATCAACTTCGTTAAGAACTGGACCTCTTGAAGTGTTAATAAGGATTGCTCCTTTTTTCATTAGCTGGAGCTGATCCTTTCCTATCATTCCCCTTGTGGTCTCAGTTAAAGGAGCATGGATTGAAATAAAATCAGAATCATTAAGTATTGTTGCAAGATCTGCTGGAATTCCACCATTTGATTTAATCGTTTCATCATCAACAAAGGGATCATAAACCAGCACTTTTGATAGTCCCAACCCAATGGTTTTTTCATGAAAACGTCTGGAAATTGAACCATATCCAATCAAACCTAAAACACCGTCTTTAATCCTGTGACAAGGCTGATCATCATGAAGGTTCCACTTACCATTGCGGATCATCCTGTCCTTATAGGCTATTTTTCTGACACAGGCCATTAACAGAGCCAGTGCCTGGTCTGAAACATCCTCTATTGAATAATCAGGAACTCTGGCAACCCATATACCTTTTTTTGTAGCAGCTTCAACATCTACATTATCATAACCAACACCGTATCTGGAAATCACCTTGCATTTATCAAGTTTAGAGATAAGGTCATCAGTCATAGGATGGAGATTAACCAGAAGAGCATCAGCTTCAACAATTCCTCTATCAAATTCCTCCTTTTTTTCAGGATCCAGAATAATTAGCTCTGCACCTATTTCTTTTAAAACATTTTTTTCTTCTGCATAACTTCCATATCTGTCATCAGTAACTGCAACTTTGAACATTGGTTTCCTCCTTGCAGGATTATATAACAATAATAATTTTTTGCCAGAATATTTTTAGTCTGTTGCATGCAACAATTGGATTGTCCTATACAAAACTACATTTGTCAAGAAAACTAATACTTATTTTTTAATTTTTGTAACACCAAATTTCTTCTGTGTGCAATTGTAAATTGCTAATAGTTGACATAAAAATCCGGATAGTGGATAGTAAATAAATTGTATTATTAATTAACAGGATTACGTGGGTCATGAAAGAAAAGAATAAATTTCAATTTGGAAATGTAATAATTGTCTCTTTTGCTCATCTGTCACACGATGTTTATTCGGCCTTTTTAGCTCCAATACTTCCTCTTCTTATTTCAAAACTGGGCATTTCGCTTTCAATGGCAGGATTGCTGGATGTTATTAGAAAACTTCCTTCTCTTTTTAATCCACTAATAGGTTTGATGGCAGATCGAATAAGTGTACGCTATTTTATTATTTTGACACCTGCAATAACTGCAATTTCTATGAGTTTTTTGGGGATGGCTTCAAACTATTCTATCCTGGTAATTTTGTTGTTTGTTGCGGGGATCAGCAGCACATTTTTTCATGTTCCTTCCCCTGTTATGATTAAAAATCTTTCGGATGATCAAACAGGAAAAGGAATGAGTTACTATATGCTGGGTGGAGAGATGGCACGAACACTGGGACCTCTTCTAATTACTTTAGCAATTTCATTATGGGGGCTGGAAGGATCCTGGCGTGTTGTACCACTGGGAATAATTTCATCTATTATCCTTTATATTAAGCTGAAAAATGTCAGGGTAACTAAGGATTTCCATGAATCAAACAAAAATACTGGTGCAAGGGAAACATTTAAAAAACTCATACCCTTTTTTATAATAATATTTGGAATAACCATTTTTCGGGCAGCTATTCATTTGGCCCTTACAATCTACCTTCCCATTTTTTTAACACAACAGGGAAGCAGTTTATGGTTAGCAGGTATATCCCTGGCAGTGCTTCAGTTTTCCGGAGCTGCCGGAACCTTTTTTGCCGGATCCATTTCAGATAGATTCGGCAGGAAAAAGACATTGCTCATTACTACCATTGCAACCACAATCTTAATGTGGATATTTATTTCTATGAATGGAAACTACATTATCCCACTACTTATCATTATGGGGTTCTTTCTTTTTGCTTCCAGCCCTGTACTCCTTGCGCTGGTACAGGATACAGATTCTGAACATCCGGCTTTTGTTAATGGAATATATATGACAATGCATTTCGGAGGCAGTTCTCTAATGGTTTTACTAATCGGTTTATTGGGAGATCATTTTGGATTAGTAAGAGCTTACCATATCTGTACTATTATCTCTGTTGCTGCAATCCCTTTTATATTAATGCTCCCAAACAATAAAACTAAAGTTCAGAAAAAAAATATTGAAATCTAAACTATTTGGACACGGTGCCAATGACATGTACTGGTTTATACTTCCCCTTGTTCTTCCATCTTTGCTGGTAAAATATAATCTGAGTTACACCCAGGCTGGTGGGATACTGACAATCTATCTCGCTGTAGCGGCAGTCGGTTCTTTTGTAATGGGGAAACTATCAGATAGGTTCTCCCGTAGAAATATTCTCAGTTTTGGTTTTATATTGGCTTCAGCTGGATTGATTGCTTCAGGATTTGCTTCTTCTCTTCCTGTTTTCATACTGCTGATTTCTATAACTGCAGTCGGTATGAGTACTTTCCATCCCGTCATGTATGCAATAATTGATGAAAACTATTCTGCAGACAAGGGAAAAATACTGGGATATTACGAAGGCTTTGGCACTGGTGCCATCTTACTGATGTTCCTGATAAATGGTTCTCTGATCCAGTGGATAGGTATCCGTGGGATTTTGATACTAACGGCAATACCGGCATTGGTAATGGGACTGATTTATTATTTTACTTCTGTCATTCCTCCGGAAAATCAAAAAAATAACAGCGGAGAAAAGAGTTTAATAAAAGCTGGCAGAAGTGAGATTCTGAGATTTAATCTGTTCCTGATTAGTGTCATATTAAGGATAATGAGTATTACAGCGATTCTGAATTTTTTACCTACAATTTTCGTTAATTTTTTTGGTTTTGGAGAAAATATAGCTGCCTATGGAACGGGATTTTACTTTGCTGGCGGTATTATTGGATCACTTATGGTCGGTAAAATCTCGGGCCAATTTAATTCTTTCGGAATAATTATTATTGCATCGATTCTAATAGTACCTTCCATACTTATTCTGTCTTTTAATTTGCCTATGTGGATTTATCTGATAGCCCTTACAATGTTCGGTGGTTTAGCATCGGGATGTCTCATCAATCAGAACCTCATGCTGAGCCGGATGGGAAGCCATCTGGGAAGAGGGGAAGTATTTGGTATTATGATGGGAGTTATGACTATTACAGCTTCTCTCAGTCCAATCCTGTTAGGAATGATCATCGACTATGCGGGTTTCAATTATGCACTGATTATATTTACATTACCATTGCTGCTCAGTATCGGTATATTGATAATTCTGTTAAAATTTAACACAACGAAGACCGGAAAAATCATTGAAACATCTTCTGTAAAGAATTGATTGTTTTCTAAATGTTTATTCTCTAATTGTGAAAATTTACTTTCTATCTGCCAGGGCTTAAATATGATACATTAGAAAGAACGGAGGAACATATGAGTTACAAATTTGGAATAGTAGGCCTGGGATTAATTGCAGAATTTCATGCTAAAGCAATTGAAGCCCTGTCTGGTGGTGTTATTTATTCATGTATGGATGTAGCAGAAGAGAGAGTTAATGCATTTAGTAATAAATTTGCCTGTAAGGGCTACACAAATTTAGATGATATGCTGAAGGATCAGGATCTTGATATAGTAACTATCTGTACACCATCAGGTGCCCATATGGAACCGGCGCTGAAAATAATTGAAGCGGGACATCACCTTATTGTAGAAAAACCTCTCGAAATAACTCTGGATCGTTGTGACAGAATTTTAAGTGCTTCAAAAAATAAGGGAGTTCGGGTATCAACTATTTTTCCTTCCAGATTTCATGAGGCATCTTTAACAGTGAAAGATGCTATTAATAGGAATAGATTTGGAAAATTTGTTTTAGGAGATGCATATATTAAGTGGCATAGAACTCAGGAATACTACGATAATGGTGGTTGGCATGGAACAAAGTCTCTTGATGGAGGCGGAGCTTTAATGAATCAGTCCATTCATGCAATTGACCTGCTTCAGTGGTTTATGGGGCCAGTTGTGTCAGTACAGGCATATACCGGGACAATGGGTCATGAAAGGATTGAGGTGGAAGATGTTGCAACAGCAATTATTAAATTCAAAAATGGAGCCCTTGGAGTAATAGAAGGCTCAACTGCAGTTTATCCGGGGTATCTTAAAAAAATAGAATTAGCCGGTACTGAAGGAAGTATAGTTTTGGAGGAATCTGATTTGAAAGAATGGCATTTCAAAGATGAAATACCGGAAGATAATGAGATAAGGGAAAAGTTTGCTTCTAAAACAGATTCCGGAGGCGGAGCCTCAGATCCAGGTGCAATAAGCTTTAAGCCACACCAATGGCAATTTGAAGATTTTATCAATTCCCTCGATTCAGGTCGGAAAAGTAGTGTTGAAGGTGATGAGGGTCGAAAGGCTGTTGAGATTATTCTAGCTATTTATGAGAGCGCTGACAAAGGAAGGGAAGTATTTCTTTAGTTCAGGATGTTAGATTGTGGTGCCAGGAATAAAACCGCCTGGAACCAGCTCCTGTATCATTGATTCATCTCTATTTACAATCCAGTTTTTAAGCCATACAGCTGCATCGTGTCCCAACCGGCCTGTAGAGAGGTCTATTGTTGTTATCTTGTCTTTGAAAAGCTCTCTAATAGGGGAATTGTCGAAACCTGTAAGAGCAATGTCATTAGGAATGTGGATACCTTCATGTAATAATGCCTGATAAAGTCTAACTGCCAGAATATCATTACTGCAAAGAACTGCATCCTTATCTTTAATATGCAACTGATCCACAAAATTGGAATCAATCTCATTTATAGAGGAAATCATATGATTATCTCCATTAATGTGGTATTTCCCGCAGGCTTCCCTGAATCCTACTTCTTTCCTCCCGGAGATTTCCACATTACTTGTAAATCCAATATACAGTAATTTCCTAACACTCCTTTTTTCTGAGAGATTTTTTACCAGAGTCATCATACCGGCTCTGTAATCACAGCAAATATAGTTATGAGTATCTTTTATACGATTTAATAATACATATGGTATTTTGCGTGAATCCAGATTTTTCATAAGAGCATCCTGAGGATCGGTAAATGCAAATATAACACCATCTATGTTACTTGTTTTCTTATGAGAAAAAATTTTTGATTCTCCGAAATCCAGATCTGTTATTATACTTATCCGGGTATCTCCAAAACCTTCTTCAATACCCTTAATAAGCTGCGCTGCATCATAAAAAAGATGCATATAGGGGTCTTCTCTGTAAGGCAGGATAAGAACAATATTTAATATTGTACGTCCCCGATGGCGCTTGATTTGTCTTTTCTGATAGCCCATTTGAGCTGCAGTTTCCTGAATAAGCCGTGCTTTGTCATTACTGATCAGCTGGGAATTATTCAAAACTCTGGAAACTGTGCTGACTGAGATGTTCAGTTTGGCTGCAATATCATATATTGTAACTTTTTCTGTAGTCATTTCACCTACCCTATGGGAGAATACAGTAATTATTATTAAATTGATAGATACTATTAGATAGTGCCGGAATTATATCAGAGAACTTGAAAAAAATCTTGACAAACAAGTAGTTGTAATCCATCATAACTAATAGTTGCATGCAATTATTAGGATGTCAACTAAAATAAATGCCTGGATTTGAAAGGCATAAAACAGTAAAGAGAGATAATATGAAAAAGAGTGTAGTAACGTTTGGAGAAATTATGCTCAGACTGGCTACTCCGGGATATGAACGATTTAATCAGGCAACGGCGTTTGAGGCAAGTTATGGAGGAGGAGAAGCAAATGTTGCAGTATCTCTGGCAAATTACGGCAAAGAAGTAAAATATATTACACGGCTGCCTGATAGCGATTTGGGTCACTCAGCTCTCATGTCCCTTAGAAAGCTGGGTGTAAATACTTCCGAAATTATTTTCGGTGGAGAAAGACTGGGAATCTATTTTCTTGAGACTGGAGCTGTTAGCAGAGGAAGCAAGGTAATTTACGATAGAGCACGGTCAGCAATTTCTGAAATAAAGACAGGAGATATTGACTGGGATAGGATTTTTTCTGATGCATCATGGTTTCACTGGACCGGAATAACCCCGGCAATATCTGAATCAGCAGCAGCAGTCTGTCTTGAAGCAGTAAATGCTGCAAATCGGAAGGGAATTACTGTTTCAGTTGATCTTAATTATCGAAATAAACTGTGGAAATGGGGGGAAACTGCTGGAGATGTAATGCCTGAACTGGTTTCCGGCTGTGATATTATTTTGGGAAATGAAGAAGACGCAGAGAAAGTATTTGGCATTCATCCTGAAGGAATTGATGTTAAATCCGGAAAAATTGACGGCATGGAATATGAATCTGTTGGACGTCAGCTTATGGCTAAATTTCCGAAAGCTCAAAAAGTTATTATAACTCTTAGAGGTTCTGTAAATGCAAATCACAATACCTGGTCCGGAGTGCTTTGGGATGGGAACAGATTATTTCAGGCTCCTGAATACAATATAACCCATATTGTTGACCGTGTAGGCGGGGGTGATAGTTTTATGGGTGGGTTAATCTATGGTCTTGATACCTATAAAGAGGATCAGAAAGCCCTGGACTTTGCTGTGGCTGCTTCCTGTCTTAAACATACAATTAAGGGTGACTTTAATATGGTAACTGTTGGGGAAGTTGAAAAATTAATGGCCGGTGATTCTTCAGGAAGAGTGAGCAGATAAAATATATTACATGGAGGGGATAATGAGTGATTCTATCGATATTTCTGTAAAATTGGGAAATTTAACTTTAAAAAATCCATTTATTGTTGGTTCCGGACCTACAGTTAAAACAGTTGATCATATAAGACAGGCAGAGGATGGCGGATGGGCAGGAGTATCAGTAAAGCTGGCTATTGATCCCGTTCCATATATGTCTCTGCCCCCAAGATACAGGTGGTTAAAAAAAGAGAAGCTTCATATTTTTACCGCAGAAGAGAGACTGACTCCCGGAGCATCACTGTATGTGATAGAGGAAGCAAGGAAGGTAACAAAGGATATTGCTATTTTCCCAAATATTACCTATGACGGGGATGATCCTGAAGGTTGGGTAAAACTGGCAAAAAGATTTGAAAGTGCCGGAGCCCATGGAATTGAGCTGAATATGTGCTGCCCTAATATGTCCTTCAATCTAACGACAACCGGAGAATCGACTGAGAAAGCAACCGGGGCCAGCCTGGGTTCTGATCTTGTTGAACTTCCAAAGGTAGTAAAAAAAATTGTTGATGGAGTAGATATACCGGTAATAGTAAAACTAACCCCGGAAGGTGGTAAAATTGCCCAGGCAGCATGGCAGTCTCTGGATGCCGGAGCAGCTGCAGTTGGAGGAGTGGCTAACCGGCTGGGTATTCCTGATATTGATATTAAAAATCCTATGGGAACTATCTATAGACTGCAGGATTCTATAACTCTGGGTTGTCTGTCAGGACCCTGGATAAGGCCTCTCGCATTAAGGGATACCTATGAAATGAGGATTTACAATGGGCCGGAACCATTTATTTTAGGCTCCGGTGGTGTTTCTGATCTTTCCAGCGCTGTTCAGCAGATTATGACAGGAGCAGATGCGGTCTGGATTTGCACTGAAACAATGATCAGGGGCTTCGACTGGATGCCTAAACTAATAGAGAATTTAAAATCTTATATGAGAGAAATGGGTTATAACTCGATTAGTGACTTTAGAGATATTCTACATAAAAATATAAAAGATGCCTCCGGGCTAAAGGTTTATGATGGCTATGCGAAAGTAGATCTGGATAAATGCACTTCCTGTGGTTTGTGCTGGAACATCGGACACTGCAGTTCCATTACTCATCCCGATGGGATAACGACTATTGATGAAGAAACCTGTGCGGCATGTTCAACCTGCGTAGATGTTTGTGCTCCAAAAGCTATAGAAATGATACAGAGATAAAATCAAAAGGAGGATTTATGGAAGTTAAAATTGGTATAATTGGTGCTAAATTTGCAGGTGATTTTCATGCACAGTCCTGGGGATGGGTACCGGAAACCCGAATTCATGCAATCGCTGATATTGATTCTGAGGCCAGGGAAAATTTCGCCTCAGTTCATAAAGTAAAAAAAACTTATGATGATTACAAAAAGCTTATAGAAGATCCGGAGATTGATATTGTAGATATCTGTCTTCCAAACTTTCTCCATGCCGAAGTGGCTATTGCTGCAATGGAAGCTGGTAAAGATGTAATTTGCGAAAAGCCCTTTGCTACAACCCTGGAGGACGGTGAACGTGTAGTGGCTGTACAAAAGAAAACCGGACAAAAGTATTTTTATGCTGAAGACTGGATTTTTGCCCCTGCCCTTGTCAGAGCAAAGAAAATTCTGGACGAGGGGGGTATAGGCAAGGCAATGTATCTTAGGGGTAAAGAAGTTCATAATGGGTCCCATTCCCCTTTTGCTCAGAAAATTAAGTTCTGCGGGGGTGGAAGCCTGATACATCTTGCAGTGCATCCCATTGGTTTTTTTCATCATCTTCTTGGAATGCCGGTAAGTGTGATTGGGAAGTGTTCCGGGGGCGGAGAAAAAAACATGATCCATAAAAAAATGGAGGGAGAAGATTGGAGCTTCGGTATACTCTCATTTGCAGATGGTACAGAAGTAACAGTGGAAGGTAATTACGTAACCCGTGGA
>DAOWEB010000224.1 GCA_030638735.1 Spirochaetaceae bacterium
GAAGGAATTTCAGGGGAATTTATAAAACGAAAATCCTGTGGATGTATGGTTTAGGGTTCTTCCAAATTCCTTCGGATATACAAAACCTGGAGTTTATATAATATAACTTTTAAAAGAAGCTATTGTGATATCTATGGTAAAAGCTTTAAAGGTTAAAATTATTGCACATACTTTTATCTCCTGATATAAGTATATGTAATGTTAAAAACTGAAAAAAATAATAAATTAGAAAAACAAACTATCTCAAATATTCTTACCGGTCTCAAAGATGCCTTACCTATTATGCTGGGCTACTTTTCTGTGGCTATGGCATTTGGTCTTCTGGTAAAAAGTGCTGACCTTTATTTGAAGGATGCTGTTTTATTTTCCACTGTAGTTTTTGCAGGAGCCAGTCAGTTTATGGTTCTTAATATGCTTACAAGCGGAATCTCCATGGTAAGTATTGTAACAGCAACTTTTCTTGTAAATTTTCGTCATTTTATTATGAGTGCATCTTTAGGCAGCAGGCTTCTAAAACCACGTAAGTGGCAGATTCCATTTATAGCTTTTGGTGTAACAGATGAAACTTTTTCTGTTGTTATGGCAAAAGAGGGTAGTCTTTCTCCTGTTTATGTTATGGCAGTTAGTTTTTTTTCCTATATATCCTGGGGCAGTGGAACAGCAGCCGGGTTTCTTCTGGGAACATTAATTCCGGATGCATTGGGAGATAGTCTTGGTATGGGGCTCTACGTTCTTTTTATGTCATTGCTTGTTCCTGAAATAAAAAAAGCTCCTAAAATTTTATGGGTGGCTTTGACTGCGGGTATTTTAAACACAGCCTTGAGATATGTACCATTAATTGGAAGCAGTTGGTCTCTTGTTTTGGGTGTTATAATTTCTGCCCTGTTATTTACTTTTTTATTTCCTATGGGGCCAGAGGTATCGACAGAGGTAGCAAATGAATAATATTTTAATTTTGGTTATTCTTATGGCCTTTGTAACCTATATCCCAAGACTGCTGCCTTTGGCTGTAATGAAAGCTGACAGACTTCCTGAAAAATTCAAACTCTTTTTGTCCTTTATTCCATATGCTGTTCTTGGAGCATTGATAATTCCAGATGGACTTTCGGGTATTCCCGGGAGTATTTGGAATTCGGTTATTGTTCTTGCTGTAGCAGCTCTTGTTTCATGGTACAAAAATAATGTAATACTGGCTTTTGTAATATCTGTAGCTGTTGCCTGGGGGCTTCAGGTCGTATTTTGATAAAATTCCTCCCCTGGTTCCGGATGTTCCAGGAGAGGTAATAGCTTATTATATTATTAGACTGTAACAGTATTAAATATTGCTTCGATATCAGATTTAACGTCTCCAATAGGTTTAATGTCAAAATTATCGATCAGCACTTTTACAACATTTGGTGAAAGGAATGCCGGTAAAGTTGGTCCAAGGCGTATCCCTTTGACTCCAAGGTAGAGGAGGGCAAGAAGCACAATAACTGCTTTTTGTTCATACCATGCAATGTCATAAGATATTGGCAGATCATTTATATCCTCTACACCCAGTGCTTCTTTCAGCTTCAGTGCAATCATCACCAGTGAGTATGAGTCATTGCATTGACCGGCATCCAGTACCCGAGGGATTCCATCTATATCTCCCAAATTCAGTTTGTTATAACGATACTTTGCACAACCTGCAGTTAAAATTACAGAATCATCAGGCATTTGCTGAGCCATATCTGTATAATAATTTCTGCCGTTCTGTCTTCCGTCACAGCCGGCCATTACCACAAACTTTTTTATAGCACCTGTTTTTACAGCATCAACAATCTTATCCGCTATGGCAAAAACCTGTGCATGTGCAAATCCACCAATAATACTCCCTGTTTCAATTTCTGTTGGAGGAGCTGATGCTTTTGCCATTTCTATAATTTTATTAAAATCCTTTTTCCCGTCTTTACCAGTTTCAATATGGGGTACTCCTGGAAATCCTGTCATCCCGGTAGTAAATATTCTATCTTTATATGAATCCTTAACAGGGATCATACAGTTTGTGGTCATTAGTATTGGACCGTTGAAGGATGTAAACTCCTTATCCTGCTTCCACCATGCATTTCCATAGTTACCATAGAAATGATCAAATTTTTTGAATGCAGGGTAGTAGTTTGCAGGAAGCATTTCGCTATGAGTGTATATGTCAATTCCTACTTCTTTACTTTGTTCAAGAAGTTGTTCCATGTCCTTTAAATCATGACCAGAAATAAGGATTCCCGGTCTGTTTCCTACACCTATATTTACCTCTGTTATTTCCGGGTTCCCATAGGCTCCTGTGTTTGCCTTATCCAGTAAAGCCATTGCATCTACAGCATATTCACCTGTTTTAAGGACAAGATTTACTAGTTCATCTACACTAAGATCCTTAGTTGTGGCTGCCAGAGCTTCCATAATAAAACCGTAGATTTTAATTTCTTCCTGATTCAGAACAGCGGCATGCTCAAGATATGCAGCCATTCCTTTTAGACCATAGATTATCAGCTCTCTCAGGGATCTTAAATCCTCGTTTTCAGTGGCAAGTACTCCCACTTCTGCTGCCTTTAAAGAAAATTCTTCTTCGCTTGTTGAAAACCAGGTAGCACATTCGTGCTGAGGTTCCGGAAAACTTACTAATCCCTTCAGGGCTTTCTTTATTGTAAGAGCCTCATTTATCAGTTTAGTAAATCTTTCATTATCAAAATTTGCATTTGTTATTGTTGCAAACAGAGATTCTGCTACAAAACGTCCTGTAGCATTATCAAGTTTTCCTTTTTTATAGAGTCTCTCTCCATAGAGAGCTATTCCTTTCAAATTATAGATAAGCAAGTCCTGAAGTCCGGCTGTTGTCTCATCTTTTCCGCATACACCTTTTATGGTGCACCCGGTATTTCTAGCTGCCTCCTGGCACTGGTAACAAAACATACCCATTAAAATTTTTCCTCCAAATGATATTAAGTTGCTTTGTATTTACTACTTTTTTAGTTATATTTATGTAACTCAGGTTACAGAAGATGTAATAGTTTAAAAATTCTGGAGATTATTGTGACAGGTGAGAATTTATTAAATTTAAATGAATGTGAGCTATTTAGGAACATGCCGGTAAATGAGATAGAGGATCTTCTTAAAGGCAATGGTTACCATATTATTAAGTTCCAAAAAGATACTGTTATTAAGCTCCAGGGTGATGACTATAATAATCTTTATATAGTAATGAATGGTACGGTTTCATCAGAAATCAGTGATCCATCAGGAAAGAGGGTTAAACTTGAGATTTTTACAAAATCATCAATAATCGCTCCGGGTATTATTTTTGCTGTTGATAATGCTCTTCCTGTTACAATTACTGCTGAAACTGATTGTAATCTTTTATCTATTTCAAAAGAGACCGTTATTTCTATTCTTCAAACTAACCGTATTTTTCTGGTAAATTATCTTTCGACCATTGGAAATAAAATTAATATACTCGCAGAGAAGATCAGGCTGTTTCAGTTTAACTCTATTCAGCAGAAGATTGCCGGATATCTGTTAAATTTGTATAAAAAGCAGGACAGCAGCACTGTTATTATTCCTTACACAAGAGAAAATCTTGCAGATTTTTTTGGAGTGGCCCGTCCTTCCCTTTCAAGGGAACTATCCAGAATGTCAGAGGCTGGCATTATTGATATAGATGGTAAAAAAATCAAACTGCTAAAAAAAACTGCTTTAAAATACCTGCTGGATGGAGAAATCCTGGATTAATCAGTTGATTCCTGCTTTTTAAAGTATAGGCGCCAGTATATCCAAAGAATATTAAATGCAGTAAATATAGAAAGCAGACTAAACCCAACTGCAGGATTGCCAAATAATCCCTGACTTAGTCCAACAATAAACCCTGTAATTGCTGCAAAAGACCAGATTATTTTCAGGTTAAGCATTGCTATAAATGCGTCTTTCCCCAGTTTTATACAGAGGAGTGATTCTGTTCCTATACCGAAAAGAGCTGCAGCCACCATTCTTGCCATTAAAGGATCTATACTTTTCCAACCAAGCAGGTCCAACAGGAAAACAGGGGCTATAAAAAGTGGAACTGCAAACAGGGTATCTGCAATAAAATGGACTATAAACCATCCCTTCAATGATCGGGGTATATCAGTTTTGCTATTCATAAGAGCTCCTTTGGTTGCATAGGCGAGCAGCTAACTTGTTAGCGACCAGCCTTTTTGTATATAATACTACCGGAAGGGAGAATTATGAAGACTAAAATGATTATTATTTTACTAATCTTTACTATATTACCATTAACATCGTGTAATGGTAACTCAGATAAGGAAAAAACTGATTCTATACAGACTCCTCTCCCTTCAAAAGAGGATAGTCAAATGTTGCTGTTGGAAAAACTGACTCTGGATCTGCCTGAAGAGATTAGAAAAGCTATTTTAGATGATGTTAATGGTTTTATGAATCAAATATCACTGGTTTTAAAATTACCTTCTGATACTTTCCTGCAGGCAGATAAACAGCATTTTCTTGGAGCTGATTATTCTCCAGTCGATATTGTAATGCTTACTGATTACCCGGAAATGACATTATCCAGAAATAATCATTCTCTTCGTGAGATCCTCATTTCTGATCTGCTCCTGATGATAGAAGATGCACGAGAGGAGGGACTTACACTTGTTATTTCTTCTACCTACAGAACTTATCAATATCAGGATAAACTATTTAAATGGAATGTGGAACAAAATGGCCTGGAGACGGCGATGCGGGAATCTGCAAAACCTGGAACAAGTCAGCATCAACTTGGTACTGCCATTGATTTTGGATCTATAACCGATGAATATGCTTTTACGGCTCCAGGGAAATGGCTTCTTGAAAATGCCTGGAAATACGGCTTTTCTCTCTCTTATCCGGATGGTTATGAAGATGTTACAGGGTATAGATATGAATGCTGGCATTTTAGATATATTACGACTGCAGGAACAGAACTTCAGAGGACATACTTTGGTGATATTCAGCATTATATGATAGCTTTTCTTAATGATCACCGGATAGAACTCGAAAGACTACTATAGTTGCCTTTCGGGTTCTATCACTAATTGACTCTATGCTGAGAGATAAACTTTTTTTACATCATCCAGTAATTTATTCTCTTCTGAACTCAGATCATTATCTGCCATAGCAGCCTTGAACATAAGGCTGTATATTTTTTCCCGTTTTTTTCTGTCTTCCGGCATTTTTATTGACAGTCTTCCGGATGCCGCCTGTTTGAAGAGAGGTTCAATTATATCTTTTTTATAACCGAATTTTTTTGCCACTGCTTCTGCAAGCTGCCTTTCCCGGTTATCAAATGTTCCATCTGCTGCAATTATCATCATAATATTATTCATTGCATAATCTTTAATATCATAAATACCATCTATAACAGATGCTTTTACTGCACTGGTCATATTCTTACTTGAAATAGCAGCATATTCCTCCATAGAGATAATATCTTCCACCACCCAGTCTTTATTCCCTCTGTTATAGGCTGTTCCGCAATAAGAGCATTTAACTGCAAGTTCATCTTCCACTGCTCCACCGCATGCAGGGCATGAGCCTGCATAGAGAGACCCTTTTGATTTCCCGCTGTTGAGGGCTTTTTTAAATATTAGTACTTCTGTTTTTGACACAACAAAGGGATCAATTTTAGAAATACGATTTTTTTCCAGTATTTTTATTCTCTGGAAGGAGGAGCGAATAGAAATATACAGTAGATTGTCTGTTTCTGTTTTCCCTGCTCCAATAAGTGATACATCATTAAGAAATAGCCTGTTGTAAGCAAGTATATCTTTGGTTTTTAAAGAAAGAAGCTTACCGGCATAGCTATCACTAATAAATCTTTTAACTTTGTCATAGGAATTGGTACTTTGGGCGGAAATAACCTGAAGATAGGCATTACTTGCTTTATCTTCTATAAGTTGAATAGAAGATTCATCTTCAAATGCTTTTTTTGCAATTCCCGAGGCTATGTGATCAAGTTTACGCTTACTGGTCCTTGAAGCTGCATAATCATTTGCCTGGGTAATCTCAGAGAGAATCCAGTCGTAGTCTCCATTGTTAAGGAGTGTTCCGCAGAATGTACATTTTACAACGTCTGAGTTTTTACCATCCAGTGGAGCCCTGCAGTTTGGACATTCAACACTTCCATATAGATCTTTATTTTTACTGCTCTTTTTCCTTATAAAAGACCAGTATTCAATAAAATCCTCAGAAACATCAGTATTTAGGCTTCTTGAAAGTTCCGATTTAAATATATCA
>DAOWEB010000149.1 GCA_030638735.1 Spirochaetaceae bacterium
ATTACCTGGCACAGCAGAAGGGGTAGCGGAAGACCTGCCCACCCCGCTGGCTGAGGGACGAAGCCAGGGTAAAAGGGGTGGATTAAGCAGGGCTGTAGTTAGGGGAAGGCTTTCCCCTTCTAAGTTAGAATTTAGGTGAAATTTTATCAATATTTGCAAGGCAACATTTTAAATTCTTGACATAAATACAGTTTCATGCTATTTCTTAGGTTGTAAGTGTAATTAAAAAGAACATTCGGGAAAAATCCTGATGTTGCATGATGGAGTTATTATTATCACCGCTTCTGTACTTTTTCATAAAGTCTACCTTTCTTTGTATGAATCCATGGAAATTGTGAATTGTGTGTTTGATAAGCGACATTTGATTTATCGTTGATAGATCACACTTAATACATTATTTCATAGAGAGAGGATACGATGGCAAAAAAGATTTATGTAGGAAACATGAACTATTCTACAACAGAAGATGATTTGAGAGAACTTTTCGAAGCTTATGGAGAAGTTGTTTCAGTTGTAATTATTGAAGACAGATACACAGGACAGTCCAAAGGATTTGGATTTGTTGAGATGGCTGAAGATGACGCTGCTACAGCTGCAATTTCTGCACTTGACCAGAGCGAACAGGGTGGACGACGTCTTCGAGTTAACGAAGCAATTGAAAAACCAAGAAGAAACAACAGAGATTACTAATCTTTATTAAAATTGTTAATACAGGGACGGGTTTAAAACCCGTCCTTACTTGAATATATACCTGATATATATTTCCGATTTCCTATTTTATTTTCCTATTTCATTAATTCTTAATAAAAAATTATATTCTTCCGATCCTGATGGTAGAGACTTTTTTCTACAGGAGATAATAAGTAGAATGGATAAGTTTGATAAATATATAAAGAATTTACCAATAATACCTGATGTTGCATCGAAAATTATGTCAATTGCAGATGATAATTTTAATATATCTTTTAAAGAGTTGGAAGAAATAATTATGATTGATCCTATGCTGACAGCCAGGATCCTTAAAGTTGCAAATTCTGCATTATATGCGAGACAGAGTGAGATTGGTAATCTTCAGGTAGCCATAAGTTTATTAGGTTTTAAAAATATCAAGAGTCTTGTTTTACTTATAACTGCATCCCAGTTTTCCAAAGAACTTAAAACCAGTGAATATATGACTAATTTCTGGAGGCATTCAATTGCAACAGCTTTTATAGCCAAGCATATTATGCATAGAAAGAAGGATCGTGCTAATGAGGAAACTGCTTTTGTAGCAGGTCTTCTTCATGACATAGGACAAGCAGCTCTTTTTCAGTCAGATCCCTCTTTGTATGCTGAGTTACTGGAGTCTATTGAGGGTGTAGATGAGAATATAGAAGTAACAGAAAGAAAATTTTATGAAACAGATCACCGTGAAGTTGGTGCTTCTCTGTTGAGCAATTGGAACTTTCCTGATGTATATGTAGATTCTGCGAGGGAACACAATACTCTGAATATTAATTCAAAACACAAGAAACTGGTTCTTACAATCACACTTGCAGATATTCTCTCTGATTATATTGGTTATGGTCAAAGAGAGGGCTCCAGAGATGATCTGCTTAAAAATGTATTGGTATTAACTAATCACAGTGAAGATGATTTGGAGTACTTTAAGGCAGAATATCTGGAAATTTTTGAAGAAGATCCTCTTTTTAAAGAATGCCAAAGGCTTTTTATTAAATGATTTCAGAAAGGACTAAAGTTTTTCGAAAAATTACAGAGCTTTTTTTTCTCTCCCTTTTTTTATATTTCATTAATTGGTTTTTTCCGGAAAATCCAGGTTATTTTCAATCCAGCCTAAATCCTTATTATCTTATTGCTGCATTAATATCGGCTTACTATGGTCGTAATTATGGATATTTAAGTTTGGGGTTTTCTCTGGTTTTTATACTGATTCCCATTATAACAGAGTTTGTAATTACAACGTATTGGAAAACTCTGTGGGATTTAGCAAATTTTCAAATTCCTGTTATATTAATTTTAATCTACCTTTTGGGTATGATTCATCATTCCTTTGTATCCCAGATTAAAAATCAGAGATTGTATATGAAGAAAGTCTCTCTGGATAAAAATAAACTCCAAAAGGAACTAAGCTCTGTCTCTTCAGTAAACAGAGAACTGGAAGAGAGAGTTCTAAGGCAGCAGGATTCAGTTACAGCTTTGTATACTCAGGTTAAAGCAATGCATTCTCAGAATCTATCAAAAACTCTTGGAGTTCTAATTAGTACTGTTCAAAAGTTCTCATGGGCAGAGAAAGCATCAATATGGGAATATGAGAAGGAAAGTAAACAGCTGGTAATGGTTGCCAATGTTGGATGGGATTCTGATGACGTTCTAAATACAATTGAAAGTGTTGATTCCTCCATTAATGGATGGGTTTTTAGAAATGATAGAATTTTTTCTGTAAGAATGCTTCTTGAGTATGAAAATCTCTCTGTAATGGATAATGAGAGAAATATACTTACTTTTCCTATTAATCTTTCTAACTCTATTTGGGGTGTTTTAAATATTGAGGCTATGCCTTTTCCAAAATATAATCTTTACACTGAAAAATTGCTTGCAATATTAATTGATCTTGCTGGTACAGCTATTGAAAGAGCTGTAGATTATGAGGCTTTAATTGAATATAACGAGGTTAACCCGGATACAAACCTTCCTTCTGTGTCTCAGTTATTTACTTTTATTGAAAATGAGATTAAAAAATCATCTGAAAATCAGAGTGTTTTTTCTGTTATTATACTTGAACTTACAGAGTTTGATGATCTGATTAAGCTTTATGGAGATAAACGGATATATAAACTGTTATTGTTAATGCTGGATAAATTGCATTCCCTTTCCGGAAGTATGGTTGATTTTTTTCATTACAAAGAGAAAAATCAAATAGCTATGTATTATCCAAATATCGACTATGATGGTGCATCTCTTTTTTGTCTTGAAAGTCTTGGAGTAATTAATAGTTATAACTGGACTATTAATGATAATAAAGTACTTCTTGATGTAATTCTTGGATATTCATCTGTGGGATCAGAAGATATTAATGCAGAGGATCTTCTTAACCTTGCAGAGAATCTGATTGAAATGCAAAAGGTTTAACCTATGGATGAATATGATTATTTTAGAAATAGAAAAGAAAGTTTTCAGCCAAAGACACCTATTGCTGCATTAAAGGCATATCAGGCCGGATTCCTTCCTATCTCTGTGTTTACATATAAATCAGGTTCTACAAAGCCTCTTGATGAAACTCCCTATGATATAGAAGAGATAGAGCGTCTTCTTTCCAGGGAGAATCTTGGGTTGGAAACAAACATTGTTCTAATAGGTATTTTTGAGGATTTAATTTTTTCTGAAGATCAGGAAATTGCATTATTTGCAGCAGAAAGTATTAATATAATTGAAAACAGATATAATAAACAGATAGAGGCATTGAAGCAGACAAGTAAGTCTGAAGAATCTACGGAAGTCTTTAGTAAACTGGGAAGACTTTTTTTTGAATTGGCAATACTTAACAGAGAGAGAGATTCTATAAAGAAGTTTTTTTTACGTGAATCTTATCAATATTTTTCAGATATTAGAAATAAACGGAATCTTTTGCCTGAAGAGTTAAATACTCTTGTAAGACTCCTGCTTGAATTAAAATTATATATGAATGCAGCTGAGATAATCGAGAAAGAAAAATCTGAAGAATCAATAGAATATTTATTTTTAAAAGCAGAGATATGTTTTGCAATGGGTAAATATAGAGAGACTCGTGAAATTTGCAGCCAAATTCAGGATTTCCCTGACACTCTGACAAATAAAGAACAGATGACAATTGATTACTGGTTAGGTGTGTAGATGGCTAATATTTTGGAAGGTAGAAGAATAAGGGTCTGTTTTGTACTGGAAGGTTCTTATCCATACATTACAGGTGGAGTTTCCTCCTGGGTGCAGGACATGATTCTTGGTATGCCTGATATTGATTTTGTTCTTTTTAGCATTTCACCTGCTGGTGAGCAAACTCTTAAATATGATATTCCGAAAAATGTAGTTGAGCATAAAGATATAATTCTTTCTGATTTACCTAAAAGCCGTAGAAAAATTAAAGGTAAAATTAAGACTCTTAAGTTATTAAAACAAATGCATACAGATTTTAAGAGTGAGGCACATGTAAAAATCGGGGATATTCTGGATAGACTACCAGAGGGTTCTTATCTCTATGATGATGCCGTTTACAGTGATATTGGATGGGAAATGCTGGGCAATGCAAATGTCAGGAATAATCCAATGTATTCATTTTCTGATTATTTTTGGTCATGGAGATCGGCACATAATATGATTTTTACTGTTCTGGGTGCGGAACCTCCGGAAGCGGATATTTATCATTCTGTATCTACCGGATATGCAGGTTTATTGGCACTTTCTGCAAAACTAAGACATGGGAAACCCTTTCTGTTAACTGAACATGGACTGTATCATAAAGAGAGGGAGATGGAACTTAGAAAGGCTCAGTTCTTAAGGGGCTATCAGCGGGATATGTGGATAAAAATATATAACAGCTTAAGCAGAATGGCATATCATGAGGCGGATATTTCAACATCTTTGTTTGAATATAACAGGAGAATTCAACTGGAGCTTGGTGCAAAAGAAGATACAGCTTTAGTTATTCCAAATGGAATAGATGTAGAGAGATACTCTTCTGTAAAAAGATCTTCCAGAGAAGGGTTTCATATAGGCCTGGTAGGGAGGGTTGTCCCCATAAAGGATATTAAAACTTTTATTACCATGTCCCGTATGGTTCATGAACATGTTAAAGATGCAAGGTTTTATTGTATTGGTCCGACAGATGAAGATGAAGCCTACTATGAAGATTGTAAGAGGATGGTTAAAAGTTTTAATCTTACTGAAGTTTTTGAATTTACCGGAAGGCAGAATGTTCTCGAATATTATTCTTTTCTGGATGTTATGCTGTTAACAAGTGTCAGGGAAGCCCAGCCTCTGGTTATACTGGAGGCATACGCTGCAGGGATTCCTGTTGTTTCCACTAAGGTTGGTAATGTCCCGGAGATGCTTGATTATGATGATAGATTTCTGGCTTCCTCCAAAGATGCGGAAAAACTGGCATGGAATGTAAAGTATATAAGAAATCATCCGGAAGAGATGGAGGAAATTATAAAAAGTAATAAAGAGAAGGTTAATACTCTTTACAATAAGAATGACTTGTATTCTACCTACAAGAATTTATACAGTAAGCTTCTGGAGAACTAATGGCAGGTATAGGATTTGAACTTCAGAGAGTTCTGAAGCATGGTGGTATGTCAGGGGTCTTTAAAGTTGCACTGGCTGGTATAATAATTGTTGCAGGTCCATGGCTTATTTCTATACTTGGCATCTTTGCACTTTCCCGTTTTGCAGGTTTTGCAATAGAGGAAGGCGGGTTTCTTTTTACGGCTGCTATTGTTTATTCGTATGCTTTTTCATTGTTCTTATTTGGTGGTCTTCACTATATATATACCAGGTATACTTCGGATTTAATTTATATTAAAGATGATTCAAGAGCATTTGCAACACTTATTATATCAATGATTATAATTGGTGTATTATCTTTTATTGTAGCTGTTATCGGGGTATATTTTATAAAAACTGACCACGTAGCAAATTTATTTATGTACAGGATATTTGCGGCAGTTCTTTTTGTCTCTGTAAATCTTATCTGGCTGGTAATGATATTTATCACACTTTTGAAAAAATATATGACCATTTTTTTGGTCTATATTTTTGGTATGATTTTATCTTTTGGAGCTGTTTATTTTCTAGGAAGAGATTATAAGCTCGGGGGAGCCATGGCCGGGTTTAGTATTGGTCAGGTTTCTATACTTGTTATGCTGCTGATTTTAATACGGCGTTATATAAAACCCGGTAATATATTCAGAGAAATGAAGCCTCTTCTTTCTTATTTCACGAAGTATAAATTTTTACTGGGTGCCGGTATTTTTTACTCTGCCGGTATTTGGATAGATAAGATTGCATTATGGATTTATACAGGAACCAGGGTAGAAGGAACATATCTGGTTTTATTTGAGCATTATGATATTACTGTCTATTTTGCAAATCTTACTCTTATTCCCGGGCTTGTCTATTTTATGGTTTTTTCTGAAACAAACTTTTATGTCAGACTACGCAGATTTCTTATGAAAATAAGTACCAGGACATATACCGAGATACAGGAAGAAAAATTCAGATTAATGAATACAATGAGGGAGAGTCTAAGAGAACAAAGTCTTTTTCAGGGTGTAATTACAGTAGGCCTTATGATACTGGCCGGGAGTATAAATGAAAATTTCCTTGGGGGATTGTCCTCACTTCTGACTCTGCGTCTTGTTTTGGCTGGTGTTTTTTTTCATCTTCTTTTTCTTACATTACTAACATTTTTGTTTTATCTGGAAAGATATAAAGAAGCTTTTATAACACAGATTTGCTTTTTTTCTGTTAATTTTGGTGGTACATTATACTTTGCAGGTATTTCTACTCCTGTTTACGGTGCTGGGTATCTTGCTGCAGGAATTCTTACGTCTATATTATCCGGTTTATATTTATTAAGAGCTATAAAAACTATGGATAGAAGAATTTTCGGATTGCTCGAAAGAAATGAAGTTTAAAAGAGGGATTTAAATGATAAAAAAAATTATAACTGTGTTTACTATTCTTTTGTTTTCTCTACAATTTTCTGTTGCGGAGGAAACAGCTGAAGCAGAAAATATTGAGACCGTACCAGTTGTAAAAGTTACACCGGTTCTTCCTCAATCGGGATCCAGTATTATTTTTATTGAAGGGGAAGATGCTGTTGCAACAAATTTTAATCGTGAACCTATTCTCAATTACAGTTCATCAGGATACAGAACCCTGCAGTTAAACCAGACTACGGGACTTCAGGGTGATTCAGTATATTATGCGGATTATGTGTTTTATGTTGAAGAGGATTCTGTCTATGAGTTCTGGTATGGAGGGACTCCCCCTGGTAACAAAGATGAACTGCTTACTTCTTTTTCATCACCCTTTCATTATAAACTCGATAGTTACTATGAATATGATGTATACCGGGAAGATGTTGATGTTGTAAGCGGATATGCACCAGCATATTACTGGAACTATGTATCTGATCTTACATTAACAAAGGGAGAACATAGGATAACTTTTGAGATCCCTGAAAGACGAAGTTTTGACAGCAAGTTTTTTTTCTATCTGGATAATTTTTTTCTTGTAAAAAAAGTTAATGGTGTTCGTGTTCTGGAAGGGGAGATCCCTGCTGTTTTTCCGGAGAATATGGATGATAGAACTATGGACTCTCCATTTAAATCTATAGAGGATTATGAAATTTTAATTAGAGATAATCCCGAACAATCCTGGAACTATATTGAAATATCTATGATATATTCTTTAATTGGTGATTATCTAAGTTCCCTTAAGAACCTCAGAAAGGCATTACTTCTTGAGCCTGATGATCCTGATATTATGTTACTAATTGCAAAAAATTTAATTTGGAAAGGATCCTTTCAGGATGGACTGTATATTTATTCTGACCTGTTAAAACTTGTTCCTGAAAGAATAGATTTTCTAACAGAGGCTGGTAAGGTTGCAGCATGGACCGGACAGTATGAAACATCCAAAGAATTGTTTTTGGATGGTGTAGAGCTCTATCCTGAAAATTTAAGTCTTCAGGCAAATTTGGGTATTACATATTTATGGTCAGGAGATTCCTTTGCAGCGGAAAAACAATTTGAGCTGGTAAATAAATTAGCCGGGGATGATCTTTTCCTAAATAAGGAACTGGCCGAAATTTTTGAAGTAAATGGATATCCGGATAAATCTATCGAAATTTATAAAAAGGTTGTAAACCTGTATCCGGAGGATCTGGAAACAAGGTTTTTTCTTGAAGATGCCTATATCCAGAATAATCAGCGTAAAAATGTTGAATTACTACGAAAAAATACAGCAGAAATTTATGAAACATCTCCTGAATTTGAGAAGGTTCTTAAAATATTTTATAATAAACAGGTAATGAAAGAAAAGGTAATTGCGGATTATGAGGAAGAACTCAACAATGATCCTGATAATCTTATTCTTAGGAAAACTCTGGCAGAGATCTATTTTTGGAATGGTGATAAAAAGAAAGCTATTAATGAATATTTGAATATTCTTACCAATTATACATATAGAAATTTACTGGAAACAGAAAAAAGTGTAGTTCAATACTATGAAATAATAGATCGCAATTACACTTTTATGTATTTTTTAAATGAAGTTCCGGCATATCTATCGACCTCTGTTCGGAAGCTTAATACAGATCTTATAAATTATAATAAGATAATAAGTTCCCTAAGCTCCCTTGAGAAAAAGAATGAGGCAGCCAGAGCAAAAGGTAATGAACCTGATCTTGATGCAGTATCTGAGATGCAGGAACAGCTAAGAATTAATGAAGATCACCTGGCATCAGGAATTGCTGCCAAAGAAAGCTTTATTGAAAAATATCAGTTTCTTATAGATGAGTTTACTGGTGATACAGAATATCTGCTAAGGCTTATTACTGATGAGTCAGCTGTAAATGAAACATTTGCAAAGTTGACAAAAGGCAGCCAGTGGGATTGGGATCGTTCCAGCATGTTAGGTGAGCTTGAAAAGGGGAATAAAGATGGCCTGGATCTGGCGGCTTATGTAATAGGAAAAATTTATCAGTTTGAGGGAGACTCCATTCGTGCCTCCCAATATCTGGATCCTTTATTAGAGACTGAAACAATTCTGGAAGATGCTCCTTTTGCAGTTTTTCAAAATAGTATGTGGCTGGGTAACAAAGAGAAATCATCAGATATATATGAGAATTATTCTGAAGAAATTGTCTCTTATAACGAATATTTATATGACATTGTAGATTACATTGACTATCTAAGTCTGGAGGATGATGAGATATTCGGATTTTTAACAGATGATCCTGCAGGTTCCGTTAAAGCTGTGTCAGATGAGTTTTTACAGATAAAATCTGGTATAAGAGAGATTCAGACTGATGTTCAAAAAAATATTATCAGTATACATAGAATACTTGAAGAGAAAATGCTTCAGGGGTTTTACCGTCTGGCAGAACAAACTTATCTTCTTAGAAATGAATTAGGAGATTTTTATCAGAAAGAAGATAAGTTTCCCGAAGCTATTGGACAGTACAGGCAGGTTTTAAAAATAGATCCCTGGAATTTAAGTGCTAAATATAAACTTGGGCAGGTTTATCAATGGAATGGGAATTGGCAAAAAGCTCTTGATCTTTATGAAGAGGTATACAATGAAGATCCTGTATTTGGAAATGTAACATTATTCTATAATCAGCTTGCAAGAGAACATGCTGATAGATTTAATTTTTCCGGAAGGACTACTGCAGATCCATCAAAATTGATATTTGAGAGTACTGCTTCCTATAACAGCAATATCTATGGAATCTTTTCCTTCGGATTTAATTATAATGTTAGTAATAATCGTGATTATATTCTTGGGACTTCCTATCTTCTGCAGGATCTGGCTTTGCAATTACCAATTGATCTTTCCCTTTTTACATTAAGCCCATTCGGTGGAGTATATGCATACTCTAATCTAATTAATGATACTTTTACCGGTACTCCTGATATAGGAGAATTCCTGGGTGAGTATAATTTTTATCCATATACCGGAGTCTCGATGAGTTTGTGGAAAGGAGCATTTGGATTCTATGGTGCATATTTATACAGTTGGGAGGAAGACTCTTTTAAACCCGATACCGGAGGATCTGCAGTATCTTATCAAAAGGGAGAGTTTTCTGCCCAGATAGATTTTAATTATACCCAATTGCCTGTTTTAAAAGAAACATCATCACTTATTTCCGGTTTCAGCAGGGTTCTTTCAGATGGTAATATGATCTATGGTGGTTCCTTTGAACTGTTAAATGAAGTTAAGATAAATAAGGATCCTGATCTAAGTCTTAATTTTGCTGCCAGGGTTATTTATGAAGATTCTACTAATGGCTCACAGCTTGAATATTGGGCTCCTGAGGATTCTTTAACGGCAGGGGGAGGAATTGAAGCTGCCGCAATTTTTAGTATAAGTGATAATGTGAGTATTGGCGATACATTGGGATTTAGTGCGAATTACTATTCTGATAATGCAGATTCCGGAATTGATTATACTTTTGGGAATATTTTTGAATATGGAAATGGAAATTTTGATGGTTATATTAAATTGGAAGGAACTATGAGGGATACTATGGACTACTGGTCAATCTCTTTAATTATAGGTAGTTCCTCTTCGTTGCCTGAATTGTTATCTCTGTAAATTAAGGAAGTTCTATGAAGAAAATATTGTTATTATTAGTTATATTATTTTTACTCACAGGATTTGTTTCCGCCGGGGATCCTGTATATCAGAAATCTGTTCTTGCTCTGTATAAATCTTCTGAAGGGCAAACCAAAGCAGAAAATGAGATTTTTTTCTATTTATCAAGGCCTTTAACAGAGATGGGTTTGAAAATTATCTATTGGGATATTGATCGGGGTTTGCCTGGGGAAAGTGTTACAAAATATTCACGGGCAATTATTTCCTGGTTCAGAGGTCCTTCTATGAGGAATCCGGGAGATTACCTTTCTTTTCTTGATAGAATGATTGAGGATGGGAAAAAAGTAATTGTTATTGATAATCTTGGTGCTTATCAGGATAAAATTACCGGTGAATATATGCAGCCCCTTCGGCTTAATTCAACATTGGCAAGATTAGGGCTTATGTATCATGGAGACTGGACCCAGGATGGATCTCTACTGGAGATTACTTTTAAAGATTCGGAGATGGTTGAGTTTCAGGGTAAGCAGAATGTAAAAGAATCAGGGTTTTTCTATCGTTTTATTCCTTCAGACAGAGAGATGAAGACATGGCTTTCTGTTAGAAGAATAGATAAGGATTATGCACCCAGTCCTGTAATTGTTACAAATCGAAATGGAGGGTTTGCACTTAGCCGGTATCTCTATAGGGTTGAAGGTGGTAAAGTTAATTTATTGCTTAATCCTGAAAAATTTCTTCAGCAGATTCTTTTCCCAACACCTGTCAGACAGAAAATTGCTATATTGGCAGAATCCAATAACGATGAAGCGCTTGCAGTTCTTGATTTTACTGAGAGTGTTTTAAAAAGATCAAAAATTAACTATCAAATAATTTCGACCAGAGATTTTAGGGGTATGGTCCCTTTGGATCTTTCTCCTTTTACTGCTGCCGGACTTATTCTCAGTTCTGATAATGGTCTGGATCCTGCAATTCTGGATCAGTATTTAATGGATGGAGGTAATATAGTTTCTCTAATTGGTGGTCGTTATGATAAACTCGCTCCCTATCTTGGAATAAAGGAGAATAGGCGGGATATACGAAATTCTACCGGATACAGGATAGGTTCCGGTTTTTTTACTGGTGAAGATGTATCTCTTGAAGAACGTACTATTATTTGGAAACCTGGCTGGGGAATCCCTGTAGATAAAGCGGAAATACTTGCTACTGATTACAGTACAAGATTTCCATTATTATGGAAAGTAAAAGTAAATAATGGAAATGTACTTGTATGGAACTGGGATAATTTTGTATTTGGAACATTCCTTGGCTACATTCTTGAATCATTTATATACATCCAGCCCGTAGGTGTTGCCGCAACTCCTGCTTTAAGTATTATGTATCTTGATGACTGGCCATTGCCTATGTACAATGTTGTAAAAAATCCAATATCTATAACTGATACAGAATTTTATACAGATATTTGGTGGGGAGAAATTAAAGAACTCCTGAAAAGCTGGGATCAGCCTTTTACCAGCTATGCTATATTTAATTATAACGCCACAACTAAACCTCCTTTTGAAACAGGGGAATTTTTTGTTGCAAAAGGGAATGCTCCAACGGAAGTGGCCTATGAGCATTTGGATACAGGTATTGAACTTGGACTTCATGGCTATAACCATGTTTCTCCTACACTTCAGAAAACTGAAATAAATGCTTTTGTGTGGTCTTCCAAAGAGGAGATGGAAGTTGGATTTACACATGCAAAAAATGAATGGATCAGGCTTCTTGGAAATTACAGCCTTCCACGTACCTATGTTGCTCCTCATAATATTATTTCTCCTGATGGAGTTGCTGTGCTGCACAAGGTTTTTCCAACAATAAAATCAATTAGTACCCTAAGAGCCGGGGAAGATGAGAGTGAGATTCATGACTTTGGACCTCATCCGGATTTCCCCGAAATATATATGATGCCGCGAATGACATCAGGTTACCTTTTTACGCCTTTAACAAAGACAGGTGCTGTTTCCGGGATAGTAGGCCCTGGTCTCTGGAGTCATTTTATACATGGAGATGATGTTTTTGATCCTTATAGAAGCCAGGGGAAAAGCTGGGAGGATCTTAAAACCGAATTCAGTTCCATGCTTGGATTTATACGAACAAATTATCCATGGCTTAGACCTATGAATGCCTATGACGGATACCGTGCCATGGAAGAGTTTGATGATATCGGAACTGATTTCAAATTATCAGATGGTGATCTCCTTGTTCAGACCGGGGCTCCCGGATTAATCTTTCGAATGAGATTTAATGGTAAAAAAATAAAGAGTATTACGGGTGGTACCCTTCTTTATTCATACAAGTCTATGGATGCTGCAGTTATTCAGGCAGAAGCTCCGGAAGTAAGGGTGGAATTCAGGTAACGGCTAACAGTATTGCTTGATAATAGTTGAAAAATATAGAAATATCTGTTATAATCGCTAAATAACCGTTATTTTTGCGGTTGTAACAGGAATATATCCATATGATTAAAAGAAGTCTTGCAGAAATTCTGCAAAGAAATAAAGGAAAGAGGAAGGCTCTTATTCTGTTAGGAGCCAGACAAACAGGGAAAACAACTCTGCTCAAAGAGCTTTTTGGAAACAGATCCAATGTTCTTTGGTTAAATGGAGATGAACCTGATACTCTTGCCATGTTTTCTGATGCAACTTCGACTCGTTTAAGATCAATGCTTGCAGGCTATGATACATTGGTAGTTGATGAGGCACAGAGGATAAAGAATGTAGGTCTTAAATTTAAACTTATAACAGATCAGATTCCAGAGATACAGCTAATTGCCTCGGGATCATCGGCTTTTGATCTGGCGAATCTCGTCAATGAACCACTTACTGGTAGAAAACTGGAATATCATCTTTATCCCTTATCATTCAAAGAGATGGTTCTTCATCATGGACAAATGGAAGAGATCAGGCTCCTTTCTCATAGGCTGATTTTTGGATACTATCCGGATGTTGTTACGGCAGAAGGTAATGAAAAGGAGATTCTTCATCAGCTTAGTGACAGCTATCTGTTTAAAGATATTCTTATGTGGGAAAGAATTAAAAAGCCGGATAAGCTGATAAAACTTCTACAAGCCCTTGCCTTTCAGGTAGGCAGTGAGGTTTCGTACAATGAATTGGGGAGGATGCTTGGTCTCAATAATGAGACGATAGAGAAGTATATACAGTTATTGGAAAAAACATTTGTTATTTTCAGACTGGGTGCATTTAGCAGGAATTTGAGAAAAGAACTTCGAAAAGGGAAAAAGTTTTATTTCTATGATAATGGAATAAGGAATGCTCTAATAGCAAATTTTGCTTTACCTGAACTTAGGCAGGATATTGGGGCTCTCTGGGAAAATTTTCTGATGAGCGAGCGAATGAAATATCTGCACTATCAGAGAATATGGTCCAACAGTTATTTCTGGCGTACCCAGGATCAGCAGGAAATTGATTATATTGAAGAAAGGGACGGTATTCTGCATGCATATGAGTTTAAGTGGAGTCCTGCAAAGAAGGCGCGGCTTTCAAGAACTTTTTCCAATGCATATCCCAACCATGAATATTCAGTTATAACACGGGAGAATTATATGGAGTTTTTGGGGGTAGGATGAGTTTATTGCAAACTTAAAGTGCAAACAGTGAAAAAGTGTTTGAACTGGGATTAAAGGATTTAGGGATTATCCTGATTATATGATAGTGTAAGTGCTTGTGCTTGTATGATACGATCTTCAATCAGGTAATCAGGTAAATCCTGAAAATCAAGGTCCAGACAGATGTTATGCAGGAGCAGCATTGATCTGCTTTGTATCTGCCGCTGATGGTTGAAAACTGCCTACCGATACCAATCTTCTCTGTTAACAGTTCCCTGTCCACCGGTTGCTGAGTATTTTGCCCCGGCAAAATGTATCGAAGTAACTGTCTCCTAGTTTCCCGGCCAGAGATCTATAATCTGAAGGCCGAGAGAGTCGTCCGCAACATATGCATAGTCTCCGGCGACTGTAATCCCTAAGGCGGAGCCTGGAGTATAACAAGAGGCTACAATACTGCTGTTTATGCCACTTATAGGATTGGAGATATCGATAATCTGCAGGCCGAGAGAGGTGTTCGCGACATATGCATAGTCTCCGGCGACTGTAACCCCATAGGCGTAGCCTAGAGTATTACAAGAGGTTATAATACTGCTGTCAGTGACACTTTCAGGATTGGAGATATTGATAATCTGCAGGCCGAGAGAATAGTCTGCAACATATGCATAGTCTCCGGCGACTGTAACCCCATAGGCGGTGCCTGGAGTATCACAAGAGGCTACAATACTGCTGTCAGTGACACTTTCAGGATTGGAGATATTGATAATCTGCAGGCCGAAAGAGGTGTCCGCGACATATGCATAGTCTTCGGTGACTGTAACTCCTCGGGCGGTGCCTGAAGTATCACAAGAGGCTACAATACTACTGTCAGTGACACTTTCAGGATTGGATATATCGATAATCTGCAGGCCGAAAGAGGTGTCTGCGACATATGCATAGTCTCCGG
>DAOWEB010000216.1 GCA_030638735.1 Spirochaetaceae bacterium
AGGGGATGTAAACAGTACTGCAGATACATTTATTGTTGAGTTTAGCAATTTAGGTGTACTTACCGGTGCTGTTGACAGTCTTGGAGAACGGATTGAGACAGGAGCTCTTCAGGTAAATATAGGTTTTGATGTTCAGCAGGCAGCTGATGAAGGTGAAGGCCAGGTAAGACAGAATTTTCTGCTTAACCTTGGAGATGTAGGCAGTGTTGTAAATTCTGTAACACAGTTTGCAGAAAAAAGTTCTACTAAAGCTTTTAGACAAAATGGTTACCCTATGGGATATCTTGAAAACTTTAAGATTGATCAGTCCGGTCAAATAACAGGTGTTTATTCAAATGGAACAAACAGACTCCTGGGACAGGTTGCTATGGCTAGTTTTACTAACCCTGGTGGTCTGGAAAAAGCAGGGGAAAGTACATATGTTATCTCTAATAACTCAGGGGATCCCAATATCAGCCAGTCCGGAGTTGCCGGAAAGGGTAAGATGATTGCAGGAGCGCTTGAAATGAGTAATGTTGATCTTGCAGAACAGTTTACAGATATGATTATTACACAGCGTGGTTTTCAGGCAAATTCGAAAACAATTACTACTTCTGATCAGATGCTTCAGGAATTACTGACACTAAAACGATAGTAAATAGTAGATGAGACTGTCCTGTAAACCTTAATCCAGAGGGATTAAGTTTAGGGACAGCCTGAATAAAGGAAAGTATGATATGATTGAAGTTACAAGGTTGAACGGGACGCTTTATTATATAAATCCACATCAGATTGAATATATAGAGAGCAATCCTGATACTACTCTTATCATGCTTTCCGGTAAACGCCTGATAATTAAGGAAGATTATCAGGAAGTTTTTCAGAGTATAGTTGAATACAGGCGATTGATTGGTGCCTTTAAGAATGAGGAGTAGATTATAAATGGATATATCAACAATTATTGGATTAGTCCTTGGATTTGGGTTGATTCTTCTTTCAATGGCACTCGGTGGCAGTGGACTCGGAATTTATGTTGACTTAAACTCCTTTTTAATGGTTATTGGTGGGTCTTTTGCCGCAATGATGATTTCAAATCCCCTGGCCAGGGTTCTTGGTCTTTCAAAAATTATGAACCATGTTTTTAAAATACCAAATTATGAGCTTGAAAAAACTATTTCTACACTTGTTAATTTTTCCGAACGGGCCAGAAGAGAAGGACTTCTTGCTCTTGAGGATGATATTGAAGATGTAGGTGATGAATTCCTTAAAGATGGAATCCAGATGGTTGTGGATGGTACAGACCCTGAAATTATTAAGACAATACTCTACAGTGATCTTGAACAGCTTGAATCCAGACATGGAATTGGAATAAAGTTTTTTTCAGATTGGGGATCTCTTGCTCCTGCCTTTGGTATGATAGGTACTCTTGCAGGGCTTATTGCCATGCTTGCAAACCTTGATGATCCCGATGCAATTGGGTCAGGTATGGCTTTGGCTTTGATTACAACTATGTACGGATCAATTTTTGCAAATGTAATGTTGATTCCATTTAAAAATAAACTGGAAGACAGGGACCAGGAAGAGAGACTTACCCGGGAGATAATGATAGAGGGAATTCTTTCAATTCAGGCAGGGGATAATCCCAATATTCTTAAATTTAAACTTGTCTCTTTTCTGGATCCTGGAAAGCGAAAATCTATGATGGAAGAGTTAGCTGGTGATTAAGGAGAGGCTCCATGGGTAGTGGTAAAGCTAAAAAATGTCCCAAATGTGAGCAGAAAGTAGCAGAGTACATGTTAACATATGGTGACATGGTAACTCTTTTACTGTGTTTCTTTGTTCTCCTTTACTCTCCTCCCATAGAAGAGGGGTCCAGAATAAAACTTATCCTTGCTGCTTTCAGCGGCCTTGGTATTCAGACAGGTGGAAACACTCTTCAGGCAGGGAAGCTTGCTGAACTTGGAAATAATATAATGTCTCTTCCTTCAATGGAAAGTGCCAGGTCAATGGATAATTCAAGAAAAAGAGCTATCAGTACTTTTCAGCCGGAAATAAAAACAAAAAAAATCAGAATAAAAGAGGATGAACGCGGTCTTGTTATAAGCCTGGCTGCAGATTCATTTTTTAAACCTGGAACAGCTGATATTGATATTGAGCAAGCCCGGGCAACTCTTCAGAAAGCAGCTTTATTGCTGAATTCGGAAGATTTGTCTGATAAGATTTTCAGGGTAGAGGGTCATACAGATGCTACTCCTACAGGTCCGGACAGTCCCTGGCCCAGTAATTGGGAGCTTTCTACGGCCAGATCTACCAATGTTTTACACTACCTTGTTGACTTTGGTGTAAATGAGGATCAGTTCCAGGTTGCCGGTTTTGCAGATACTGTGCCTCTTGCATCTGAAGAAACTGAAGAGGGAAGGGCATATAATAGAAGGGTTGATATAATTATTCTGACTGAGGGTCACTTGTAGGCAGATTCTGTTTGCATAAATCTCTCAATTTTGATAAAATTCCATGACTGGAATTCAGGAGTTGTTCATGAGCGATGAAGAAGTTTTTGCTGAAGAAGAAATAGCTGGTGGAGAAGGCCAGGAGCTGGGTGGAAAAGCAGGATTTATACCTGCTGTAGTCCTCAGGCTTTTAAAATGGGTCGCTCTTGGTTTGGCAGCAGTAATATTTATTGTAACTATAGTAGTTGTTACAGTAGGTTTTCTAAACAAGGGACCTCAGAATGTGGCTTATCCATCAGATTCTGAGGAATATAATGAAGTTCCGGACATACTTCAGTGGTATGATCTAAAAGAAATTCGTGTTCGGACTGCTGATGAGCAGCCAATAACTGTAGTATTACATCCGAAACTTGGATATGAAATGGAGAATACTGCAGTTCAGACTGATCTGATTGCAAGGAATGAAATTATTGTAGATAGAATCCGTAGTTTTTTTGCTGCCAAATTAGGATCTGAATTGACTGCAGATAAAGAAAAACAGATTAAAAATGAGTTAAAACAGGCAATTAATAAGCTTGTTCTTAAACAGTCTATAAAAGAAATTGTTTTTCTTGATTATAACGTAATAGAGTTTTAGAGGGAGCATAGATGAACGAAGTACTTTCTCAGGACGAAATTGATCAGCTGTTAACTGCAATATCATCCGGAGAGATTGAAACAGAATCAGTAAGTCAGACTCAGGAACAGAGAAAAATCAAAATCTATGATTTTAAACGCCCTGATAAGTTTTCAAAAGAACAGATTCGAACTGTTTCAATTATGCATGAAACCTTTGCACGACTGACAACTACAGCTATGTCTGCACAGCTTCGAAGTCTTGTAAATGTTCATGTAGCATCTGTAGATCAGTTGACCTATGAGGAGTTTATTCGTTCCATTCCTAATCCTACGACACTTGGGATAATAAATATGGATCCCCTAAAGGGTTCTGCTGTACTGGAAATTGACCCGGCTATTACTTTTTCAATTATTGATCGATTGTTCGGGGGTAAGGGAGAAGGTACAAAGGTTAACAGGGATCTGTCTGACATTGAACAGTCAGTAATGGAAAATATAATTGTAAGGATCCTTGGGAATCTAAGAGAGGCATGGAGCCAGGTAATTGATCTAAGACCAAGACTTGGACAAATAGAAACAAATCCACAGTTTGCACAGATAGTTCCTCCTACAGAAATGGTTGTACTTGTAACGCTGGAGACAAAGGTTGGGGAAGTTGAAGGAATGATGAACTTCTGTATTCCTTATCTTACAATTGAACCCATTATTTCAAAGTTGTCTGCACAATATATGTACTCATCAGTAAGAAGCGGCGGGACAACAGAAAATCTTAATATATTAAAAGAACGTTTATCGTTGATTGGAATTACAGTCAGTGCTGAAATTGGAAATATGAATCTTACAGTTAGAGATTTACTTTCATTACAGCGAGGGGATGTAATTAGACTTCCTGATGTTAGAACAGGAGATCCTATGGTTTTGAAAATAGGTAATAGAAAAAAATTTATGTGCCGGCCTGGTGTAGTAGGAAATAAGCTGGCAGTACAGATAACAGAAAAACTTGAAGAAGTCACAAAGACTGAATTTGAAGAACTTTCGGCTGAAGGAGAATAGAAATGAGTGATGGTTCCCTGTCTCAGGATGAGATTGATGCTTTATTGCAGGGTAGTAGTATGGACTTTGATGAAGCTCCTGCTGCGGATGAATCTGGTTTATCTGCAAAAGCCAAAATGGATTTTACCAGTTTTCTAAATGATACAGTATCTTCCAAGGAAGCAAACCTTGGGGGTATGATAGGAGAATCTCTTAGTCTGAAAGCTCCAGGTATAGAGATTGTTAAAAGTTCTGATCTTGGTGCAGGCTTTGAAGGCAGTCTTGTAGAAATAAAAATGGATTACTCCGAAGGGGTCCAGGGGGCCCACTCATACATTTTTAATGAAGCCTTTGCCAGTGTCATGGCAGGAAAAATGATGGGCCAGAGTGAAGTTGAACTTAATGAGGCTGCACTCTCTGCATTAGAGGAAGCTGCAAATACAATAGCTGGTGCTGCTGCTACTTCGATAGGAGAGCTTGTTGGTGTAACTGTTATGAATGCTCCCGGTAAAACCGGAGTAATGTCAGGCAGTGAGCTTACTTTTGCTTCAGATTATGTATTAAAAGCTACATTTCCTGTTGAACTTGAGGGCAGCGAACCTTCAACCCTGGTAGAATTATTTGATATTAATATTGTTAAGGAGATAGCTTCCCATATAGGCAGTTCTTCTGAACCTGATCCTATGGCTGCTCTTGGAATGAATGGCGGTACTGATATGATGGGAATGCCCGTACAGTCAGGCGGCCAGATGGATATGGGGCAAATGGGTATGGGACAGATGGGTGGTGGTATGGGTTTTAACCAGGCCAATGTACAATCTGTACAATTTCCTAATCTTACACCTCAGCTTTCAGCCGGAGAACAGGGAAACATTGGTTTGCTCATGGACGTCTATATGGAGATGACTGTTGAGCTGGGCCGGACAAAAAGGTTAATTAAAGATATTCTGGGGATGGGTGAAGGTACTATTATCGAACTGGATAAATTAGCCGGAGAGCCTGTAGATATTCTTGTAAACCATAAACTAATTGCCAAAGGCGAAGTAGTAGTTATTGATGAAAACTTTGGTGTTAGAGTAACAGAAATTATATCACCTATGGATAGGGTTAGTGAAATAACTTAAACCTGTTGGGATCACACAATCGGGAGGGGATGTGATTACAAAGAAACTTGTAGGATTAGTACTTATTCTCTTTTTATTAATTACAGTAATTGTAATTGCTCAGGATGCAGAAACAGATCTGCCTTTAACAAGTGAAGAAACTCCGGTTACTGAGAATAACAGAGAATATGTTTCTGTTCCCGAAGAATCTCTGATTATCTTAGATGCTGCAGATCCACTTGCTGTGGAGAATACTACTTCCCTGAATACTTTTTCAGTTTGGGATTTTATACGTATGCTCCTTGTTCTCGGAGCTGTTCTGGGATTTATCTATTTAATATTTTTTCTACTTAAAAAGGCAGGAAAACCCGGTAAAATTTCTGACAGTACCATTAATGTTATTTCTACTCAAAATCTTGAATCGGGACGATCTCTTCATCTAATCGAAATTGGTCCTCAGATATTTTTAATTGGTTCAGGAGAAAGTTCTGTTCAGCTTATTTCAGAGATTACAAACCAGGAAACTCTGGATACTATAAAATTGGATAAATCTGTAAGGAGTGAAAGCAACAATACTTTTACAGATATTTTCAGAGGGGTTTTTAAAAAAGACAATGCCGGTATTTCTCTTTCTGAACCAGGACAAATAAGCTTTATGAAGAAACAGAGGGAAAGATTGAGAAATATGTAATTTTATCCTTGGGAGGGGAGATGAAAAGGACTATTGTACTATTCAGTATCATTTTTGTGCTGCTGACAGGACATGTAACATCGTTATTTAGCCAGGAAGCTGCTGCTCCGGTCGAAAGAACTATAGAAGCTGTAAATACAGGGATCAATAATGGTATAAATATTCCTTTTATTGATCTTGCTGTTCGTCAGGCCAATAATAACCAGGAAGTTACTTTAAGTATTCAAATTCTAATATTTCTGGCTATTTTGACACTGTCCCCTTCGATTCTTATTTTGACAACTCCTTTTTTAAGAATTGCAATTGTATTTGATTTTGTAAAACGTGCTCTTTCCCTACAGCAGGTTCCCCCAACACAGGTATTAATGGGAATTGCACTGTTTCTTACTCTTTTTATTATGTGGCCTACTGTGCAGGAAGTAAATGACACAGCATTTCAGCCTTTCTCCAATGGAGAAATAGGACTTCAGGAGTTGTATAATAATGCTTCAGTACCTATGAGACTTTTTATGTACAGGCAAATGCAGGGGAATCATGAAAATATTCAACTTTTTATGAAACTGAGGGGACTTCCCAAGCCGGCGAATTTTTCCGAAGTACCAACCTATGTTCTTATACCTGCCTATGTGCTTAGTGAGCTTACAGTTGCCTTTAAAATAGGGATACTTCTTTTTATACCCTTTATTGTTATAGATATGGTTGTGGCTTCAATTCTTATGTCAATGGGAATGATAATGCTTCCTCCTGTTATGATATCTATGCCCTTTAAAATAATTCTTTTTGTACTTGTTGATGGCTGGGGCCTTATAACCCAGCAATTAATTGCGAGTTTTGGATGAAGATAAAATGGGCGACGCGAAGTGTCGGGGACCCATTATTAGTCGCGGATAGGAGGAAAGTATGAGTATTGGTTTTGCTTCATCGATTATGAGGGATGGTATATTTCAGGTATTAATTATTGCTTCCCCTGTGTTATTAATAGGAATGACAATAGGACTTATTATTTCTATTTTCCAGGCGACAACCTCTATTCAGGAGCAAACCTTGACCTTTGTACCTAAAATTTTTGCTATTTTTCTTGCTCTGGCATTTTTTGGACCATGGATGTTTACCTCAATGAGAGAGTTTACTTTAAATTTATTTAGATTAATACCTTCAATGGTTGGATAGGATTATATGGAGATAGATCTTTTATTACAAAATCTGGAGCTTTTTATTCTGATTTTTGTAAGAATTTTTGCACTTATTTCTATTGCACCTCTTCTTTCCTCAGCAGGGGTTCCAGGAATTGCAAAAGTAGGCCTTGCTCTGTTTACCGGAATTGTAATTTTCCCCTGGGTTGCAGAACAGGGTTATTTAATACCTCAGTCCGGGTTTTCCTATGCTATGGTTATGGTCGGTGAAATAGTTATTGGTCTTATTCTTGGTTTTATGCTTACAGTAATATATTCAGCTTTTCTTTTATCCGGACAGCTCTATTCCATGCAGATGGGTTTTGGAGCCTCAATGGTCTATGATCCTTTGGCCCAAATTCAGATTCCTCTTATGGGACAATTTATTAATCTTATGGCAATGTTCATTTTTGTAATAGTCGGTGGTTTTCAAAAAATATTTCTCATGGGTGTTCTCAGGTCCTTTGAAACTATTAAAGCTGTTGATCTTCTTTATATGAGAGAACCTCTTTTAAAGATGATTTTAAGAAGTATGACAATTCTTTTTGAACAGGCACTTATTATTGCTTTCCCCATATTAGGAGTACTGCTTTTAATATCTGTATCAATGGGTCTTCTTGCAAAAGCAGCTCCTCAGATGAATCTTCTTATGCTTGGGTTTCCTATTAAAATTTCTATGGCTTTTTTTATGCTTTTTCTTGCTTTACCATTTATTCTGGAAGCTTTTAACAGAGTAATAGATTCCAGTTTTTTTGAAATTGCAAATTTTCTTAGTAATCTAGCGGGGGAAAGGTCATGAGTAAAATCCTGACTTTAACACCATGGTGGCTGGAAGATTATCCACCTTTGTCCGATTCTTCATTTGCTATTGATATCCAATGGTTTGCCGCAGAGGATGAAGGGAGAACTGAAGATCCTACAGAACAGAAAATTCGTAAATCACGGGAAGAGGGCAAAGTAGCAAAAAGTTCTGAGTTTACATCTGCTATAGTCCTTTTATTTCCAATTATTGTAATTGGGATTTTAGCACCCTATATGCTCAGACAAATGAGTGAAATGATGCACTTTTTTCTTTCTATTTCTGTTCAGTCGGAAGTTGGTGGAGAAGGCCGAATTGTTAAAGCATTTGTTTTATATTTTATGAAACTGGTAGGGCCTATTGTGATTGTTGCTTTTTCATCTGCTCTGCTGTCAAATATTCTACAGGTGGGTTTTCTGTTTTCTCTGAAACCAATTACACCCGATTTAAATAAAATAAAACCAGACCTGATAAAGTTTGTGAAAAAATCTTTCTTTTCTTCAGAGTCATTATTTAATCTTGGTAAATCATTGTTTAAGGTTGCAATCATATCTGTAATAGCGTATATCAATATTAAAAAAGAACTTGAGAATATTATTGGTTTTCTTTCTTCCAGTTTTTCATATTCATTTAAGGCAATTGCGGTAATTTCATTTAAAATACTTATAGAAGCTGCTCTGGCTATGCTTGTTCTGGCAATTCCTGATTATTTTTTTCAAAGAAAGCAGCATCTTGAATCATTGAAGATGACTAAGCAGGAAGTTAAGGAAGAAAGAAAGACTACAGAAGGGGACCCCCTGGTTAGGAACAGACTTCGTGAGAGGATGAGAGAAATAATGACACAGAATATGCTTCAAAAAGTTCCGGAAGCTGATGTCATTATTACAAACCCTACTCATTTTGCCGTAGGAATGGAATGGTCCCGTGATTCCATGGCTGCACCTGTAGTTATTGCTAAAGGACAGGATAATATGGCTCAGCGTATAAAAAGTATTGCCAGGGATAATGATGTTCCCATAATAGAAAATAAACCTCTTGCAAGAGGTTTGTATGCGGAAGTTGAGATAGGTGAAATTATACCTGAAAAATATTACCAGGTTATGGCTATTGTTTTTGCAGAAGTTTATCAGATGAATGGAAAGGAGCAGGAGGTTTCATGATCGGTAAAATCAAAATAATTGATATAAAGGTGGACTGCTTTGTCTGATTCTGCAATAAAAAAATCTGCCAATAACAGAAGTGATATTCTGGTTGCCATTGGTGTTGTAGTAATAATTGGAATGTTAATAATTCCCCTTCCTACAGTTCTTTTGGATCTTTTTATGTCTATTAACCTCATGGTAAGTCTGATAATGATCCTTATAGTACTGTATACAACAAAACCACTGGATTTTTCAGTTTTTCCAACCTTACTGCTTATTACAACTGTATTTGGTTTGGCATTGAATGTTAGTTCAACAAGATTAATACTGTCACAGGGTGCTGAATTTGATGGAAAAATAGTTAAAGCTTTCGCTTCTTTTGTTGTTGGTACAGAGGGAACTGAAGGGCTTGTTATTGGTTTTATAATTTTTATCATACTTATTGCCGTTCAATTTATAGTAATTACCAAAGGTGCAACAAGAGTAGCTGAAGTTGCAGCAAGATTTACACTGGATGCCTTACCTGGTAAGCAAATGACCATTGATAATGCCTACAATTCCGGTGCACTTACAGAAGAGGAAGCAACAAATAGAAAGAATGAGCTCCAGAATGAAGTTGATTTTTATGGTGCTATGGATGGTGCTTCAAAATTTATTTCAGGAAATGTAAAAGTAGGACTTCTTATAACTGTAATAAACGTTATTGGAGGGATTATTGTTGGTACTACAATTCATGGTGAACCCATTGGTACTGCCCTTGCAACTTATGTTTCCTTAAGTGTTGGAGATGGTTTAGTAACACAGTTCCCTGCATTATTAATATCCACAGCAACTGGTCTGATTGTTACAAGAGCCATATCTGATGGAACTTTTGGTGTGGAGATATCCAAACAGTTTACCCAGCAATCCAGAGTTTACTGGGTAGGTGCGGTATTTATGTTTTTACTGGGTATTCTTCCCGGTTTCCCCTGGTATATCCTTATTCCTATGAGTTTGCTGACAGCCTATCTTGCCTATAGACTGGCAGGTGATGAAAGGAAAAAAATTGCAGGAGAAACTGAAGTTTCTGAAGTAGATACTGATCAGGAAGCTCCTGTTGAAGTCTCTCCTGTTGTTCCATTGGATCCCCTGTCCCTTGAGCTTGGATATGGACTTATTCCTCTGGTTGATAAAGAACAGGGTGCAGAGCTGCTTGATCGAATTACAAGAATTAGAAGAGAGTCTGCACTGGAGCTTGGATTAGTAGTTCCAAGAATAAGAATTATTGATAATATGCGTCTGGAGCCCAGTGAATACAGTATAAAAATAACTGGTGTTTCCATAGGAAAAGGTGTTATTCGTATTGCACACTATCTTGCAATTAATCCAGGCAGTGTTACTGAGGAAATCCAGGGAGAAAAAACTATAGATCCTGCATTCGGACTTCCTGCATTATGGATAGGTGAGGATCAACGGGAACTTGCGGAACGACGGGGATATACAGTTGTGGATGCTCCTTCAATAATTGCAACACATTTAACAGAAATAATTAAGAAGCATTCTTTTGAGATGCTTGGACGACAGGAAGTTAAAAAGATTCTGGACACCCTTAGAACTGATTATTCGGCAGTTGTTGACGAAGTTACAAAAGCTCTTTCTCTTGGTGAGGTTCAGAAAATCCTCCAGGGGTTATTAATTGAGCAGGTTTCTATAAGGAATATGATTCCTATTCTTGAAACCATGGCCGATTATGGTGTAGTTTCGAAGGAAATAAGTTTTCTTATTGAAAAAGTAAGACAAACACTTGGCAGACAGATATGCCTGCAGTATACGGATGATGGAAAGGTTCTCAGGGTTCTTACTATTGCTCCGGAACTGGAACAGATGATCATTGAATCACGTCTTGATACTGCAGGAGGACCTATAGCAGCCCTGGATCCTGCTGATCATAGAAAGTGGATAAATGCTGTGACAAATGCTGTTCATAATGCACAAACAGTCGGGTACTTACCAATAATACTTTGTTCAGAAGCTGGCAGGGCTCTGGTTAAGCGAAGTACTGTTAGAGATATTCCTGAATTGATTGTGTTATCAGTACCGGAAATTGCTTCTGAAATAATAACAGAAGGTGTGGGTGAAATCACTCTGGAACAAAAAATTGAAAGTACTGCAGTATAGGCCTGGTCGCCAACAAGTTGGCTGCTCGGCTATGCATCCAAAGGAGAATATATGGAATACTTTACAGAAACAGCTTCAACTGACCGTGAAGCCATGGATAAAATAAATGCAAAGTATGGAGAACGGGCAAAAATTCTAACTCGCAGGTCAATTCGTATTGGTGGTGTTCTTGGGATGTTTACCAAAGAAGGGATAGAAATGAGCGGTTATCTTTCTGATGATATACATAAAAGAAAAAAACTTAACCTTGAAAGTGAAAAAAAGAAAATATTAGAGACAGCAAAAAATGAGAAAACAATACAAAATGTTTTAAGTGAAGTTCAGTCTTTAAAAGAATATTTTGACACAAGTATAAGCGGGGTAGAGAAAAAACACAGCTCCATAGAGGCCATTGAAAATATTTTATCTGAAAATGAGTTTTCATTTTCATATATACAGGCAATATCTGATAGATTAAAGCGAAGTCTAACAATTGATGAACTCGAAAATCTTAATCAGGTAAAAAATAAAGTTTCAGACTGGATAGGGGAAAGTATAAATATAAATGATGCTGATAGTTTTAATACTTCCAGAGTTGTTATTCTGGTGGGACCAACAGGAGTAGGAAAAACAACAACAATAGCAAAACTCGCAGCTACTCATGGATTTAGTTCTCAGTCTAAAATTGCCAAATCTGTTAGAATGATAACTATTGATAATTATAGAATTGGTGCGAAAAAGCAAATTGAAACCTATGGTGAAATAATGGGTATCCCTGTTGCCTGTGTGGAAAGTTATAAAGAACTGGAACAAAAAATTAATTTGTTTCAGGATGCTGATCTAATTTTAGTGGATACCATAGGTAAAAGCCCAAAAGATTATATGAAACTTGCTGAGATGCGCGAAATGCTTGATGCTTGCGGTACGAATTCAGAAGTCTATCTTGCAATGAGTGCAACAACAAAAATATCAGATGTCAGAGAAATTTTGCGACAATTTGAACCTTTTAATTATAAATCTATTATTTTGACAAAACTTGATGAGACAATGCGCATTGGAAATATAATATCTGTGCTTTCAGAAAAGAATAAATCTTTAACTTATCTTACTGATGGGCAGGTTGTTCCTCAGGATATTGAAAGGGTTACTTCAAAACGACTTATGCGTACAGTTGAGGGTTTAAATACGGGATATTTAGTAGTAGGGAGTGAAGCATGACTGATCAGGCTGAACAGCTTAGAGAAATAATGAGGTCCAGGAATGAGAATAACAGTAGTAATTCCAAAACCAGAGTAATTGCAGTATCAAGCGGAAAGGGTGGCGTTGGAAAAACAAATATGTCTATAAACATCGCTATAGCCTATGCACAGCTTGGAAAAAAAGTCCTGGTTATGGATGCTGATTTAGGCCTTGCAAATGTAAATGTTGCCATGGGAATAATCCCTAAATTTAATCTTTATCACTTAATCCGTCAGAAAAAGCAGATGAAAGATATTATTATTAATACAGATTTTGGTATTCAGATAGTTGCAGGAGCTTCCGGTTTTTCCAAGATAGCTAATTTATCTGATGATGAGAGAGAGCATTTTATTGAAGAAATATCAAAAATGGATGCTGTTGATATTATTATAATTGATACAAGTGCCGGAGTTTCCAGTAATGTTCTTGATTTTATTGCTGCAGCTGATGATGCAATAATTGTTACAACTCCCGAACCTACAGCTATTACAGATGCTTATGGTATTATTAAAATTATTGCCACAGAGATTGATAATATGAACCTCGGTATTAAACTAATAGTAAATCGTGTAAAGAGTGTTACTGAAGGGAAAAAAGTATCAGAGCGTGTTATTAATATAGCAAGTCAATTTCTCAATTTAAAGGTAGATTATCTTGGTTATGTATATGATGATCCCCAGGTTTCCCAGGCTATTTTAAAACAAAAACCTTTTATGATTATTGATCCGGACAGTAAAGCTTCTATATGTATAAAGCATATAGTCGGTCGTCTGGAAAAAGTAGAGTATAAAGAGGGTGGAGGGTTGAAAAAATTTCTTAATCGTCTTGTAAGAAGGTAAAAAGCTTTATTATAAAACATAACTTGACGGCTTCTGGCTATTGTCGTAATCTATATATGGAGTATTGGAGAATGAAAGATTGGAAAATAATTATAATTAGTGCAGCTCTTGCATTTTTATTCTCTTTTATCTCCGGTTTATTTGGAAGGGTAAGTTTTGGAGTATTGTTATTCAGAGCTCTTTCCGGGGCTTTTGTTTTTGGTGCCATAGGTTTTGGTATAGCCTTTTTATTTAGAAGATATCTTCCTGAACTGTTTGAGCTGAAGTCCGGATCAGATTCAAAAATTGACGAAGATTTTTCACAGATACAGCAAAAACCAGATGTTTCTGCTGATTTAGAAAATCCACAGGCTGTTAAGCCTGTTATTGATATTTCCATAGGGGATGAATCGGAAGAGCCGGAGTCTGAATTAAGTTCTGAAAATAAAAATATTCAGGCAAACAACAGTAATAACAGCGGAAATGAACTGGTAGATGAAATCGTAGAATCAGGAGATACCGCTGAATCCGGTGAGAATGATCAGGTTCCCGGGAATATTGATGTACTTCCGGATATGGGAGTATTTTCAAACTCATTTGAGAATGAAGAGGATGTAAATGGTAATGATTCCAGTAGCGCTGGAGCAGTTACTTTAGATATAATGGGAGAAGAGCAGGATCCTGAATTGGTTGCAAGAGCTGTTCGAACCATGGTTAAAAAGGATCAGGAAGGATAATGATGGCAGATGAACTTTTACAGGATAAATCCGAAGCGGAACTCTGGACTCTTTTTAAGGAAAATAGAGATCCTAAAATAAGAGATATGTTTGTTAAACAGTATGCACCCCTGGTTAAATATGTAGCTGGAAAGGTTGCAATGGGAATGCCTCATAATGTTGAATTTGATGACCTTGTTGGGTTTGGTGTGTTTGGTCTGTTTGATGCAATTAAGAAATTTGATCCCGATAAACATGTTAAGTTTAAAACATATGCTGTAACCAGGATAAGAGGGGCAATATTTGATGAATTACGTTCCATTGACTGGGTCCCCAGATCTGTAAGACAGAAGACAAGGGAGATAGAGGACACAATCCATCGTCTTGAATCTTCATTAGGCAGAGCTGCAAGTGATCAGGAACTTGCAAATGAAATGAGAATGACAACTAAGGAATTTCAAAAAACAATGATGAAGATCAGTGGAACTTCAATTTTGTCCCTTAATGATGTGTGGTATACAGGGGATGACAATGATAAAGTTTCAATTGTAGATAGTATAGAATCTCCTTCCAGTCTTAATCCTGATATTATTGTAGAAAAAGGTGAGATTAAAAGAGTAATAATACAGGCAATAACAGAACTCCCTGAAAAAGAAAAAAAAGTTCTTGTTCTTTATTATTATGAGGATCTGACACTAAAGGAAATTGGTAAAATACTGGAGGTTACAGAATCCAGGATTAGTCAGCTTCATACTAAAGCAATAATGCGTTTAAGATCCAAACTGACTAATATAAAAAAGGGTATTTTCTAAAGTGGAGTTGCCCTATGGTAAATATTGATAACATACGTGATTATATGCGTCTTCAGGCTGAGGAAGATCGGAAACGGAAATGGATTCAGGTAGAAGGTGAGGATCTGGATGATGCTCTTCGTCAGGCAGCTATTGAATTGGGTTTACCTGTTAAAAAACTGGAATATGAAATTAGGGATCCGGGGAAAAAGGGTATCTTTGGATTAGGTAAAAGTAAATGTATAATAATTGCATATCCAATAGTACAGGCCGTTGAATCAGATTTAGATGAAGATGATTATGGTTTTGATGTTGAAAGATTAGAAGAAAAACCTGAAGACAAAGATGGTGAAGTTATTGTTCGTTTAACAGCGGATGGTGCTCTTATTTCTGTATATTCTCCTGTAGGAAAAGGTAAGAAAGCTACTGAAAAACAGGCTTTTACTATATTGAATTCACGTAATGTTACAGATATTGATAATTCACTTCTGTCAAAAATTATTAAGAATGCAGATGGTACCTCTGTCAAAATTGGTGAATTTATATATAATCCTGCTTCAGATCCTCTAGTCTCTGTGGATATTACTGATTTTGAAATGAAATCTTCTATTACTATAAGAAATCCTGGTAAGGGTGGAGTAGATATAGATTTTGATAATATAATTAATTTTTTGAAAAATAATAATATTATACATGGAATAGATGAAGAGCGAATTCGTAAATTGGAAAATTATCCTGTTTATGATACATCCATTCTTGTTGCTGAAGGTACAAAGCCTATAAATGGAAACGATGCAAAAATAATTTATAATTTTGATATTGCCAGATCAGAAATTAAATTAAAAGAAAAGAATGGGAAAGTAGATTTTAAAGAACAGAATCTAATTAAAAATGTTGTTGAAGGACAGTCTCTGGCCAGAAAAGTTCCACTGGAAGAGGGAAAGTCCGGTCGAACTGTGACCGGAAGGCTTCTTCCTGCAAAAGATGGAAAAGATATTATTTTTGAAGTTGGGAAAAATGTCCGGCTTTCTGATGATGGAATCACAGCAGTGGCTACAATTAATGGTCAGGTAATTATTTTGTCAGGTAAACTTAATGTAGAGCCTATATATGTAGTTCCGGGAGATGTTAATTTAAAAACCGGAGGTAATGTTACCTTTTTAGGCACAGTTCTTGTTAAAGGAAGTGTTGATGACGGGTTTAAGGTTAAAGCTGCAGGAAATATAGAAGTTCTTGGTAATGTTGGTAAGGCGGAATTGGATGCAGAAGGTGATATTATCGTCCATCAGGGAATAAGTGGAAAGAATGGAGGTTATGTCCGGGCTGGTAAGGGTGTGTGGGCAAAATTCCTGGAGAATGCCATTATAGAAGCTGGTGAAATAGTTGTAGCCAGTGATGGTATAATTAATTGTAATGTAGAAGCAAACAAAAAAATTATTTGTCAGGGAAAACGTGCAACAATTGTTGGAGGCGTATTAAGGGCAGCAGAGGATATTCATGCAAAATCTTTAGGCTCCGTTGCCGGATCTGACACTGTTCTTGAAGTTGGATTTGATCCCAAGAGCAAAAAACGTTTGGTAGAGCTTAATGATGAAAAGGAGAATTTATCTAAAGAACTGGATGGTATTATCCTGGATATTAATACTATACAAAACCTTATTAAGCTTAAGAAAAAACTGAGTGATGAAAAAAAGGCATATTTTAATCAATTATTAGAAAAAAAATCTGAAGCAGAAAATCAAATGTCTGTTTTGAATGAGGAGATAGAAGAGATAGAAAATCATCTCTCCTCACTGTCAGTCAATGGACATATCTCATCATCCTTTAAAGTTTTTCCTGGTGTTAAAATACATATAAAGGATGCATTTCTTGAAGTTAAAAATGAATTTAAGGCTGTTACATTTATTAATGATAATGGTCTTGTTAAGATAACCAGATATGAAGAACTAGAGGAGGATTATTCTAAAAAGAAATAATGCCTATTCAACCCATAGATCTGCAGACATTATTTGCTCATATCAATCAGGTAGGGAAAGAACAGGCTGCTCTAAAAGAAGGTCAAACCGCTCAGCAGGCTGCACATGCAAATGAATTAATAAAAGAAATGAAGCACCAGGATGAAAGCGTAAATAAAAGTACTAAGACAGATGAGGATAATCAGAAAATACAGGATGATCATGGTAAAAATCACGACCATGCATCTTCTGGTGAATCCGGAAAAGAAAATGATAGTACAGATGAACAAAAGAAAAAAATCAGTGTTTTCACAGATCCTGATCTTGGCAAAAATATAGATATATCAGGTTGATAAAATGCAATACACTTTTATATTAATCTCTATAGTACTGTTTGTTATAATTATAGTTTCTATAGTAAATATTTTTAGGAAAATCGGTAAACTACAAAAAACAAATGTTATAAAGGAATTGGAAAGTGAAGTCAATGATTTGGTGCTTGAACTTAATCAGACCACAGACAGAAATATTAATATACTTGAAGAAAAAATAAAAACTTTAACAGGTCTTCTTCATGCTGCGGATAAACGGATAAAGATTCTTGGAACTGAGTCTGAGAAAATGAAATCTGAAACAGTAACATATAATCAGCTTGGACAATTTAATAGAAATAATGTTTCCTCTGATTCTATTTCAAAACAGGATCAAAAACCGCAGCAGAAAAAACAGGCAGTAGAAAAAAATAATAAAGATAAAATAATTGAACTTCACAATAATGGATTTACAAGTCCTGTAATCGCTACTCGCATCGGGGTAACGGTAGGGGAAGTTGAACTGATTATTTCTTTGGTTGAGGGTAGATAAAATATGGATAACCACAAGCTTTTTAATACTTTTTTAAGAGATGGTGAAAGTTTTACATCAGAACTGGGAATAATTCTTTTAAAACTTGAAACCCATCCGGAAGATAAAGATTTACTTAATCATGCATTTAGAAATGCACATAGTTTAAAATCTGAAGCCTCTTTTCTTAAACAAAAAGATATAATTGAAATTACTCATAATATGGAATCAGTATTTGATCGTTTTAGAAATTCCAATAATCTTATTGATTCCACTATAATAGATGGTTTATTACTCTCTCTTGACCATTTTTTCCCAACTCCAAAAACTTCCATTATCCAGATCTCTTCTGTGTCTGCAATGGCAAGTGTTTCTGAACCATCTCCGGATGATGAGAGAAAACCATATTTGGTCACTAATTCTCCTATGAGTTTTACAGCATCCTTTGCTTTTTTACACCTTTGAAGAGCAAATATCTGTGCCTGTTCAATCGTCATTATTTGATTTGGCTTATTTTTTTTATTTCTTACTACGGACAATTCACTTTTTTGTGCAGTTGTACTCTCACCAATTGCTAATTGATGTTCGTTACAATGTGAGTATGCAGAGTGAAAATATGTATAGGTTTTTGCAACTTGAGGAATATATCCTATAATTTCACCAT
>DAOWEB010000278.1 GCA_030638735.1 Spirochaetaceae bacterium
ATTGTTTTTCGTTGACCATTTTTTAAGTTTTTTAAGATTCTTTTTTAATCTGTTTGAAAACATCTCTGCCCCTGGGGATAGGGGTTTTTTATCCTTATTTTTCTTCAAAATTTCATCTTTTATTCTACTGCGCTCTTTTTCTGAATAAATAGTGTACGTTGCTAAGGTACATTCAATTTTACCATTAAGAATATTGTTAACCTTATCAGGTTTCAGCCCAATTGATCTGGATAACTGTTCATTTCCGGATAATATTGCAGCTTTCCACCCCTCAAAATCTTCTGTAAGACGTTTTCCTATAGTATTATATAACGGAAACAGTTTTTCTATCTCTCCAAGTCGTTCCCCATAAGGAGGATTTGATACTATGAGCCCTGATTCTGCATTATACCTGTCGTATCTTTCAATATCTCTTTTTTCGATATGAACTATATTCGTAAGTCCGGCTGATTCAACATTAAATATAGCTGAAGTTACTGCAGTTTTGTTATTGTCCCATCCTACTATAGATGGTATGTTTTCTCTTCCTTTGATTTTTCTTTCTTCAGCTTCCATGATAATTTTTTTCCATAACTCCCTATTATGTTTAAGCCAGCCTTCCGGACCTTTTGATTTACTTACAAGAGCCGGAGCAATATCACCGGCTATAAGTGCTGCTTCAATTGGGAGAGTTCCTGTTCCACAAAACAAATCAAGGAAAGAGCCTCCCTTTTCTGCAATTTTTTTCCATCCGCTTCTTATCAGAATAGCTGCTGCAAGATTTTCTTTCAAGGTTGCAGGGCCGCCGGATTTTCTGTAACCTCTCTTATGCAGGCTGTTGACCGAGAGTTCAATACTGAGAGTTCCGATATTGTATTTTAGCAGCATATGTATCTTCAAATCAGGATTGTCTGAATCTACAGAGGGTCTTTTCCCTGTTCTGTCTCTAAACTGATCTACAATTGCATCTTTTACACGTTGACTGGCAAAATTAGGGTGATTGACAACAGTACTATTAATAAGGTCACAACTTATAGAAAAACTTGTATCCAGGTTCATCTCTTTTTGCCAGTCAATTTTACCTGCATTAATATAAATACTATCAGGACTGTCTGCTTCAAAAGTTGAGAGTTCCAGAAATAGTCTTCCGGAAATTCTTGACCAGATAAGCATTTTGTATGCTGTTTCAAGACTACCGGAAAATGAAACTCCTGCAGGGGCTGTTTTTATCTCTGTACCACCAAGATCTCTTATTTCATCAGCAGAAAGCTCTCCCATATTTTTGGGACAGTTTGCATAAAATCTGTATTTTAAATTATTCACCAAATTAATCCTGATAGAGCTTTTTGCGCTGTTCTACATTTTCTACTTAAAAATACTTCTTCTCTAACACAAAGTATTATATCTGGCGAAAAAAGCCAAAAGCAAGCTGAATTTGTAGACATCATAAAAAACCTCGATAATGATAGTCTTATTAGACTATACACTAGAAATTCTATTTATTACAGACATAGTATATACCGTGAAAAAGCAGTAGAGTAAAGATGGCTGTAAAATTGTTAAAAAAAGAATTTGTTTTATATAATAAAACAGTGTATCATATATTGAACAGAATTTTGGTAAGGAGATACCTTATGCGGGGAAAACCTATAATAGATACGGATAAATGCAAGGGGTGCGAGTTATGTAATGGAGTTTGTCCGGTCAATATAATGTCTATGTCAAAGACTTTTAATAAACAGGGTGTACTTTATTCAGTCTGCATTGATGAAGAGAAATGTACTGTATGCAGGGCTTGTGCAATTATATGTCCCGATATGGTAATTAAAGTTATTAAATACGAACAAGGATAAAGATATGAGTAATCAAATTCTTATGAAGGGCAATGAAGCCCTTGGAGAAGCAGCAATTATAGCAGGATGCAGGTTTTATTTTGGTTATCCCATTACACCACAGAATGAGATTCCTGCCTATATGTCCAGAAGACTTCCGGAAGAGGGAGGGACTTTTCTTCAGGCAGAAAGTGAAATAGCGGCAATAAATATGGTTTTTGGTGCATCTGCTGCCGGAGCCAGAGTTATGACATCTACCAGCTCACCTGGTATGAGTCTCAAGCAGGAAGGGCTTTCCTATCTTGCAGGAGCAAAACTTCCATGTGTGGTTGTAAATATATCCAGAGGTGGTCCTGGTCTTGGAAATATTGCCGGTGCCCAGGGAGATTACTTTCAGGCTACCAGAGGTGGAGGTAATGGTGATTACAGACATATAGTTCTTACGCCTGCCAGTGTCCAGGAGATGGCTGATCTTACAGTTTTAGCTTTTGATCTTGCTGATGAATACAGGGTAACAGTATTAATACTTGGAGATGGTTATCTGGGTCAAATATCAGAAGCTTTAACCCTTCCGGAACCAACAGGTAAAAGTTTTGAAAAACCATGGGCTCTGACTGGTGCAAAAGGCCGATCCCCCAATAAAATAGCTTCTCTTAAACTGGTTCCGGATCATGTACTGGAAGAGATGAATTTATCTTTGGAAAAAACATATAATAAAATTACTAATAAAGAATGCAGACATGAGTCTTATCTTACTGACGATGCTGATTTTCTAGTTGTAGCCTATGGTACAAGTTCCAGAATATGCCGTGAGGCTGTAAATGAATTGCGTGAAGAAGGCATAAAAGTTGGTTTATTCAGACTTATTACAGCCTGGCCCTTTCCTGTTGAGGCTTTACAGCAGGCATCTGCAAAAGCTAAAAAGATTTTAACAGTAGAGATGAGCCTTGGACAGATGATAGAGGATGTAAAATTATCAATTAAAAATCCTGAAATTGTTGATTTTTACGGGAGATCCGGAGGGATGCTTCCTGAAATTGATGAAATCAAGAAGAGGATAAAAGCTTATGGAAACTAAGACAAAAAAATTCAAATATGTTTATGACAGACCGGAATCACTTGTAGATACTCCTACACATTACTGTCCCGGTTGTGGCCATGGTATTGTTCACAAGCTTCTTGCAGAAGTTCTTGATGAGTTTGGTGTCAGAGAAAAAACAATAGTTGTGGCCCCTGTAGGGTGTTCAGTGTTAATTTATGACTATATGAATATGGATGGATGTGAATCTGCTCATGGAAGGGCACCTGCTGTTGCCACTGGTTTAAAGCGAGTAAATCCGAAAAGTATAGTTATTTCCTATCAGGGAGATGGAGATCTTCTTGCTATTGGTACTGCAGAAACAGTTCATGCCGCTAACAGAGGGGAAAATTTTACAACTATATTTATTAATAATGCAATATATGGAATGACAGGCGGACAGATGGCTCCAACAACTATGGAGAATCAGATAACTGCAACAACTCCTACAGGCAGAGATCCTATGGATGTTGGTTATCCCATTCGTGGTTGTGAACTTTTAAATTCTCTTGAGGCTCCTGTATTTATTGAAAGATGTTCAATTTATGACTTTAAAAGTACTCTTAAAACTAAAAAAGCTATAAAAAAGGGAATAAAAAATCAGATTGAAGGTCGTGGTTATTCATTTATTGAGGTTCTTTCCACCTGCCCTACAAACTGGGGAATGAAACCTCAGGAAGCTGCTGACTGGGTTAAAGATACAATGGTTCCGTACTATCCATTAGGCAATTTTAGAGACAAATAACAGGAGATATATTATATGCATGAAAGAATAATTATTGCAGGATTCGGAGGGCAGGGTGTAATAATGGCAGGTAAGCTGTTATGTATTGCCGCTATGAATGAAAAGAAGTATGTGTCCCATATTCCAAGTTATGGTGCTGAGATGAGAGGTGGAACTGCCAACTGTTCTGTTGTTATTTCAGATAAAGAAATAGGTAGTCCTACAGTTCCAAAACCAACTATAGTAGTGGTTATGAATACCCCTTCATTAACAAAATTTGAACCCATAGTAAAACCAGGCGGACTTTTAATATATAACAGTTCTTTAATTGATAGAAAACCTGAACGAACAGATATTACAGTTATTGATCTCAAAGCAAATGATATATCTGAAGCTGAAGGTAGTGACAGAGCTGCGAATATGGCTGCCATTGGTAAACTTATAGCCCTTAAGCCGGAGATCGCAAGTCTTGATTCTGTAGTAAAAGCACTGGATGTAGCAATTTCTGCAAGAAACAGAAAACACAATGATGTAAATATAAAAGTTTTAAAAGCAGCACATACTAAATAATAATTTTTTTCATTGATCCGTATGAAATGTAGGGTAGGGTTTTAAACCCTTCCCTACATCTATCCTGACAAACATTTAATTTTACAGTACACTGTATCTAATGGAAATATTATCAGTAATAGTCATCATTTTTATAATCATTCATTTTTTTTCATATAAAACGGTCAAAAAGGATATTGTTTATTTAAAAAAACGAATATCTGATTTTGAATCATCCTCTGTAGAGACGCCAAATTTGGGCGTCTCTACAGAAGACATTCAATCTGATTTACCAATAGATATCAAGAAAGAAAGACCATTAGAAACTGTTTTACCAGAAACAAAGGCTGAACCCGTATTATCATCTTCAACTGTAAATAAAAATTACAGACAAAAAGCAATTATACTATTTAAAAGGTTTGAGCATATCTTTATTGAAAGCTGGATAGCTGTCATTGCTGTTGTTATTCTGGTCGCAGGAATTAGTTTTTTCGGTATCTGGGCATCTACACGTATATCTCCGGTTTTCAGGTTTTGGCTTATAGTCGGATCAGCTATGGTTATTGGCGGATTATCTGTTTTTGCAGGAAGGTATGAAAAGTTTTATTCTCTGGCAGTCTGGCTTAGAAGTGCTGCTGCTGCAATATATCTTTTTGCAGCTTTAGGTGCAGGGGGTATTCCCGGAATCCAGTGGATTGAATCTCCTTTAATGGCTTTACTAATGCTCATTTCAGGTATTTTAGTTAATATTATACTGGCTTTTATAGGCAGGAAGCAGATTTTCTCTTCTCTTCATATAGTATTGGGAATTATTGCAGTTTCCATTGCCCCTCAATCGGTGGTAACCCTTATAGTCGCTACTGTTGTCACATTTTCCGGAATTGCTATTTCATTTAGGAAAAAATGGGATATACATCACCTAATTTCTTCACTATTCTATTTTGGATTCATTATATTCTGGGGATTCAATGTTGATCCAACTAATGATTTTTATAATATTTCAGCTTTATCTGTAATAGTTGTAACAAGTTTAATTACACTTTTTATTCATTATAGAAGAATCTATGCTGATTCAGATTTTGAAGTAACTCCTTTGGTTGTTCATTTAGTAAACTGGCTTTTTCTTTCTGTAGGTTTAATTAAGTTTTCTCCGGAAACAGATTTTGTATATATTCCTCTGTTTATTTCCGGTGTTTTATTGTTTTTCCTGGCTGGAAGAGCAAAAAAATTGAAAATTGGATGGCTCTATGCAATAGATACACTAATATCGCAATTGATAATATTACTTGCAGTAATTTCTCTTATTCAGTTTGATCTGAGTAATATGCTTATTATATTTCTTGTACTTGTAGAATCTATAGGATTTTTATTAATAATATGGAGAGAAAAAGAGTATTTCGTACATACAATAGCATTTTCAGTTTCTTCCCTTGCTGCTCTGGCTCTTTTATTTACAGGTCTTGAACAATTTTTAAAATATGGTTCAACTGAGTTTTTGATCTACTCCGGACTGTTTACACTATCTGCTGTTTCCATGTCTTTTTATCTTTTATTTATAGCAGGGACTAATATAGATTTAGTAGTATCAGGTGGAATAATTAGAAAGAAAATTTTATCTGTTGTTCATAAAACAAATCTTAATATTCAGGGAGCTCTTATTCCTTTATTAGTATTGGGAGTATATCTGCTGATTTTATCCAGTGATATAAGCACAGATTACTTTGGGCCTGATACTTTTGTTATTCCGCTCTTTATTGCATTACTTGCAGTGAAGTATCGATTAAAAAACCTGGGTATGAAAATTGGAATAGCAATATTTATAGTATTGGAAACAGCAATCGCATTACTCTTTATAGCTTTTGAAGTTGAATCTTCATTTTTTCCAATGTTAATATTTTCTTTACCTATAATGGGAATGTCTCTGTCTTTGTTAGTGTATTCTTTAAAGAAGCAGGGGGGAATACATGAACGGATACCGGGAATTTATCTTTTAACTATACATCTGTTATTTATATCCAATTTTATTTTTGATGGTTCACGAACTTTCTTTTCCGGGTTGAGCTGGTTATCCCTGGCAATTATCTTTTTAATTTCATCTAACATGTTAAAACCAGGAAGACTTAGTGAAAATATGATTGGAAGGTTAAAAAAAGGTCTCATTAATGGGGGATATTTATTTCTAATAAGTTTTGTTCTTAGATTTTTATTTTTTGATATTCATAAAGATACAATGCTTCTGGTAACAGTTAAGGCAGAATATTTATTGGAAATTGCTGCATTTGCAATTATGGGATTATGGTTTTTTCTGAACAGAAGCAGGCGACTTATCGATTTGTTTTTTTTGGAAATTGCTCTGGTTTTTCTGATAATAGTACTTTTTTTCGAAGTTCCTGTAACAGTTCTACCTTTAGTCTTTATGGTTCTCTCAATTGTTCTTCTTCTGGTTGGACTAATATTAAAGAAAAATTTATCCAGACTAAGAATTATTTCAGTAGTTCCTGCATGGATTTCTGCATTTTTAATTGCTTTTGTAACAAGCCCTTATTTAACCAGTTCATTATCTTACAGTGATACTGCATGGATTATGAGTGCTCTTGGAATTTTTTTACAGTTTATATATTTAATACTTTTTCATTTTACCCATAAATCAGATGAAATAAGATTTCCAGTTAAACTGTTAGGATTGGAAAAGGTTATTAATAAACTGGTATCCGGGGAAAATATTTTTCTCTATTATCCTGTATTTGCATCAGTACTTTTCTTTTTTATCTGGTCCTTTAGCGGAGCAGTACTGACAGCATTAATCAGTTTGGAAGCTTTATTAATTCTAGTTTTAAGTATTGTAATAAAAGAAGATTCATTTCGATATACAGCCCTGGGTGGAATATTAGTAAGTATAATCCGACTTGTCTTTTTTGATTTGAGGGAAGCTGAAATATTTGTTAAGGCAATTGCATTCATATTTGTTGCAGTTATTATGCTAATAATGAATGTCCTTTATAATAAGTTTAAGGACCGGATTGAAGATAAAACTGATTAAATTGATTTCTTCCATATATCAACAATTTCTGGACTATAACGGTCTCTGGCTCTGTTTCCTGCCCATACGAGAATTTCAGGATTTTTTGCTTCTTTAGTACATAACCTGTTTGGATCAGTTTTTATTTTTACTCTATTCAGATCAAGTCTATCAGAATCCCAGCATGTTCGTACTGTAATATCCCCTTCTGTTTTACCGGAAGTATGTGATGCACATGCATAGTATAAAAGGTCGAACCTTTTATTATCCAGAGTAAGTAAACTCCCCCTTAAGGTATAAGCAAAATCTCCACCTCTTTTTCCATGACCATCATCTCTGCTTTCATTTTGTCGCCTGCAGTCATGAAAAATTGCAAATAGTGCAGTAATTTCCTTATCAGCTCCATTTAGCTCTGCCAGACGGAGGCCGTTGTCCATTACCCTTCCCCAGTGTGTTATTCCATGTATACCATCCCATGGAAGGTTATAACCAAAAAGAATTGTTTTTATAAGTTCTGTAGAAATATAAGAGTTGTGCATGAGATGATTCTATCAGATTGTATATAGATTAGTAACTGTAAAAGCTCAAATATTGTATGTTTGAGGGGTTTAGATCTTAGCTTTAGCAGGAGATGAAAAAGAGATAGGATTTTTTACAAATTAAGATTATAGTCATCTTACAAGGAGATATAGAATTATGAAAAAAGCATTGTTTGCGTTTAATGGTGATCCTATGTGTTTTGTACACGTATTATTAAATACACTGGATATGCATAAATTGGGCTGGGATGTAAAACTTATTATTGAAGGAAGTGCTACTGCTTTAATAAAGAGTTTAGATAAAGAAGAATCTCCGTCTGGTAAAATGTACCGGGAAATAAAGGAGAAAGGCCTTATAGACTGTGTATGTAGAGCATGTGCAAATAAAATGGGTGTGCTGGAAGAAGTAGAAAAACAGAATCTTCCTTATGGTGATGATATGAAGGGGCATCCATCATTTTCCTCATATATAAATAAGGGTTATGAGATTATGACTTTTTAGTTATATTAAAATACTCTAATAACTCAAAATAATTAAAATATTTTCTTGTATTTAAATATATATTGTCCTATAATTAATATGAGGAAGTTATTGGTCTTATAGTTTTTTCTATAAGACTTATTCTTATATACAATACATTTATTCTAAAATAAAATGAACTTAGATAAAGTTGGGTTATTAGTGAATAATATATTTGAAAAAGACGATTCTAATAATATTCTCTCCTCCGTCCCTGAAACAAAGGACGATTCACTTTTTTTATCAGTTTTTAATAATAATCAGACAATAATGCTCCTGGTTGATTCAGAAAATAATCAAAAAATACTGGATGCAAATGAATCAGCTTTGAAGTTTTATGGTTATATCCGGGAAGAAATTTTACAGCTGGATATGGGATCTATTAATACTACATCCGAAGAAGATTGTCATAAGATAATGAAAAAGGCAATAAAATTGCCTCATAGTTCTTATCAATTTGAACATAAAACCAGTTCCGGATTATTAAAAACTGTTGAGGTAAATGTTTCACCTGTTATTTATAAAAACAAGAAAGTTATGTTTATAATTGTTCATGATATAACTAAACTAATAAAAACGGAATTAGAATTAAAAAAGAGTAATGAACAATTTGAATTGGCAATGACTGGTTCCAATCTGGGATTATGGGATTGGCGGGTAGAGACAGGTGATCTACATATAAATAAAAGATGGGCAGAGATGCTTGGATACAGCCTGGAAGAAATGTTACCTGTATCAAATAATATCTGGCGGGATTTGTGTCATCCCGATGATTTAGATGTTGTGGACACTCACTTTCAAAGATATTTAAAAAAAGAAACAGATATTTATAGAGCTGATTTTAGAATGAAACATAAAGATGGAACCTGGATATGGTTACAGACCAATGGGAAAGTTTTTGAATGGACAGAAGATGGAAAACCTCTAAGAGTAGCCGGTACTCATTTGGATATAAATGATAAAAAAATCATCGAAATAAAACTTGCTGATAGCGAAGAAAGGCTTGGGTTGGCTTTTGCAGGAAGTTCATTGGGACTTTGGGACTGGTGGGTTCAGACAGGGGAGGCTCATTTAAATGAAAGATGGGCAGAAATTATTGGATATACTTTAGATGAACTTTCTCCTGTTTCAATAAAAACCTGGGAGGATAAAACCCATCCTGATGATCTAAAGGGAGCTGAATTACAGTTGCAAAAAT
>DAOWEB010000302.1 GCA_030638735.1 Spirochaetaceae bacterium
ATTATTTTTTAGATTTACCCGATCTAACTACAACACTTTGCCCTTTCTTCAAATAATACGGCTTAAGAATAACCGGTCTAGGGTTTTCTTTGAATAATTTTTCCCAATTCCCACGATTATCAAAAGGTTCTACATTTCGTTTTCGTTTTTTAATTTTCCTATCAAATCTATTTTTCGCTTTAGTTGTTATATTTAATAGAGGTTTATTAACCTCTAAGTTTGTTTTGATGTCTTTTTTATATATTGATGATCTTCTGTTTAATGATCTGGGTGCAGAAGTGTAGCTTGTAGAAATTTGTCTCCTACTTCTTCGTTTGTATAACAGAGGAGCATCATCCATGAATTGCATTCTATTTTTATTAAAGCGGCTTAATAGTTCTTCTCTTTCAGGTTCTGAGCTGATAACTTTCTTTAGACTGGATACTATTCTTAGTATTCTTTCATCAGGCATTGCTGTTATAGCTCTATTCATAAGCCTTAGACCTTCAGAAGTTTTTCCTTCAAGGTAAATGGCTGCACCACAATAGAACTTGGATTCTGTATTGTGAAATCTCAACTTCCTTGCTTTTAGTAGATATTTTTCAGCGACCCTGTACTTCTGGGCATATATATAAAAAATACCTAATTTTTTGTTCATTACATAACTTTCCGGATATTTTTTTAGACCTGTTTGTAAAGTAGGGATAGCATTTCTGTATTCCTGTAATCTGAAAGATCTGTAGGGCGAATTAACTTTTACAGCCTGGTATATAATAAAAAACAGTGCTATTGCTAAAATATCTGACAATAATGCTAATAACAGGAAATGTGAGGATAACAAGAAATTACTTGCTCCATGAAACATTGCTGCAGCAATCAAAGCTATAAAAGTATATAACAAGCCTAGAGTTTTTGTTTTTCCACCATTTATATATCCTACTGATCCCCAGGCATAACCCCATATAACTGCATAAGTGACATGACCAATTATTGTAATTATTGATCGTATCAGAAGGACATAAATACCATATTGTAATGAATAAATAATATTTTCTGTTAAAGCAAAACCCATGGCAATAGAAGCAGCTTGTAGCATTCCATCCCTTGGTTCTTTTATGGTTTTGAAGGGACTTGTTAGAATAATAAAAACTAAAAACTTGGAAAATTCTTCTACAAGTCCTGTTAAAAGGAAATGAGAAATGAAGGTATTATCACCACGGTAATATCCTGTCAAATTATAGATTGCAGTACCCCAAAATTGGTTAAAAAAGAGGGTAATTATAACAGAGGGAACTCCACCCATAATTATTAAAGTTGCAAGCCTGTATTCATTTTTTTTATCTACAGTAAAAGCATCCAGGCGATGTAGATATTTTCCCCAGCCCACAAGTACAAATGAATTTATTATTAGTGTTAATAGAAACAGCACCATACTTATTTAATCCTACTTTAAATACAACATTTTTACCAATATTACTGCTTTCTATTATGCCCTGGTTTTGTCCTAATTGTGAAGTATTCTTTTTTAAGTTTGTACTATTAAAGTTACCATGTTTCCTGTTAATAACAATCAGGAGGTAATGTCTGTATCTTATAAGTCCCGCTTACACACCGCAAATCAACCGCAATGCGGTGTTCGTTCTCAGGTGTATGGCATGGGTTTGGATAAGCCCATGACAAAGACACTAAATAATACAATTATGGAGCAAATTAAAATCAAAATTCATATCTACAATTTATATCAATAATTTATATCAATAATAAATTAATCAAGAGTTTTGGCCTTCAACATTTTCTTCATTTTACTTGATGTATTTATATGATAAACATCACTTGCAGTATTGAAGGCCAAAGAAAATGCTCTAACATATGGATTACTCTCATCTCCTTGATTGAATGCTGCCCAATCTGCTTGAAATCTAGCTGATGTTTTTGATATTGAATTCCCGAGTTTAAGAGCTGCCAATTTAGAATAGGGCATCAATAAAGAGTATGTACTTATTTCTTCAGCTAGACTATCAGAGAGATTGTAAGATAATTTCAATACCCTTATGAAATCACTTAATATCAATTTCTTGGTTTGGGAATAAACAATTTCATTTTCTAACTTGGACACTGATAACTCCTTTAGAATCTAATTATCCTAATATATAATATATGCTCCTTTGTAATTGTAATGCAACATTGAAAGTATGTTTACCATGAATGTCTACTATTTTAATATTTTTATCATCAATATTAAGTAAATAATCACTCCGATCCTTATGCCATGTTTTATACAAAATAAAGTAAAATATCAGTAAAGCTATTACCATAGTAAATAAAACTGAAATAAATATAATTGTATGGCTAATAAGTCCTTTCATTTGCCATATTGCAATGAAAATACCCAATAGCATACAGATGGTTAATATAATTAATTTTCTTACAAATATTTTTTGAGAGAAATTATAATTGTATACATGTTCTATTTTCTTTCCTTTCATTTTTGCTGATAGTCAGCCTGTTTGTAGCGAACCCTTCAATATCCTGCAGGTTTCCACGGGAACCGATCTAAGGCAATAATTAATTTTTTAATAATTAGAATTGCTGTATTTAGGAAGCTGTTTGAGGCCTTTATGTGTTTATTGTAGTAATAATATTTTTATACCATTCTCCAACAGATATTTTTCAGTCTTACTGCATACCAGAGCATTTGTAATTAAGGATACTTCTGCACCTGGAGAAATCTTTTGTATTTGTTCTGCAGTCTCAAGAATCTTATTTCTATCTTTCATTATTATTCTGCTTTTTCTATTTTTTACTATACCAATATGATTTTTTTCAATTTCTATCAGTACTGTTCTGCTGTTTAAGCCATAATCAGAAGCATTAAGAATTTTATCTATCATTTTTCACTTCCCTGTACATTCTTTATTTCCACAACATAGTGTTAAATTGGGATTCAAGTTTTTCTTCAAAAGTATCCGGAAGTGAGTAGAAAAAATCTAACCCTGTAAGTAGTTCTACATCGTCGATGGATAGTGCAAATTTTAAAATATCTTCTTTTGAAGCTTTATTTTCCATAACAAATCCTATAGCTTTTATTTCAGGTTCAGAATAATCCAGCAAAACCTTAAAGTATTTATTAGGAATATCAACACCGTTTTCACCGATTTCTTTATAGGGACCGTCTGTGAGTACAGGTCCGGTAATTACAATAAGACCTCCATTAATTTCAGCCTGATCTCTTGTCCATTCTTCAAGACGCTTCCATATATCTCTGTTAAACCCCGGAACCTGAGGGCTCATGTTTGACATATAAAAAGAATCTTTCATAGATGATTCACTCCATCTCAGATCTCCTGCAGGAGCAAGATGCCCCCTGTCATATCCTGAACCTTTATAATCTGACAGGGCAGCAGACCCTGTTAATATTGAGGTATCCTCTCTGAAATTATTGGATCTGGCGATACTGCCGTTTACTTCTTTGGAGGTTAACACATATGCTACCCAGGCTGCCTGTTCATGGTCAGGTGAGTATAAAAGTGAATATCCTGAATGCCGGATAATACTTTCGGGAGTGCTGGATAATGGAATTGCAAGAATCTCCGGATTGATAGATATATTAGCATCTTCAGGTGGATTAAATGAAACAATATTCCAGTATTCCAGGTCTGCACAATCAGGGGAAATATCTCCAATCTGCCATCCGGTCGCTGTCATCTCTGTAAAATAATACTGCTTCCCGTTTAGTTCCTTATATTCCCCTGTTGATGGTGCATTTATTCCAAGCATTACATGTTTATACTCTTTACTGTAGAACAGCACTGTATCGTATCCCAGTTCTCTTAGCAGAAGGGCTGCAAAAACAGATTTTGAATCACAGTCACCGGCATTCCTGTAAAGTACTTCTGTAGGGGTATATATTCCGTATTCATTTTCCGGTATCTCATAGGGTATCTGTTGAATAAAGTCAATTATAATGTTTAAAACTTCACTGTCTGAGAGTTCGTTTTTTTCCTGAAACCATATAAATGCATAAGCAAGGTTTTTTATTCGATCTTCATTATTTGTAATAATTATATTATAAACCTGGGCCCAGAATCCCTCTACTGAGACCTTTCTTTTTTTAGATTTATTTCCTTTAGGGTAGTAAATCGCACCTGCATCCAGATTTTCAAGTTCTGAGATTGAATTTTTAAGATATGGTTTGTAGATATGCCAGTTTGAGGTCCATTCAGTACTGAAGGATTGCCAATTAGAACTAAGTGGAATAAATTCATCAGGGAATTTGGCTTTTTCTTCATAAATAATTTCAGCAAGATCATTTTCAGTTTCCTCAAAGAGGGTAAACTTATTTTGGGGTAAAATTTTATCAGCAAAGAATAGTTTAACTGATGGCAATAAAATTAAAAACCATATAAGTATACTAAATACTGTCATTATCGGATGTTTTTTTCCTGATTTCCTTCTCATACATTTTAACCAAAGGGGGTCAGATTGGAATTATTTATACCAGGAGTAAATTGTAGTACCTGCAGTAGTTTTTCCAAACCATTCTGCAGGAAAAGTGAAAGTGTAATAATAATTGATGCCATAAGTATTGATACTGCAATATTATTTTTCTGAATCTCTTCAAACTCATTGATATTGTGAGTTAACCAGGTAAATCCTTTTACACCAAGCCAAAGAGAGCTTATGCTTATAAATAATGAAGCAATAAACTGAAGGAGTGCTATGCTGAGATGTCCCAATATTCCCGAAATTCCTGAATCATTGTAGAATATTGCACGAAATATTGATTGGATAAGAGGATCTATTGATGCTTTCATCATTATGCCCATGGCAACTATGAAACTTCCCGATAGAATTGCCACTGCAATATTATTTTTTTGAATTTCTTCTTCTTCGTTAATTGTTTTAGAAAGGCCTGAAAACATTTTAAATCCGATAAACAGAATAAAAATTCCCAGTATCAAAGAAAGTAAAAGAGTTGAAATACCACTTAGCACTACCAATAAATTCATCGAAAACTCCTTAGGTTGCTGAGATCATTCCTCATCGCTTCGCTCTTCCGGTACGACTCATTGGCGAGCAGGAACGAAGTTCCGACCAGCCTTATTCGGTTAACATTACATTATTAATTATAGTTTTTAATTCATCAAAAAGATATGGTTTTGTGAGAGACCCGGAAAACCCGTAAGATTGATAATCGGACATAACAGGACTGCTGGTATATCCACTTGAAACAATTGCTTTTACATCAGGATTAATTGTTTTTAACTGTTTTATTGTTTCAACTCCTCCCATTCCTCCAGGTATTGTTATATCCAGTATTATTAGATCAAAGTTTTCATTTTTATATTTTCCAATTACTTCTTTACCATTACTTGAACTGACAACACTATGCCCCATTTTTTCTAATGATAATTTAAGCATTTTTCTTATCATTTCTTCATCATCAAGAATTAGTATTGAATATTTATCTTTTTTATCTGATTTATCCTGATTTTCTTCAGGTTTAGTTTTTAATTTTATATTCTCATCTGCAGGAAGATATAATGAGAATTCGGTTCCTTCATCTTTTCCTGATTGTACTTTAATAAATCCATCATGGTTATGTATAATTGAATATGTTATTGCCAGCCCAAGCCCGCTTCCTGTTTCCTTTGTACTAAAATAGGGATCAAAAATTTTATCTATATTTTCTTTACTAATTCCGGATCCGGTATCTTTTATTTTTATTTCTATGTACTTCCCTTTATAAGGATGGTCTTTCTGAAAAGATACATTATTACATTTTACTGTAAATATACCTCCATCATTCATTGATTCAATACTGTTCAAAGTAATATTCTGTATTACCTGATTAATTTGGTCTTTATCGACTTTACTTGTCCATAGATCTTTTGGAATAGAACACTCTGCCTTTATTTTACTTCCATGTAGAATAAACTCAATTGACTCTTCAATAATTTCTCCTATTGAGGCGTTTTCTTTTATAGGAGCTCCACCTTTGGAAAAAGTAAGCAGTTTTTGTGTAAGTGATGCTGCTCTTTTACACCCTTTGGAAGCATTGATCAGATACCTGCTTACCTCTTCCGGTTCTGATTTACTTATTTCTGCAAGGTCTATATTTCCCAGTATTCCTGTTAATATATTATTGAAATCATGAGCAATTCCACCAGCCAGAACTCCTACACTTTCAAGTTTTTTTAATTTAAGAATATCGGCTTCCCTTTGTTTTTCCAGTCCAACATCTCTGAATACCAGTATGACTCCAAGCATATTTCCTTCAGAATCATTTATTGGTGCAGCACTGTCTGCAATTGGTGTCTTTATACCGGTTTTACCAATTAATATTGTATGGTTTAAAAGAGTAACTATTTTTCTTGTTTTTAAAACTTGATCGACCGGGCATTTCTGTATATTTCCGGTTCGTTCATCTATAATATGAAAAATTTCTGAAATTGATTTGCCCTTTGCCTCTTCTGATTTCCAGGATGTCAGGTTTTCTGCTATGTTATTTAGAAGCGTAATTTTACCAAATATATCTGTTGTTATAACTCCATCACCTATACTTTCAAGGGTTACTGAAAGACGTTCTTTTTCTTCAGCCAGTTCAATTTCAGTTTTATATCGCAGTAATGCAGAAGCAAAGGTTTGGCTGATAATTTGAAACCTGCGTACAAGTTCTGTTGTCAGATTAAACTTTGGTGTTGTACTTGAAAATGCAATGGCGCCTACAGTTTTATCTTCAATTATAATGGGAAGAACAAGAACAGAGACTGCTCCTATAACACTCATGTTATCTCTGTCAACACTGGCCTCTTCCGGGAAGGATGATATATCCTGGATAATAATCGTTTTATTGTCTCTTAGTTGGGAGTTCATCCATGGAAACAGAACTTCCGGATCATATGGTACTATATCTTTTCCCTCTTCAGATTTCCATGTTGTAGATATATAGAATTTATCGTTTTTATCCAGTTTAAAAACTAATGCTCTGTCGGAACCCAGTACTTCAGCAGCCTTATGAAGCCAAAAGGTTATCTTATCTTTTATTTCAGAATGTTTTATTGATACAAAATCTCTTGATAAATTTGCAAGTAAGCTTTCATATTGTACTCTTTCTTCAAGTTGTTTTTTATCCTGCTCTTTTTTTATAATAGTTGAGAAGATATGTATAATAAATCTTAATTTATTAATAAAAACATCATCCCAGGATACTATTTTTGATTTATTAGCAAATAAAAATGAACCCAGTATATGCTCATCGGTTCCCAGGGGGAAAAAAAGAAAAGAGGAAGTTCCCATCTTTTGCAGGTTTTGTTTATCAATTACTGCTTCTTCAGGTAAATCTTCATAAGATGATGCAGAAAATACTTGTCCACTAAGTACAGTAGATGTTAAATAAGGAAAAGCTTCTGCGGGATCATATAGAACTGGTTCGGTTTTATCTTCTTTTCTCCAAAAATCGCTGATATAAAGACTTCCAATATTATTTCTACGAAATAATACTGCAACTTCGGCATCCAAAGTAAGAGCTATCTCTTTCATCCAGAAATGGATGGTGTCTTCAAAGTTTTTACCATCAATATTAATAAAATCTGTAGAAAGGGTGGAAAGAAGAGTATCAAATTTTAATTGATTTTTATCCTGCTGCTTCTTCATCAATAGATCCTGTTAATTAATATTATAAACTGACTTTTATATATTATTACACGTTCTTACACTTCCAGTCAATTTTGTTTTTTCATTAACAGAAATACTATTTTTAAGTAGAAAATGTGATATAGCGTAAAAAGCTCATATATTTGCTGTGAAAGTTAGTGTTTATCATGATATATTGTATTATTGGTAGATAGAGCAATATGCATTTGGAGCTTATATGATTAAATCCCCGGTCGGGGCAATAGAAATTCTTATAAAAGGGACTGATATTTTTTCTACACTCCTGGAACATGAGATAGCTCTCATTACAGAGAACAGTGAAATATGTAATTATACAGTTAATGAACCAGTGTTTTCCATTGGGGATCCCGGTGATTCTCTTTATATTGTAGAATCAGGTGAAATTATAGTTCAAAAACAGGATGAAAATGGAAGGGAAACCCATATAGCACGTTTCCTACCAGGTGACTGTTTTGGAGAACTGGATTTATTTACAGAAGCTCCACGAATAGCTTCTTCTTTTGCATCTACCTCTACACGTCTTTTGGTTTTTCCGAAAAACAGTACTGGATTTACTGAATTCCTTAATGAGAATCCTGCTGTATCAGCAAGAATCCTGCACAAAATTATGGTAAATGTGGCGATGCGAATTCGTAAAGTAAATATTCTGGTGAAAGAAAACTCTCCCCTTGTTCAGGAATTAAAAAAACAGGTATATCGTGACAAATTAACAGGGTTATTTAATCAGACATACCTTGTAGAAAAAATAAAAAAACTTATTAACACAGGTACTACCTCTTTTTATCTTCTTATAAGCAAACCGGATAATTTCAAGGATTTAAATGACAGGTATGGCCATGATGCGGGAGATATGGCTATTCGGATTATGGCCAGAGGAATGAGGGATTTTATAGGTGACGATTCCGGAATCGTCAGATACAAAGGAAATGCCATGGCAGTACTTCTTTCAGGATATTCCAGGATGGAGGCTGTTGTTTTTGCCAGGAGTCTCCGTGAGTTTATGAATAATCTTGATGTAAGTTCTGCATGTAAGGGCAACAGGTTTAAAATTACTACAAGTATTGGAATTACAATTTATCCTGAGCATGGCACAGTTGTTGAAAAACTTTTATTTAAAACCCATGAGCTTCCATTAGTTGGAAGGAACAAAGGCGGGAATCTAATTCTATTTCCTGAAGATGCAGGAGAAGTAGAATGAATAACACTCCTGTTGAATTACTTAGTTCTATAGAAATTTTATCTTCTTTAACAGCCCCGGAATTAGAATCACTTTATTTTCATATGAACATAGAGGAGTATAGTGAAGGAGATACTTTGTTTAATGAGGGTGAATCCGGAGAAAATATGTATATTATTTTATCCGGATCAGTTTCGATATCTGTAAATACCCCCGATGGTGAAGTCCTTGAAATTGCAGAGATCACACAGGGGAATTTTTTTGGAGAGATGTCAATTTTTGACAGGGTTGTCCGATCTGCGACTTGTTCTCCTAAGTGTAATACAAAGGTTCTTAGTCTTGGAGCATCTGATTTTTTTGAGTTTATAAACAATAAACCTCTTGCAGGCAGCCGTATAATGCAGAAAATGCTTAATATTACCACAAGGCGATTACAGAATACCGGAACCTTTCTGTCTGATATGGTTACATGGGGAGAAGAGGCCAGGACTAGAGCTATTACAGATGATTTTACTGGACTTTATAATAGAAGATTTCTTGATGAAGTTATAGAAAATCGTATTTCTGAATCTTTAAGAGAGGGATATCCTCTATCATATGCTATGATAGATCTGGATCATTTTGGAACATTGAATAATGAATATGGTCAGGAAATCGGTGATAAGGTAATACTTTATGTTGTAGAGGCTTTTAAAAGAATATTTACTAAAACGGATATAATTACCCGGTATGGAGGAGATGAATTTATTATTCTATTTCCTCAGACAACTGGTATCGGGGCTTTTGATAAATGCAGGAAGATGCTGGAGGAAATCAGGAAAATCAATTTTACTAAAGAATCGGACAAGTCAATACAGATGGTTACAGCCAGTGTGGGTATTGCTTCTGTACCGGATCATGCTGATTCTGCTCCCGTAATTATGGAGTTGGCAGATAAGGCTCTTTATATGGCAAAGGATGCTGGAAGGGATACAGTTGTTCTTTGGGATGCAGCAAAGGAGGATAGCTTTGTGAAAACCAGAATAGAAAGTATTAGTATTAGAAATCTAATTATTGATAATATTCTTGGTGCAATAATTGAACGTGATATTTTTCTTGTTATGGGTCATAAAAATCCTGATGAAGATTGTATATCTTCTATGATTGCAATTAGTCTTATCCTGAATAAATTTTCAAAGACAGTGTATTTGCTAATTCCACGTAAAATTAATAAAAATTACCAATATCTTCTTAATATCTGCAGGTACAATGCTATTGAACTTATTTATAATGATGAGAAAGTTCCTGATGGAATTTCAACTTTGTTTTTTATGGATACACCTAAACCTGAAATGAGAGAATTTTTTCCCGATTCCCATAAAATCTATGACAACAGTAATATTCTAAAAATTGAAATAGATCATCATCTGGAAGCAGACAGTTGTTATATTGGTCATAAAGATTACTGTTTTGTAGATGAAGCCTCTTCTGCCAGTGAGCTGGTGGGTATAATGGCATTTAAGTTAAATAATAAAAAGGAAATTATTGAAATCCATAATATACAGGATATTTTTTCCAGGAATTTTGTTCTTGCTGTATTAACAGGTATTATTGGTGATTCAAAAATGGGAAAATATCTTAAAACTAGAAGAGAGAAGTGGTTTTACAGTTTATTCAGCTCTATGTTTAATGAAATGCTTACAAAAAAAACACACAAACATTCCAAAAACTTTTCTACTATGAAAGAGGTTTTTACAGAACTCCAGCAATTATCAAAAGAGGAAGATGAATGTTTTACTCTTATGATGGCTCAGAAAGTAAACTATTCATCAAAAATAGGAACTGTAATTGTAAGTAAGAACATTGTAGATCAAATGGCATCCATTTATGATCATGAAACAATTGTTTCTGTCGCAAGGTATGCAGCTGATTCCCTTGCTGAATATACTCATCTGTTAAGTCTTGTTGTTTATTATGACGATAACGACAATTCTAATCTTATACAGTTTCGTATTAGACGCAGTCATTCTTATAAGGTTCTTGATCTTCGTAGTATTCTTGAAGTTTTTAAAATAAAAAATGGAGGGGGTCATCCTGGCGCCATTGGTTTTAGAATACCGGCAGCAGATATTAAGGATCTTAATGAATATGTCAATATCCTGATTAGGGGTATTGAGAAGTTAATTTAGATACTTTTTTTCATATATCCTTGACCCTCTATAAAACTTGGTATATGTTAAACTGACTGACTAGTCATAAAAGAGACTGATTAGTCGTTATTTTCTGATGGCTGGTCGCAACTCCGTTGCTGCTCGCCTATGCATCCTAAGGAGGAATAATATGAAAAAATTTACTGCAGTTCTGCTTATTATGGGGCTAATTCTATCAGCCGTATTTGCCGGTGGTAAGAGTGAAGAAGGAACTATTAAAATAGGTGCTATTTTTGCAGTTACAGGAGGAGCCTCTTTTCTTGGTGCTCCCGAAGCAAAAACAGCAGAGATGGTTGTGGAAGAGATAAATGCAAATGGCGGTGTAAATGGAATGCAGATTGAGTTGATAATTAAAGATTCTGCTGCAAATCCTGAAAAGGCAATATCATTTGCAAAACAGCTTATAGAGGAAGATCAGGTTGTAGCTATTATAGGTCCTTCAACCAGTGGTGAAACAATGCAGATTAAAGATCTGTGTGAATCATACAAGGTTCCTCTTGTTTCCGCAGGTGCAGCCGAAGCGATTGTTAATCCTGTAGCAGGTTATGTATTTAAAACACCACAGAAAGACAGTTATGTTGCAAAATGGATTTTTTCAACTATGCAGACTATGGGAATAAAAAGAATTGGTGTAGTAGCAGCTAATACAGGTTTCGGAAATGCAGGAAAGGGTCAACTGGAAAAATATGCGTCTGATTTTGGTATAGAAATTGCCATAGCAGAAACATATGACAAAGCAGCAACAGATCTTACTGCTCTCCTTACTAAACTAAAAGCTCAGAATATTGAGGCTGTAGTTAACTGGTCAATAGTACCGGCTCAGTCTATAGTACCTAAGAATATGAAACAACTGGGAATGGATGTTCCTCTTTTTCAGAGTCATGGATTTGGTAATATAAAATATGTAGAAGCAGCAGGAGAAGCAGCTGAAGGCATTATTTTCCCCGCAGGACGTCTTCTTGTTGCAGAAAAACTGCCTGAAGGACATCCTCAGAAAGAAAATCTTGTTGCATATAAAACTGCCTATGAAGCAAAATATGGTGAAGATGTAAGTACATTTGGTGGTCATGCATATGATGCTATAATGCTTGTTATAGAAGCCGTTAAAAGTGCAGGCAGTCTTGATCGGACCGATATCAGGGATGCACTGGAAGCAATTTCAGGATTCCCGGGAACAGGTGGTATTTTTAGTTTTTCTGCAACTGATCACAATGGTCTTGGTATGGACTCTTTGGAAATGTTAACAGTTAAAAATGGTCAGTTTGATTTTCTTTACTAGATAGGATAGGATAGAGACGGAATAAACGGAGAATGGAGACGGGAAAACAGAAGATTCTGAAATCTTCTATATCTTCCTTTCTCCGGTCTCCTGTCTCCTTTCCAAATCCTCTCTTAAAGGAAAAGAATGAGTCCTGAACAAGTTCTGCAATATATCTTTGCTGGTATTACAGTTGGCAGTATTTATGCTTTCGTAGCCATTGGGTATAATATTATCTACAACACTACAGGAATAATTAATTTTGCCCAGGGCGAGTTTGTAATGCTCGGTGGCATGATCTCATTCACCTTCTCTAAATTTATGCCTCTGCTGCCTGCTATCACCCTGGCTGTATTGATAACTGCAGCAATTGGCGGGCTTATTGAAATAGTTTTTATTCGTCGAATGCGTAAGAGCTCTGTTCTGGGTATGATTGTTGTTACTATAGGGATATCAATTTTATTACGGGAAGCTGCTCTCTATATATGGGATGAACAGATTCGCGCACTTAGTTTTTTTACAGGTACAGAGATTTCTTCTATAAGTATTTTTGGTGCCAGAATCTCTCCACAGGTTTTGTGGGTGCTGGGAGTTACTTCTATTATAGTAGGAGGCCTTTTCCTTTTCTTTAAGTTTACTTTAACCGGTCAGGCAATGAGGGCCTGTTCTGAAAATTCCCGGGCAGCAAAACTTTGCGGAATAAAAACTGATTCTATGGTAAACCTTTCTTTTATGCTTTCGGCCGGAATTGGGGCTCTTGGAGGTTGTGTTGTTTCTCCTCTTACCCAGACCCATTATGCCATGGGGACAGATCTTGCTATTAAAGGTTTTATTGTTGCTATTCTTGGTGGATTGGGAAACCCTATTGCGGCTGTTGCGGCAGGGTTGTTATTGGGGCTTATTGAGTCCTTTAGTATAAGTATTCTTCCTATGGCATATAAGGATGTAATTTCGGTTATTATCCTTCTGATAATTCTTGTTGTAAAGCCCAGCGGCCTTTTTGGTTCAAAGCAGGCTTCCTCTCTTAAGGACTTTTAGATGAAACGTTATTATCCTGTATTTATTCTTTTTATAACTATTGTTCTTATTCAGGTTTTAACTTTTATTACCGGAAAAGGATATATGCTTACCCAGTTAACAATGTCTGCATATTATGTTCTGGTAGCTGTTGGTCTTTGTATGGTCATGGGTTATGCAGGGCAAATTTCTTTAGGTCAGGCAGGTTTTTTTGCAATTGGAGGATATACAACTGCATTTCTTACTACCATTGATTTTTCTGATAAAGCGGCGACGGCTTTATTTACAATACTTGATGCTCGTGGTTTGCTGATTACAAAAGAAACCCTCTATGGTGATACTATTATTCATCTGTCCCCATGGATTTCCCTCCTTGCTGCAGTACTCATTGCCGGTATTACAGCTTATGCTCTGGGTGTTCCTGTTTTGAAATTGAAGGGACATTATCTTGCAATGGCAACTATGGGGTTTGGAATTATTATTTACAGACTTGTACTTGGTTCAGCTATTTTTGGAGAGGCAGATGGTATTCCAAATGTACCCTCATTTTCAATTTTTCCAGGTCTGGAGCTAAGTGGAGATTTTACAACAAGAATAAGTAATTATTACATAGCCTGGATACTTGTTATTGCTGCAATACTATTAATGGTAAATCTTATAAATTCCCGGGTTGGCAGGGCTCTCAGATCCCTTCATGGAGGAGAAGACGCTTCTGATGCCATGGGAGTGGACACAGCCAGGTACAAAGTTATAATTTTTGTAATTGGTGCAATATTTGCAGCATTGGCAGGTTTTTTTATGACCCACTATAATGGAGGAATTGGTCCTTCAGAGGCTGGTGTAGGAAAGTCTGTACGGTATGTGGCAATTGTTGCAGTTGGAGGAATGGCTAATATATGGGGTGCTCTTGTTATGGGCCTTGTTCTTAATTTTCTTTCCTTAAGAGGTGTCTTTGGTCACTTTGATGATGCTGTTTTTGGAGTGATTCTTGTTGTTATGATGATGTTCATGCCTGAAGGGTTTATTAGGGTTGCAGTTCTTCGGGATATTCAATCTTTGTTTTATAAGTTATTTAAAAGGAAAAATAAACCAGTTTCAAAACAGGGGTTTTTCCATGAATAATTCTGATATTACTATGCAAATTAAGGGGCTTGATAAATATTTTGGTGGTCTCCACGCTGTAGATTCAGTTTCTTTTGATGTTAAAAAAGGTATAATAAAGTCTGTAATCGGCCCTAATGGTGCAGGGAAAACAACCATGTTTAATATGATTGCAGGTTATGAAACTCCCAGTGCCGGACAGGTATTTTTTAATGATACTCTTCTTACCGGGAAGAAACCCTTTCAGGTGGCCGAACAGGGAGTTTTAAGAACTTTTCAGAATCTTAAATTAAGTAATCATCTATCAGTATTGGATAATGTACTTCTCGGCTGGCACTCCCTTGGATCTGCAGGTTTTATAGCTGGTATGTTTTCTACAGCTAAGAGTCGTCGGGAGGAGAAAAAAGCCAAAGATGCTGTTTTACCAATTCTGGAATGGCTTAATATTATTAATCTAAAAGATTCTGAGGTGGGGAACCTTTCCTTTGGGAACCAGAGGGCAGTGGAACTTGCCAGAGCCCTTGCTTCCAATCCTTCTATGCTGCTTTTTGATGAACCTGCAGCTGGACTTAATATGCACGAAACAGCCGATCTTGCAAAACGAATAGAGACTATTCGTGATCAGGGACGAACCGTATTGCTGGTGGAACATGATATGTCTTTAGTTATGGATATTTCAGATGAAATAGTTGTATTAAATTTTGGACAGAAAATTGCAGAAGGAATTCCTTCCGATATTCAAAAGAATGAAGATGTTATACGGATCTATTTAGGCGGTGATGATGCTTAAAATACGAAACCTGGAAGCAGGGTACGATAAATTAAAAGTATTAAAAGGAATCAGCCTTCATGTTAAATCCGGGGAAATAGTTACAATTATTGGAGCCAATGGTGCAGGTAAAACTACATTGCTCAATACCATTTCATCTATTGTTAAACCATCAGGTGGTGAGATAAAATTAAAGGATGTTGAAATTACAACTTCATCACCTGATCTTATAGTAAAAAGTGGATGTGCTCTTGTTCCTGAAGGGCGTCAGCTTTATCCTGCTATGACAGTAAAGGAAAATCTAATTCTTGGTGCCTATACATTGTACAGGAAAAGAGATCATAAAAGTGCTGTAGAAAATCTTGAAAATATTTATACTTTATTTCCTGTTCTCAAAGAGAGGCGAACTCAACTGGCAGGTACACTTTCTGGCGGGGAACAGCAGATGGTTGCTATTGGTCGTGCTCTAATGTCCGGTCCTGATTTACTTCTGATGGATGAACCCTCTATGGGGCTGGCTCCTCTTATTGTCCGGGATATTTTTCGCATTGTTACGGAATTGAGAGATAAGGGAAAAACTATCCTGATTGTAGAACAAAATGCCAGAGCAGTTCTTGAAATTGCAGACAGGGGATATGTTATGGAAACAGGATCCCTTATACTGGAAGGGAATGCAGGGGATTTACTGGATAATAATGATGTAAAACGTGCATATCTTGGCAGAGATTATAAAGATTTTACTGATTGATAAATTAGTATTTTAAATTCATACAGGGAGGCCTATGTGATTTATTCAGAAGAATATGAAACTATGCAAAGGGAAGATCTGGAACAGCTCCAGGTCGAACGGCTGCAGGTAACTCTAAACAGAGTATACAGGAATGTATTATTTTACAAAAACCTGTACGATGAAAAGAAAATTGAAATATCCAGTGTAAAATCTTTAAAGGATCTGTCAGATTTTCCTTTAACCTCCAAAGAGGACTTGCGTGAGAGTTATCCCTACGAAGCATTTGCAGTTCCTCTTCGGGATATTGTAAGAATACATTCTACATCAGGAACTACAGGAACACCCATAGTTGTAGGATATACAAAAAATGATCTAAAAATATGGTCATGTCTGGTTGCAAGAGTGTTATCTGCAGCTGGTATTACAGGGACTGATCTTGTGCAGATAGCCTTTAATTATTCACAGTCTACCGGCGGATTAGGTTTTCATTATGGTGCAGAACAGATAGGGGCTTCTGTTATTCCTGCTTCGGGCGAAGAAGTTTTAAAGCAGATTCAGATAATGAAGGATTATAGAAGTTCGGCTTTGGTATCTACTCCGGGTTATGCTCTTCATATAGTTTCCATATTGGAAGAGAATGGAATGAATCCCCAGGAGTTAAATCTGTCAACAGGATTGTTTGGTTCAGAACCATGGAGTGAGAAATTAAGAGCTGAAATTGAGTCCAGATTAAAAATTAAGGCATATGATAATTACGGCTTAAGCGAAATAATTGGACCTGGAGTTGCATTTGAATGTGATAAACATAACGGCTTACATGTCAATGAAGATCATTTTATAGTTGAAGTAATTGATCCCGGGACTCTGGAAGTTTTGCCTGAGGGAGAAGAAGGGGAGCTTGTTTTTACTACAATTACCAAAGAGGGTTTTCCTTTAATCAGATACAGAACAGGTGATATATCTTCAATTATAGAGGGTAGTTGTGATTGTGGTAGAACTACAAGAAGAATTAAACGAATTTCCGGACGTACAGATGATATGATAATAGTTGATGGAAATAATATTTTTCCATCACAGATAGAGGCTCTGCTTTTCGAAATTGAAGGAGTTGAACCGCATTTCCAAATAATTCTTAACAGAGAAGAAGGACTGGATGTTATTGAACTAAAGGTTGAAGTAAGCAGTAATCTTTTTGCCTTTGATGAGATAAGGAAAGTGCAGAGTTTTCAACAGAAAATTCATCAGCAATTAATATCCAGTCTGGGTCTTCATGCTAAAATATCATTAAAAGAATCAAAGAGTCTTGGAAGAACTAAAGGCGAAAAGGTAAAGAGGGTTCTTGATTTGAGGAAATTGTAGGTTTAATATGAAACCAACATTCGACAATTTATCTGAAAAGAAAAAGCAGCGTGTAATTAATGCATGTATAGAAGAATTTAGTGAACGTGGATACGATTCCAGTTCTATGGATGGAATTATCAAACGTGCTGGTATTTCCAAGGGTGGACTGTATCAGTATGTTTCTTCCAAGGAAGAACTGTTTACGTTTATTGTAGATTATACTTATACCAGTCTCTATAATTATTTAAAAGAACGGGTTGCTGCAGAGATGGAAGTCCTTCCGTCAGATCTTTTAGATAGACTCAAACATGTTTCTGAACTGGCTATAGATTTTTATATAGATCATCCTAAATTTGTTTATCTTATTGCCCGTACATCAAATATGTCTAATGAAAGAATAGCATTAAGTGTACAGGATATTTTTAGAAACCATTTTCTGGAACTTTTTGGAGATGCAGATACTTCCAGGCTTAGATATTCAAAAGAAAAGATTCTTGAGTTGGCTATGTGGCTGCTTTTAAAAACCCGTTTTGACTTTCTGAATGAAATCAAGACTGAAAAAGATCCTGTAAAAATTAAACAGGACTATATGGATAACTGGGTTTTTTATCTGGGGATAATGAGGGACGGTATTTATTCTTTAAATAAATAATCAGAAGTTAAATTGACATAGACAGGAGCACCCCATATAATCAGCTCGAAGTATTATCCTATACTGTCTTTTAGAGAGAGGAAAAACAGATGTTAGAAATATTTAAAAACCTGGGCCTGGATCCAACTTTGGTAAGTGCTCTGGAAACAGAACAGATAACAAATCCAACAGATATACAATTAAAGGTTATTCCTGAGATTAAATTAAGTAAAGATGTTGTTTTTCAATCTCCTACGGCCACAGGAAAGACTTTTGCTTATCTTCTTCCTTTATTTGAAAATTTAAAAGAGAGTCCCTTGGGGATGAATACAATAATTATGGCTCCAACACATGAACTTGTAATTCAGATTCACAGGCAGATTGAGAGGCTTGCTCTAAATTCAGATATTCCAATAAAATCAACTCCACTTATTGGTGGTGCAAATATTCATCGACAGATTGATAAACTAAAAACCCGTCCACAAATAGTAGTTGGATCTCCAGGCAGGATTCTTGAACTTATTGAGAAGAAAAAGATTAAATCACAAAAAATTGAATTTATTATTCTCGATGAGGTTGATCAGCTTTTAGATAGAAATAATTCTCCTTCTGTACTAAAAATTATAAAAAGACTGCCCAGAGACAGACAGTTTATAGCATCCTCTGCAACTTTGCCGGGTACTATTCTTAAGATAATTGGAACCCTTTCCCAGGACTATACTTTAATAAAATCTGAAGAAGGCGAGGCCATTCCTCAATCAATATCTCATTCCTATATTATTACAGAGCAAAGAGATAAGATTCAGACTGTAAGAAAGTTGATCAACAGTGTTAAACCTGCAAAGGCTTTAATTTTTCTTAACAATGTGGCTCTTATTGATAATCTCATTTCCAAGCTGGAATTCCATGGAATTGAAGCTCAGGATCTCCATGGCACGAATCAGAAACTGGACAGGAAAAAGGTTATGGGAGATTATCGCTCTGGTAAACTTAAAATACTTGTTGCGTCAGATATTGCTGCCAGGGGTCTGCAGATGGATGGGGTAACACATATCTTTAATATGGATATTCCTGAAAAATCGAAGGAGTATCTTCATAGAGCAGGACGTACAGGACGGAACGGCAAAGACGGAGTTGTAATTTCTCTTGCTACTGACAGGGAAGCTAAATTTTTAAATAGAATTGAGAAAGAGTTGAAAATTAGGATTGAGAAGAGATAGTTTATTATGTCTGTCTCTAAAAATCAAAATATAGATGAAGAATCTGTAACCGTTATTGTTTCCCGAAGAGTTAAATTAGGTAGGGAGAAAGAGTTTGAAGAATGGGCTGTTGGGATTTCCCGGGAAGCTCAGAAATTTGAGGGGTTTCTTGGAACAAAAAATATTCAGCCTTCAAACATTACCAATTCAAATTCTGTAGTAATTATCAAGTTTGATCGTTATAAGAACCTGAAAAAATGGGAAGATTCGTCAAATAGAGCAAAGTGGATTGAAAAAGCAAGTGATTTTACTGAAGGTGACGTTCAGGTACAAAAAATAACAGGTTTGGAATATTGGTTTACTTTACCTAAGACACCATTACAAACTCCACCTCCCCGTTACAAAATGGCAATAGTTACATTTTTGGCACTCTTTCCGACTATTAACTTTGTAAATCTGATAGTGAATCTTTTGCCTGGAGCCTTGCAAGGTTCATTGCGTATGGCAATATCTGTAATGGTTACGGTATCCTTAATGACTTATGTGATTATGCCTTTTATGACCAGGTTATTTAAATTCTGGTTATTTAAGATACATAAATAGCCGGGCTGAGCCTGGGAATTACTTCCGTTGTGAACAGTTCAAATTTCGCTGTTTTACCCTTTTTCGGCTTTCGCCAGAGCCTCAAAATTTTCATATAATCTGGGATATTCTGCCTGTTCCCTGACTCCAAGGACAAATCCTTTAAGTCTATTCCACACAAGGTCTACTGCAAGCCAATCAAATAGCAGTTCTTCGTTAATCAGTTTGTGTTTATAAAAGGTCCCAAGAAGTTCCATCCATCCACAGACTTCCATGACATTACTATACTCTTCACTGCCCCGTGGGTATTGTTTGATAAACTCGGAAAAATCCGGGATAAATTTGTCACTCCAGGTCCAGGCCTTTGCAGTATTCATTCCTGAACTCAATTGAGCCATTTGAATTATTAGTTTTGCATCCTGATATGTTGGTTTAGCCATTAAGCGTACTCCTTATTATTTACTGAGGGTGTGGACTTTACCCCAATATAGCGACAGCCAGTTAAGCCACACTATTTGATTTATATCCAATTATTATACCAAATAGCTTCCAGTGCTAAGTAACCTTCTGGAATTTAGTGGATTCGATATTATAATAAGAATATTCTATGTACATTTTATTGAATTATATGTCATAATGCAGTATATTGTCTATGTACAGTTTATTGAATTAAAGCGAGGTATAATGATGGCTACAGTAGTATCAAGAGTTGAATCATATATTAAGCGACTAAACCGTGGTACTGTATTTACATTTGATACTGTCTTTTCCTGGGTGGGGGCAACACAAAAAGATACAGTCAATCATGCTCTTAAAAAGCTCACTGAGTCGAATGAGATTGTACATGTGAAAAAAGGTGTTTACGTACGTCCGAAGATGAGTCGATTTGGAGCAATCCCTGTTGAACCAGGAAAGGTTGTTAGAGTTACAGCCAAGAATAATGGAGCATATGTTTACCCTTATGGGACTTCGGTTCTTAATGCTCTTGGTCTTTCAACTCAATTATCAATGAGCTATACCTATGTAGCAACAAGTCGGATTGCCCCGTTTAAGGTAAATAATGTTGATATCAATATACACTATTCCCGTGCATTGAAACGAGCAGAAGAAGCAATTAAAGGTATCAGTAAAGAAGAAAAAGAAAGAGTCATACTTTTATGGATATCTCTTGAGTATCTGGGAGAGTTTGAGTCAAAAAAGCAGCTAAGGAATATTAATAATATTTTTTTCGCATTAAGTACAAAGGCTCAGGAGCAACTTGTTATGTCATTTGGCCGGAAACTCCACTGGGCTAAAATCTTGTTTTCAATATAGGAAGTTATAATGAATACACCTCTTCTATTTAATCCAGATATGAGTCCAACAGATCGGGAGTATATTTTTCGTCAGGCGTCAGAGAGGATAGAGCTTCCTGCATATATTATTGAAAAAGATTATATGGTATGTATTGTTCTTTCCATAATATTTGAAGATCTCAAGCTTAACTGTTCCAATGAAACAGATACACCTTTCCTTTTTAAGGGAGGTACAACTCTTAGTAAAGTTTATGATGTTATAAACAGGATGTCTGAAGATATAGATCTATCAGTAAGTATGCAGTTTCTGGGTTATCCTGAGCCTGAAAAGGAAACAAATTCAGCAAGAACCAGGCGTGTTGAACAATTACTTAAACGTAATATTGGTTTTATTTCATCCACCTTTAAAAATTCTTTGAAATCAGAACTTTTAAAAATACATATGGATTTTGATGTTCAAGTAGACATAGATGAACCTCAAAATATAATAGTTAACTATCCTCGGTCATTGGGTGAATCTGATTACATAAACGGTTATATAAAACCTCATGTTCTTATTGAAACAGGGGGACGAGCATCATTCAATCCTCATGAATCTCGTGAAATTAATCCTTTTGTTTTGGATGAAATTAGAAAAAATCTCAAGGTAGATACTGATTTCTTAACTACAGTAGATGTCCTTGATATTGAGAGAACTTTTTTTGAAAAACTTACTTTACTTCATGAATTAAATAACAGAGGTTTAGAAGCCCTTGGAAGTCGGCAAGCTCGTCATATATACGATGTAATCCAAATCTTTAAATCGTATCCAGATGTTGTTAATAATCTGCCTCTTTTGGAGGATGTAAAAGAACATAAAGAAAAATATTTCAGGAGAAGAACCGCCAATTGGAATCTTGCAGTTCCCGGTTCATTGTATATTATCCCTCCAAAAGACGTAGAAGATGCTCTATGCGTAGACTGGAATAAGATGAAGGATTTGTTCCCGCAAGGTCATCTTCCTTATTCTTTTAATGAAATGATACTTGTATTGAAAGAGATTGATCGTTTAATAAATCAGTAGGATAATAGAATATCTTTTTTATTAAACCATAAGAGTTAATAATGAAGAAGACTCTTCAGCAGTATTCACTCTGCTGAAAAAATCTCTTCCTGAATCTGCATAACATCCTTAAAATCCTTTATCTTATAATGGGTATAATGCTCAGTCATTTTCTGTGTATGGTGACCGGTTATCCTTTGCAGTTTACTGTCAGGTACCATCCCGACCCTGCATAGAGTATTAAAGAAGTGTCGCCAGGAGTGGAAGGATATATTTCGTTCTCTTCTTTCAGTATCCGGGATTCCAATATTTTCAAGGGCTTTGTTGAAACTGAATGATTTTTTTGGACGTTCCATAATCATCTCCTTTCCTTAAATAGGCCTGACTATAATGTCAGACTCAATGTCAGAATTGGTAGAGAAAAGAAAAATCCGTTTTCGGTTTTTTTGCTTAATCTCTTGCTAATTATTTACACCATAACGATATAAAAATAGTCGGGCTGGGCAGATTTGAACTGCCGACCCCGTGTCCCCCAGACACGTACGCTAAACCCCTGCGCTACAGCCCGTTATGTAAAAAAATTAGCATAGAAAGTGACTAGTGTCAATAATAGAGTTTTTTTACGATTTTATAATAGTTGATCATTAATTATTTTTCTGGTCTCTTTAACTATCCGGGTGTAGACTGTACAGCAGGGGGCAACAATGAAAAAAATAACATTTATCATAATTGTATTCCTGCTTTTTTCTGTTTTTACTATTTCTGCTGAAACACCATTAAGAGTAGGGAAAACAGCCGTATCTGCTCATCTTATTGTGGGTAAAAATACTGAAGATTCTATTGCACAATTAGGTACAGGGATTGAATATGGAATTATTAACCATCTCTCTGCCGGGATTGGCTATGTCTATGTTGACGGCAGGCATCCTCTGCAGGCTCATGGTCTGGATTTGTTTGTTAAGGGATATGTATTTGATACCATAATAGATCTCTATGGATTTGATATTTATGGTAAAGCCGGAATGCAGGTTTATTCACAGGATGGATTCGGTTTAACTTATACATTTATGTCAGGTCTTGAATGGCAGTCACCATTTAAAATGTTTATTGCCATAGAAACAGGAGCAGAACTGGAGGATGGAGACTGGGGTTATCTTACAGGTGGTGTAATTGGAATTAGATTTTAACCGGTACAAGCTTTTTGCGCTGTATCCTGGTCACAACTTCGTTGTTGCTCGGATATGCATCCTAATCACATTTTGAATTTAAAAGGCAGCTCTTATCTAATATAGGGCTAATACCTGGCGCAAAATAGCCATGCTTCGGACGCATAGCCGAGCAGGAAGCTTGCTTCCGACCAGGCAATCGTAAAAAAAGGCCACATCGCAAAATCCTAGGTACTAATAAACCGCGCTTTAGCTGTGGCATATACTGTTCCCTTCGTATCTGTTATTTCTCCGGTAGTTAATGCAATTCTGCCTTTGTTCTCACTCATTCTGCCTTTAACAGAAATTTCTGTATCTACTGGAAGTGGTTTTTTAAATCGTACAGTCAGCTCTGCTGTTACTCCAATCAGTTTTGAACTTATACATGCATGAGCCATAGTCTCATCCAGAAGCATAGACATAAGTCCGCCATGGGTGAGATTTTCCCATCCGGTAAAATACCCCGGAACTACTAAACTTGTTTCTGCTGTTCCTTCGACCGGGTATTCAAACTTAAGTTTTAACCCTCTGTCATTATTTTCTCCACAGCAGAAACAGTGCTGATCATTCCGTATATTGTTATTTTCCAATTAAAAATTCTCCAGATGCACTCTGCTTCTGTCTATGTCTTTCAGAGAGGAATCTACACTGGTTGAAGCTTTGTATCCTATTGCAATAATAGAAGCAACATCATAGTAGGAGGGAATATTGAGTAGTTCCTTTATATATTCCCCTGCACTCTTATTTTCTGAATAATTTCTGCCTCTTATTTGTATCCAGCAGGAACCAAGACCAAGGCTTTCAGCTTCCAGCTGAACATCTATGGCTGCAATAGATGCATCTTCCACCCATACATCTGTTTTATTTGTATTACCAATGATAACAATACCCATTGGTGCATTTGACAGAAAAGTTCCACCATGTGGTTTGGAAACAGCAAGTTTTTCCAGCATTTTTTTATCTTCAATTACAATTATTTCGCAGGAGTGAAGATTTCTTGCTGTCGGGCTAAGCAGTGCCGCCTGTATTAGTTTTTCTTTTTTATCAGTTTCTATATTTTGGGATGTAAATTTTCTAGTGCTTCGTCTTTTTAATAATAAATCAATCATTTGTCTACTCTTTATCTAAAAACAGCAAAAGCAATTCCCATTCCAAGAATTGTTCCGGCAACAGCCTGGGGATAGGTATGACCAAGGAGAGTTTTCAGCACTCTGGGTTCATAACCATGTTCAAACAGATGGGCAAGTTCCTTTGTAATATCATTTAAAATTTCAGCATGTCTTCCTGCTGCTGCTCTTACGCCTGTAGCATCATGAATGACAACACCTGCCAGAACCATGGATATGGTAAAATGGGGACTGTTCCAGCCATAGACCATTCCCATGGAGGTTGCTAAAGATGCAACAGTTGCAGAATGGGAAGAAGGCATTCCTCCGGTTTCGACCATTCTGTTTAAAATTAACTTTCTGTCAATTATCAGAATAATAAGTGATTTTAATGCCTGGGCAGTAAATGTAGAGAAGAGTACTGTTAAAAAGATTGAGTTTTCCAATAAACTGAGCAAGATCCCTCCCCAAGGCATGTTAAGAGTAAATGAATTATAGTGAGCTAAGAGCAAAAACGCAAGGAGATCCTAATTGATTCCATCGTTTATTTGTCTTTTTTACCTTTAAAAAGCTTTAATGGCATTTTTTTCTTTTTTTCCTCAGCAAGTTCAAGATCTACAGGATCTGTATTCTCCGGAAGAGATTCTTTAACTCCTTCTTCAATTGCCTTATTGATATTTTTTTCTTTACTTTTAAGCTCTTTTTCTTTTATTTTGGATTGTTTATGTCTGTTTCTTGTTTTTAGTTTCTCAGATTTGCTTATGAAGGTAAGCAGATAGTATATAAATGAATATAATACACCGGAAACAAGAGATATAATTATAACAGCAACAGTAGATATATTGTCATATTTAAACCCAAATAGATTTATTGAAGTTTCATAAGATACATTCATGGCAATAAAAATTGCAAGTATAATCAAAGTAGCTATATTTATTATCAGTCTAATCATTTATTTTCCTCTTTTTTTCAAATACTCAGGTATTGTAATCATAGGAGGACGTTCCTCCTCAATAATTTCCAGTTCTACAGACTCAAAAACATCATCATGAGCCTGAAACTGTCTGAGTATTGTACTCAATTCAGGCATATCTGTCATCATCCCATATGATTTCATTCTATGAAGAAAAGTTTGCAGAATTCCAAATGACATTTTCCCTAAACTAATAGTTTCCTGATTTCTGTGCACCCGCTGATCAAGATCAGTTTGAGCAAATGCTTCCATTCCGTATTCTCTGTAAATATCAAGAAGGTGTGCTGTTTCGACACCATATCCAATAGGGAAGGATAATTTTTCCAGAACCTCTCTTCTAACAGCATATTCACCGGAAAGGGGTTGAATAATTGCTGAAAGTTCCGGAAAGAAAAGACTGAACAGTGGTCTTATAAGAATTTCTGTTACTCTGCCTCCACCGGAAGGTCTTATTCCTTCGGAAAATGCCAGGGGCCTGTCGTAGAAGGCTTTTACATATTTCGTTTTTTTATTATATATCAGTGGAGCCAGTAAGCCATAAACAAAACGCGGGTGGATATTTTTTATATCCGCATCAATATAAACAATAATATCACCTTTAAGCTGATAGATAGCTTTCCAGAGGTTTTCTCCCTTTCCTTTTTTATTATCAAGATTAGGAAGTATTTCAGAAGCTAAATATGTATCTGCACCAAAAGACCGGGCGACTTCCAGGGTCTTATCTGTAGATTCTGAGTCTATTACAGCAATTTCATCCAGTAATGGGTACCGTGTGATTAGCTCTGAATTAAAAAGAACAATCTCTTTTCCAATTGTTTTTTCTTCATTCAATGTTGGTATACATAAAGAAATTTTTAAATTCTGCTTTTTCTTTTCCTTTACAAGCTTTTCCAGATCCTCAAAAGCTGAGTGATGAAAAGTATTTTCCTGGATCCATTTATCTATTTTCATCACAGTATCCTTTGTCAATTGCAATTAGAAGACTGATTAATTGGGCAAGTCCTTTATACATTGGATCTATTTTTATTGATTCTGTCTTCTTACTGGTTGTTTCAAGATTTGATATGCCTATTGTCAGAGCAGGAATACCGGCATCAATAAATGCAGAAAGTTCCGACATACTTGGAGTTATTCTTGGTTTTATATCCATAGTTTCCATAATCCTGCGGGCATTGGCAACAAGGGGGTGGGAAAAATCAATTCCTCCTGGTTTTCTTCTGGAAAGTTCTTTAACAACTACTCTGGAGGCTGTTTTTGATGCAATTTCAATGGCAATATTGTTAATCTGTTGTAATAACTGTTCAACCATCTCTTCTGATTCACTCTGAATTTCAAATTTTAATTCTGCTTCTTTTGAAACTTTGCTAAAGCCTCTTCCACTTTCGATTGAACTAAAAACAATACTTGTAGCTGGTTTTGTTGGAATAGGTATTTCGAGAATCCGGGTAATAAACTCATTCAGTGTAACAATAGATCCGACTGCTCCAAACTGTGTCCAGTCATATCCTTCTGGAACCCAATAATGAACTTCACACCTGGCCATTCCAATTGCAGAATTACTCAACCTGCCAAGACGTACACCTTCTACTGATAAACCTGTGGAGATTTTAATATCAGTATTATCAAGAAAAAATCGAATGCCCTCGAGGTTTCCTGCTCCCAGACTTCTGGCAGATCCCATTAGTATTAGATTTGAGTTTAGTTCCACATTTAGCTTTTCGAGAATGTAAGGCAGAGAAGCAATAACTGCCAGACCCAGAGCATTATCTGCTACACCTGGTCCTGTTACGGAATTAGGCTGAATAAAAATAGTGTGGTCTTCTTTTTCATCATATTCTGAATCCATATGTGCAACAAGAAGAATATTCCTCTCTCCGGTTTTACCTGGAAGAATCCCCAGACCGTTCCCAATTTCATCTGTTGAACAGTTTAAAAGATTGTACTGATTAAATCTGTGAACCAGGAAATTCATTCTTGGTTGCTCTGAAAATGTTGGAGATGGAATCTCTCCAAGCATTACAAGGTTGGTTAGAAGGACATCTCTAATTTCTTTCATACTTTTTTCCATATCAGGTATGGATTTAAGAATATCAGCCATTTTATCTTTCATGTATTCATTGTATTGGATAAAACAGCAATTCGCAACTACTTAAAGAAGGCTTTTAGGCTATAGATTGTTAGGGCAGATAATAGAGCTTTAGACTCCCCTAATAGCCTAACAGCCTTAAGCCTAAATACCTAATTTATAAGATCTACAATTTGATTAACAGCATCATTTAGTTCATTTTCAAGATCTTCAGCTCTGCTTGTGGCTCTGGCAGCTTTTTTGGTTAATGCATCAATAGCATAAGCAGATTTTCTTACCTCTGTATTAAGCCCTTCTATTGTATTATCTTTTTCCATGGCCTCTTTATTTAACTGTTCTATGGTTATTTCAGAGTCTTCAATCTTTGAAGAAAGAGAAGAAATACTGTTTTTCAGTTCTTCCTGGTTTTTATCATTATCTGCAACTGTCTCTTCCAGTGCGCTTTTTTCAGATTCCAGTTCTACTCTGTCATTTTCCAATTCTGTATTATTATTTTCCAGTTCAGTTTTACTGCTTTCCAGTGATGCAAAATCAGCTTCAAGCTCATCTATTGCAGTCTCTTTTGTATCCAGTTCAGAGTTTAATTCTGAAATAGCTTTTTCATTTCTAGCTTCCAATCTGTTTTTATCCTGTTCCAGGGCTTTTTCGATGCCGTCTATTGCTTTTGTAAGGGACTCAATGTTATCCGGAGCTGTCCCGATAGCTGCAGCTCTAAACTGCTTTATGGCTTCATTCAGTTGTCCGGCTCCTATTGCCCTATTACCTAAATCAATATATTCACTTGATATTGAATTCCTGTCACTGGATTCAATTGAATTTAAATTATCAACAGCTCTGGCAATTTGAGGAAGTGTAGACAATGCTTCATTATAAAAGCGTTTTGCATCGTATTGGCTTCCTTCTTTTTCTGCTGAATTACCATACTCAGCGCTTTGTCTGGCTGAAATCAAAACTTCTGCAGCTTTTGTCATAGATGTAAAATCTGTAGTAGTTCGTACGCCTGCCTGATGAATTTCTTTTTCCATGGAATCAAGGAAATAAAGCTCTACATTCATTTTTTTACTTATAGAAGGTAAGCTTAATATCTTAGGATCCTCAAGTAGTGTCCTTGCAGCATCGATATTTATTTGTGCTTCTGAATAATTTAAGGTTTTAATTGATTCTATTATAGATTTGTAAGAGCTGGTAAGCTGATCCTGTATTAGTTGTTCATTTTTTTGCAGTTCACTTAGTTCTTTCAGTTTCTGGGTGGCTTCGGTCGTTTCTCTTGTAAGAGCTTCTCTTTCTGCTTCAAACTGCTCTGTCAGTTCCGCTTCTCTTTTTAGTGTATCTGCCTCTATTGTTGCTTTATCCCTATTAGCCTGTTCCAGTATGTCACTAGCTATCTGCTTTGCTTTTGCAAGTTCTTCTTCTTTCTCTTTTATTGCCAGGGCTGATTCATTTTTAAATTTTTCTATATCTGCATTAAATAAGTTTTCTCTGTTTGTCTGAAACTCTTCTAATTGTTTTTCAAGATCAGCAGTAGATATATTCTGGCTTTGAAGTCTTGCTCTTTCATCAGCCAGAGCCGCTTCCATTTGTGAACGCAATTCAAGTTCTTTGTCTTTTATCTGGCTGTCCATATTTTCTCTTAATGAGGCACTTTCCCTGTCCAGCTTTGAAAGTTCATCCTGAATTTGTGAAATTTCCGCCTGTTTCTGATCAAGTTTTTCTTCCGCCTGCCGTTTCAGTTCCTCAATTACACTTCCTTCAGTAGATTCATAGCTTGATTCTTCCATGGCCATTGTCTGTTCCTGCTCCTGAAAGTATCTGTTTGTAAAGTAGAAACTGGTAACTATTGCAATTATTCCCAGAATATTAATAACCAGAGGCAGGGTGCCGCCTTTTTTTAATGGTGTTATTTTAAAAAGTTCATCTGTTACTGTTAAACGGTTTTGTCCGCTTATTTCATTAATCTGTTCACGTATTTCATGCTGTTCTTCTTCGGAAAACCCTTCAATATTATAAAGCTGATCATCCTCTGATTGGTTTTGAATTATTTCACTCAATGAAAAACCCCGTATAAAAAATCATTTATGACACTATTATTACCTTAATAACATCGACCGTTAAGAAATATATCTAAAGAGTGAATATTTTTATCTCTTTCAATTGTTAAGGATGTCTTGATTTTTACCGATTCTAATAGCTGCAAGACTAAAATTTATTTATCCAAAGGTAAAATCTTGAGTATCAAAACTAAAATAATAATGGTTGTTCTTCCCTTATTGGTAGCATCCATGGTAATTACTGCAACAATATCATTCTTTTCTGCAAGAAGTGGAATTACAAGAATTGCAATAAGTTTTATGTCTTTTAAATCTGAAGAACTTTTAAACTATGCTGATAATCAGTGGAATCTACTTGTTGCCAATGGATTATCTGAACAGGATACATATGTAGATGCAGCAAAAAAAGCTATCCAGTCTTATGCGAAGTCTATTGTTAAAAGTAAAACCGAGCTTATATTTGCATTGGATAAGGATTCCAAAGTTGTTCTTGCTACATCAGATTTTAAATTGGGTATAGAAGAAAAATCGGCTCTTTTTACATATCAGAAAGGCGGGGCTTCCGGTTGGCAGAGTATGACTGTTAACCAGAAGAGAAGGGTAGGGTATGGTTTTACTTTTGAACCCTTTGACTGGTATATACTTGTAACTGAAGATGAGGAAGCTTTTTATAAAGAGAGCCGTGATATTTTAAACAGAACCGCTGTAGTTCTTGGCGTTACAATATTTATTTCTATTCTTCTTCTTGTCTATTTTTCAGGATATCTGACCCGCCCTTTAACGAAGATAGTTCATGCCATGAAAAGAATAATAACAACCAGTGATATGTCAGAAAGAGTCCCCGTAGAGTATAAAGATGAAATTGGGGCTCTTGCACATACTTTTAATATTATGACTGGTGAGCTGGAAAAAGCTTACAGCCAGATTAAGCAGTTTGCTTTTCAAACTGTTATTGCCCAGCGTAATGAACACAAAGTAAGGAATATTTTTCAGAAATATGTTCCAAAAGATGTTATTGATACTATTTTTGAAAACCCGGAAAAGATGCTTGTTGGAGATAACAGGGTAGTTGCCATTCTTTTTTCTGATATAAGAAGTTTTACAACAATTTCAGAAGGTTATATGCCAGATGAACTTGTAAGTGTTTTAAATCGCTATTTTGAACTTATGGTTGATATAATTATAAGTCATAATGGAGTTATTGATAAATATATTGGAGATGCCATAATGGCCTTCTTCGGTGCTCCGGTAAAACATCCTGATGATGCTGTCGAGGCTGTATATGCTGCTCTGGAAATGCAGGATGCTCTTTTGAAATTTAATAATGAGTTAATAGAAAATGGGAAAACACCATTTAAAACAGGTATTGGTGTTAATTACGGTGTTGTTACGGTCGGGAATATTGGTTCTGAAAAAAAGATGGATTATACAATTATCGGAGATATGGTAAATCTTGGATCCCGATTGGAAGGTCTTACAAAGCCATATCATCAGGATGTGATTTTCTCTGAAAGTGTATCCAGAAAAATTGCCGAAAAACTTCCTGTCAGAATGCTTGATATAGTCCAGGTTAAAGGAAAGACCAAGGGCGAATCAATTTTTACGGCAAAACACAGCCTTAATCCCAGAGAAGAGAAAGGCTGGGCTTACCATGAAACTGCAATGAAACTGTATTACAAGCGTGATTTTCTAAGGGCTGCAAAATATTTTATGGGTGTTCAGAAACTGATCCCAAATGACTACATTGCAGGTATGTATATAGATAGATGTAAGAAATATCTGAAAAATCCGCCGCCTTCGAACTGGAACGGAATAGAAATTTTAACTTCGAAATAAGTGCTTGCACTGACTTAATTCAACTATTAAACTAGATATAAATTGATTCTCCGGGAAAATGTTAACTGATCACTTAATAAAGAGGTATTGTATGGAAAAAAATCTAAATTTTACGGCACCGAATCTTGGTAAAGCCAGTATTCCTTCTCCTATAGAGTTATCTACTGTCCGGGGAGATTCAATTGTAAATTATGTAAGTGATGATGAGGG
>DAOWEB010000205.1 GCA_030638735.1 Spirochaetaceae bacterium
GGAAGGCTTAGATTTGTTTTTGATCAGACTATTTACAGGCTTTCAGATGAACAGATTATGTTAAATGGTAAAATAACAGCAGTTTTTCTAAAAAATGGAAGACCTGTTAAACCTGATAATATTATTGGTGCCCTATTGGAGAAGTATAATGTAAAGTAGAGGCGCGATTTATTGCGTCTTTACTTTTCTGTATATTCCAATACCTCTTTACGTATGATCTCTCCATATTCATCCAAAGCTTTTAAAACAATTTTTTGACTGCTGTCAATGTCATTGTCTTTCAGGTTTTCTTCTACTTTTCTACGGAAAAAATGGTAGTCATTAATAAGTTTTCCAGGAGGTAACAGTAATCTTCCGGCACAATAACTTTTCCATTTTTTTATAGTAGCTCCATTCATATACTCCGGATAGTTTCTGCACTTGTAGCGCCAGAACAGTTCCTGAATCCTGGTATCCTGAAAAATCAGATCTAAATTAAAAAGCTTATCTGCAGGTGTTGTTTTTATAATTTCAAAACTTGCCTTATCTTTATCTTTAAAAAATCCTCCGGAATAAATTTGCAGATCCGTGTCAGCCTCAGATTTTGTATAGTTATTTTTGCTGAATATTTTAATAAATCGCTGGGTTAGAAGGGGGTCGGAATTGAGTTTTATACTGTTTGTTTTACACTTTTCCAAGTCTAATCCTAATCTTTTTGCTGTTTTTTCATCTACAGTACTTACGGGACTTAGAACCGGGCATTTATTTATCTGGACTTTTACTATATGAAGATCCTCATTCTTTGGAAGTTCTTTTTTAGGGGTAAACATACGTCTCCGAATTTCTGATTCAGATAAGCTTAATAATTCTTCCGGATCGTATCTAAGATCAAAAAAATAAAGTGTATTACTGTTTCCGGGGTCTCCGGCAACAGGTGCAACTATGGAAGTACATCCTTTTTCTGAAGTAAATACGGAAGAAGTATAAACAAGAGGTTCTCTTGTCTGCAGGTTTATAAGCTGGCGAAGACTGTCTTTAGTCCTGTGAGTAAAAATATAGCGAAGAAGTTTTGTTTGTTTTTCATGGATAAGTTTAGCCATAGCAATAGTAGCATATACATCAGCCAGTGCATCATGAGCATTTTCATGATCAATATTATTTGCAACTGTTAATTTATCCAGTCTGAAAACAGGTTTGTTTTTTTCATTTCGAAGCCAGTTTATACCTTCCGGTCTAAGGTCATGAGCAGCTCTAACCATGTCTATTATATCCCATCTGGTGTTACCATTCATCCATTCTCTACTGTAGGGATCATAAAAGTTTCTGTAGTACATATTTCGAATAAATTCATCATCAAAATTCAGATTATTATAACCAACAACACATGTGCCCGGAACGGAAAACTCTTTATCAATTTTTGCAATAAATTCTCTTTCAGGAAGACCTTCATCCATAGTTTTTTGAGGTGTAATACCTGTAATCAGACAGGCTTTCGGGTCAGGAACATAATCAGGGGTGATTTTGTTATATAACACCAGAGGTTCACCAATAATTTCAAAATTATCATTTGTTCGTATTCCGGCAAATTGAGCTACCCTGTCGAGTTGAGGGTTAAGACCAAATGTTTCAAGATCATACCAATAAAGTGTTTGTGACATGGTGGAATCTTAGCATAAATAGAAAGGCTTCGCAAATGACACTGTAGAGACGTAGCATGCTACGTCTGTACCTATAAAATAAAATGTGGTCCAGTTAATCAATCCTGGGGAATGGCAGGGAACGCCCAGAGAATATGGAATAAACACTGACATTGATAATAATATTTGATATAGTGGATCTGATAATTAAAATAATAAGGAAATAAATAGTGAGTTTAAACTGCGGTATAGTAGGGCTTCCAAATGTTGGTAAGTCTACAATATTCTCTGCAATGACTTCGGCTCCGGCTGAGGCTGCAAATTACCCTTTCTGTACAATTGAACCAAATGTCGGCATTGTTGCCGTTCCGGATTCCCGACTGGATAAAATAACAAAACTTATTCCAACTGTAAAAGTTATTCCGGCTGTTGTTGAATTTGTTGATATTGCCGGTCTTGTTAAGGGAGCTTCCAAGGGAGAAGGTCTTGGGAATAAATTCCTCTCTCATATAAGGGAAGTTGGAGTTATAGTTCATGTTGTACGATGTTTTGAAGATGAAGATGTTGTTCATGTTGATAATAAAATTGATTCTGCATCTGATATTGAAACAATAAACATAGAGCTGGCTCTGGCCGATCTTGAGACAGTTGATAAAAGAAAGACTAAGACAGAAAAGGCTCTTAGAGCAGCACCTAAGGATGCTGTAAAACAGTTAAATGCCATATTGCCTGTTTTGGAAAGTCTGGCAGCAGCTCTGGGAGACGGCAAACCTGCACGATCCCTGGAACTTGGTGACGATCAGCTTGCTCTTATTTATGATCTGCATCTTATAACATTGAAAAAGCAAATCTATGTTTGTAATGTAGATGAGGACTCCATAAGCAGCCCTAATGATCATGTTGATACGGTTAAGAAGATTGCTGAAGAAGAGGGTGCTGAGCTTGTAGTTATCTGCGGAAAGCTGGAAGCAGAAATTGCTGTTCTTGATACTTTCGAGGAAAAACAGGAGTTTATGGAAGCGACCGGGCTTGAGGAATCCGGAATGGATACTCTTATTCATACAGGTTACAGAATGCTTGGGCTGCGAACTTTTTTTACAGCAGGAGCAGATGAAAACAGAGCCTGGACTTTTAAATCAGGGTATAAGGCTCCCGGGGCCGCAGGAGTTATTCATACCGATTTTGAAAAAGGCTTTATTAAGGCAGAAGTTTATAATTGTGAAGATCTTTTTAAGTATGAAACTGAACAGAAGGTTAAAGAAGCAGGTCGCCTTCGAATAGAGGGAAAAGAGTATCTGGTAAAAGATGGTGATATAATGCATTTCAGGTTCAACGTTTAGGAGAAACAATGATCTATAGAGAATATGGTAAAACTGGTGAAAAAGTTTCAGTCCTCGGGTTTGGCGGGATGCGTTTTGAAAATCCATCTGATATTGATGGATCTGCAGAAATACTTCTTCATGCATTAAAATCCGGTATAACATATTTTGATACTGCTCCGGGTTACTGTGGTGATCATTCAGAAGATATTTTCGGCACAGCTGTCAAAGAGATGAAGAAGCTGGATAAACCTTTTTATCTGTCTACCAAGTCTAATAAAGCTGATGGCGGGGAAGTTCGCAGAGAATTGGAAAACTCCCTTAGACGTTTAAATGTAGATTACATAGATTTTTATAATTGCTGGTATGTTTTAACCATGGAAGATTGGGAAAGGCGTAAGAAAGGTGGTGCAGTAGAAGCAATTCTTAAAGCCCGGGACGAGGGGCTTATTAAGCATCCTGTTTTTTCTACTCATCTTCCTGGGAAAGAAATTCGCAGTGTAATTGAAGAAGGGGTTTTTAAGGGAGTTACTTTAGGATATTCTGTAATTAATTTCCCCTACAGAGAAGAGGGCATAACAGCAGCCGCTGAACATAATATGGGTGTAGTTGTTATGAATCCACTTGGTGGAGGTACAATAACTCAAAATCCAGATACCTTTGATTTTATTCGAGTTAGTCCTGAACAGAATAATCTGGACGGAGCTCTCCATTTTTTAATGAATAACAAAGATATTTCCGTAATGTTAACAGGTTTTAGAAATAAAAATGATATAGATACAGCCGTTGCTTCTGTAGATGCCTACATACCATATACAAAAGAACAGGTTGAAAAAATTAAAAAACATATAGACAGTGATTTTGATAATCTTTGTACTACCTGTATGTATTGTAATAACTGTCCGGTAGATATTCCTGTCTGGAAGTTTGTAGAAACTGCAAATGGTTTGTACTATGATGCTGACGGCAGTCTGGCAGATAGACTCAAATGGCATTGGGGAACTGATCTGAGTGTACTTGAGATGTGTACAGAATGCAGATTATGTGAAGATGTCTGTACCCAGCATCTGCCAATTCTCGAGCGTTTTGAAGAACTTAAAGCTGCTATAGGAGATCAGTAATAGTAAATGGAAAGGGACGAGTTATTTTCTATTGTAGATCTGATTCTCAATCATTCCAGTGACGGAGATATTGAGGTTCTTATGGAGGCAATAAAGAGAAGGGCCAAGGGTAGAAACAGTGGTACCTTCCGGGGAATAAATCCGGAACGCCTTGCTAAAGAATCTGCTGCCGTTCTAAATAAACAGATGAGCTATTCTGTTGATAGTATCAGAAAAATGATCCAGGAATTTGCTGTCGGAGTAATTCAAAAAGAAGCTCCTGAACTTGATGAATCCCAAATTAAGGATCTTATGGATTCATGGATTCCTGATCCATCACAAAGAAAGGCAAAGAAAAATAAGGCTCCTTTACCTGATGATGTTCTGCTGACAATGATAAGACAGCTTCTTGCTTTCAGTGTTGGTACAATGTCCGCTTCAGAGCAGACAGAACTCTACAATAATATTCCAGACTGGCAAAAAGAGTACTGGAGTCGTCTTCCTGACGGTATTAGAGATGTTCTGACACTTTTTCTTAAGGGTTCTATAAATGAAGAGAGCTGTTGGTCTCAGGTTTACTCTGCCCTGGAGCAGCAATCAGAGTGATTGAATGTTAAGGACAGAAGGTATTGTTCTGACACATTTTATTATCTTTTTATAATCAGTTTTATTATCAAGTTCCATGGTAAAGCTTCCACTTAGTTTTCCTCTTTCATCTTCTTCAAGCCGGCCTTCTATAAGATGCCCCTTATACTTTCTTACAGCTCCCTCAATTTCTGAGAATAGATCTGAAGTCATTTTTGATTGAACCTTAAACCGGTGGATTTCTCTTGGAGAAACAGCTTCCCACTCTACATCTACACAGCGATCCTTAATTTCTGATATATTTTTTAAATTTGTACAATCTTTTCTGTGTACAATTATCCCCCTGCCTCTGGATATATATCCAATAATATCATCACCTGTTGTAGGGTGACAGCATCCTGCAATGCTTATCATCATGTTCTTTTCGTCACCTATTTTAAAAGTCAGCATTGCCTGATCAAGAACCTGTTTTATTATGGTCTGCTTTTTTCCTGGTTCCTCAATTACAGGAGCCGGGATCTCTTTTCTGCAACTGCCTTTGGAGGCTTTTTTTTCTTTGCTATAATATTTTTATCAATAAAGAGGTTTTCTTCATGTTGATTGAGCCAATGGCGTATTTTGTTTTTTGCCCTGGTGGTTGCAACAAATCGTAACCAGTTAACATGGGGTTTTGCAGAATTTGCAGTCATAATTTCAATGACCTGTGTATTTTTAAGTGCCTGATTTAATGGTATTATTGATCCATCTGCTTTTGCTCCAACTGTGTGGGCACCAATTTCAGTATGAATATGAAAAGCAAAATCAATTGCAGTAGAGTTTTTTGGAAGTTCAATTATATGTCCATTTGGAGTAAAAACATAAATTGAATCTCTTAAAAATTCTCTTCGGATATCTGCAAGAAATTCATTGGACCCGGATTTAGCTCCATCCCATTTTTTAAATCTGTTAATAATTGGATGAATGTCAGAATTTACTCTTTTTCCGGTTCCTTTATATATCCAGTGTGCTGCAACTCCATATTCGGCAGTAGAGTGCATATCCTCTGTTCGAATTTGAATCTCAGTTATTCTGCCGCCATAACACATCACACTTGTATGAAGACTTTGGTATTGATTTGCTTTTGGCATAGCAATGTAATCCTTGAATCTGCCTTCAATAGGGGGCCATAATTTATGGACAATACCCAGAAGGGTATAACATTCATTACTTGTTTTACATAGAATTCTAATTCCTAAAAGATCATATATTTCACTTATATCTCTTTTCCTGCTTTTCATTTTTCTATATATTGAATAAATATGTTTAGCTCTGGTACTTGCAGTTATTCTTAAGCCCTCCTTAGCGGCAGTTTTTAGAATAGTATGTTCAGCTTTTTTTAGATAGTTTTTCTTCTCTGATTTTTTTGAGGCAATATAGCTTTCAATATAATCGAAGGTGGAGGGGTTTAAATGTTTTAGTGCAAGATCTTCCAGTTCTGCTTTCATCCAGGATATACCAAGTCTGTCAGCCAGGGGAGCATAAATTTCAAGGCATTCAGCGGCAATTGATTTTCTTTTCTTTTCCGGTAAAAACTCCAGTGTCCCCATGTTGTGAAGTTTATCTGCAAGTTTAATTATTATTACCCGAATATCTTTAGCCATAGCAAGAAGCATTTTCCTTATAGTTTCAGCTTCCTGTATAGACTTACTTTTTGCTTTTAGAATAGATATTTTAGTAACACCTTCCACCATATTGGCTACTTCTTTACCGTAACGCCTTTTTATCTCATTAAAAACTACATTTGTGTCTTCCAGAACATCATGAAGAAGAGCAGAAATTATTGTGTCAGGATCCATATTCATATCAATTAGAATTTCTGCTACCCGTAAGGGATGGATGAAGTAGGGTTCTCCACTGGCTCTTTTTTGATCTTTATGCAGATCCTTAGCACACTGGGCAGCATCCATTATTTTAGACTGATCTTTTTCATTTAGACCATCTAATTTTGATTTAAATATTTCCAGCTGATTTCTCATATCAAAGCAATTCCCATTTTGAGTTTATTTAAGGAAATGGATAGCCAAAAACTCATTAAAATGAGAATTGCCAAAACATTTTTGCTGATAAGTAGTCGGTTTGTAGCGAAACCTTCGATTTTTTGAAGGTTTCTGCGGGAACCGATCTGAGTAATTTTATTAATTTTTCTATAATTAGAATTGCCACTCATATCTATGTTCTTTGTCCTAATGTTACTCTGTTTCTACCTGAAAGATCTTTTATTATCATGGTCTTATGGAATTTACCTGATTCCATAAGAAGTTTTATTGACTCTGTCTGGTCAATACTTGATTCTATTAAAAGATAAGCATTTTTTTCAAGATAATCAGGGGCACCAGTAATAATTTTTCTTATAAAATCAAGGCCGTCTTTTCCTCCTCTAAGTGCCATTCCCGGTTCCGGCCAGTCATTTGACATCATAAGGTCTGTTTCTTCATCTGTCAGGTAGGGAGGGTTTGTAATTACCATATCAAACTTACCATTAATGTTATCAAATAGATCAGATTCAATTGTTTCCAGCTCTTCCCCGAGAATTATTCTGCAATTTTTTTTACAGACTTCAAGGGCTTCTGTAGATAAATCAGAACATTTGATGTTAATTTCAGGCAGTGTGTGCTTGAGAGTAATAGCCAGTGCTCCTGAACCTGTACATAGATCAAGAATAGTTTTTTCCCTGGATGTTTCTTTCAGAATAGCTATTGCTGTTTCTATAAGTGTTTCTGAGTCAGGCCTTGGTACCAGTACATTTTCATCTACATAGAACTTAAGACCGTAAAATTCTTTCTGTTTTGTTAAGTATGAAACAGGTTGGTTTAACATTCTTTTTTTTAGAATATTAAAAAAAGAATCTTCATCTGACTGGCTTATTTTATCGGGATAGGATGCCAGAAGTTTTTCTTTTGATATGTTAAGTACATAAGACAACAAAACCATGGCATCCAGAAATGGTGTATCTGCAGATTCAGGCGATTCCTTAAGTAATGAAGTTCCTTCAGTTAGAACTTCTCTAATTGTTTTCATCCTTCCCTGAGTGCTTCCTGACTGGCAGATAACTGAAGCCCTTCGATTAACTCTGTCATATCACCCTGCATTATATACTCAAGTTTATAAAGAGTAAGGTTTATTCTATGATCAGTAACTCTGTTTTGCGGATAGTTATAGGTTCTTATCCTTTCCGATCTGTCTCCGGATCCTACCTGACTTTTACGGTTTTCCGATCGTTCTTTTGCCTTTTTTTCAGCTTCAGCTTCATATAATCTTGCTCTAAGAACTCTAAATGCCTTTGCTTTATTTTTTATCTGTGACTTTTCATCCTGACAGGTAACTACAACACCTGTTGGCAGGTGGGTAATACGGACAGCTGAATCTGTTGTATTAACACTTTGCCCACCAGGTCCGGATGATCTGAATACATCTATTTTAAGTTCTTCATTCTTAATTTTAATATCAGTTTCTTCTGCTTCCGGAAGTACAGCAACTGTAACCGCTGAAGTATGTACTCTTCCTCCTGATTCAGTAGCTGGTACTCTTTGAACTCTATGAACACCACTCTCATATCTAAGTGTCCCATAAACTTCTTTTCCTGAAATTGAAAATGCAATCTCTTTAAATCCACCTATGCCAATTTCGTTTGTTGACATAACTTCTGTTTTCCATTTATAAGTTTCTGCAAACCGGGAGTACATTCTATAAAGATCGGCAGCAAAAAGGGCTGCTTCGTCCCCTCCTGTCCCGGCACGTATTTCCATTATTATATTTTTCCCATCCATAGGATCTTTTGGAACAAGAAGGAGCTTTAAATCATGTTCCATTTTATCACTTTGTTTTTCAAGACCACTCAATTCTTCCTTAGCCATCTCTTTCATTTCATGATCACTTTCCTCTGCTATCAGAGTTTTGGCATCATCAATTTCATTTAAGAGGGTTTTATATTGTTCATAAAGATCGGTTATCTCTTTTATATGGCTGTATTCCTGCATAACTTTTTTATAACGATCCCTGTCTTTTATTATACTGGGGTCGGCAATCTCTTTTTCGAGTTCAGCACATTTTGCAACTATAGAATCAAGTTTATTTATCATGGATTAAGCAGTCTCCTTAAATTCAGGACATGTATAGATTACAATCTCAAGTGCATCTGATTGTTTTATAGGGTTTGTTGCTTCATTAAGGGCTTTGGTAATTTTACATTTACCATTTTGAATACATAAGGGACAAGCTCCATTACCTCTATGATTAATTTCAATTTTCATAATCCCACCTTATCAGAAAAAAAGGAGTGGATCAATTAAGACAGTTCTTATTTTGAATGTTAATCGGAATTTACAATTGATTTCAGCTCTTTTATCCTGTGTCGCTGTTTTATAAACCCGAATATGCTACCGCAGAATCCTCCTGCAATATGAGCAAATTCTGCTATGTTATTGCTTTGGAAGGACTGAAATACTTCTTTAACAATATACAGAGCTATAATAAGTATTAAGGTTAGTGGTATCTCTCCTGGTTTTGTATTTGTAAAAGGGGCCAGTAGTATCATCATAAATGCAACACCGCTTGCACCTAGGAGCGCTCCTTCAAATAGAAAACTGTTTAGCAGTCCTGTAACCAATGCTGTTATCAAGATCATGAATAAAAGAGAGAACGAGCCGTATTTTTCCTCCAGAATTGGACCAACAAGAAGAATTATAGCAAAATTACCCAGTAGATGTTCCCAGCTGACATGTCCTGCTATATGTGAAAAAAGACGTACATAGCTGATAACAGAACCTGTATCAAAGTATCCCTGTCCCTGTCCAGGGACTACAAACCAGGATGGTATTAGATTCCCACCAAATAAAGGATTTAAAAACAGAACCAGAACAGCCAGTAAAGCATAGTTTAAAACAACAGGAGCATTGTATCTAATTTTCATAATTACACTTTATTTGCTGAAAGCCTGAAAGTCAACTCTGATATTTGCTTAAGTTATATTTACTTTAGTTGCCAATATCTTCTACATGGATTAAAATGATCATTCGGGGGAATATATGGACAAAAATCAATTGGAATTCAGGTTTAGCTTTTATACTCAAAAGTTTAAAGAAACTATAGCCTTCTATAAAGATACTCTTTGTTTACCGGTGGTAGGTCACTGGAATCGCGGGTTTAATGACAGTGGTTATTTATTTAAAGCAGCCAGTGGGCATATTGTAGTTCTTCAGAGTGCTACTAAACAGGTTGAGCCGCTTATGGATGCAGTACTGCTTATTCAGGTTGAAGATATTGATAAACAGTATCAATTTTGTCTGGCTCAGGAAATTGAAATTGTTCAGGACATACAAAAAAGGGAGTGGGGAGATAGGGATTTTAAAATTATTGACCCTAATCGACTTGTTTTAGGTTTTTATTCAAGAAAATAGTAATTTCTACTGGATTTAGAACAATTTTAGCATTATATTCTCCTTCATTACTAAACTTATGGGAAAGTGGTGTTTTCTGCTTATCCCTAAAATATGGAGTAGTTGATGATTAATAGCAAACTTAATAGGGGAACAGTGTTTTTCCTGCTTTTTCTCTTAATTTTACCCCTGGCTGTTTTTGCCGGAGGAAAAAAGGAAGAACCTGAAGAAACTGTTACCGAAACAGTTGAAACAACAGAAAGCACAGAAAGAGAGCCTATTGCTGATATAACTGCAGAAGCTGCAGCAATGGTAAACGGGGCAATAATACCTATAAAATCCTATAATGGCCAGGTTCAGGCAATTATTCAGCAGTATGCAAGTCAGGGTATAAACTTTCAGGATGCACAACTTGCCGATCTAAAGATTAAAGTTCTTGAGAATCTTATAGATCAGGAGCTTCTGTATCAGGATGCAAAATCCAAAGGACTAAAAATAGATGATGCTGCAATTAATGTTCAGCTTGATGCTGTAAAGGGGCAGTTCCCGGATGAAGCAACTTATCAAAGCCAGCTTGCTGCTCAGGGTATGTCAGAAGCAGAAATTAAAACAGATATAGGAAAAACTTTGCTTGTTGAAGATTATATTACAAGTAAATACAGCCCCCTGATAAAAATTGAGGATTCAGATATTCTGGAGTTTTATAATGGGAACAGTCAGTATTTTTCTAAACCTGAACAGGTTAGAGCCAGCCATATTCTTATTAAGGTAGAACCTGATGTAACTGAATCTGTAAAAAAGGATGCTATGGATAGAATTGTTGCAATAAAAGAGCGGATAAATGGTGGGGAAGAGTTTTCTGATCTTGCCAGATCACTTTCAGAAGGCCCCAGTAATGTTAATGGCGGTGATTTAGGTGCTTTTGGACGTGGACAGATGGTTAAATCATTTGAAGATGCTGTTTTTGCTATGAATGTTGGAAATGTCAGTGACGTAGTAGAAACTCAGTTTGGTTATCATCTTATTAAACTTACAGCAAAAGAGGCGTCAAGTACTGTTCCAATGGCAGAAGTTGAAGCTCAGATTATTGATCATCTGACTCAGGTGAAGATGGCTGAGATGATAAACAGCTATGTTGCATCAATAAAACCGGATGCAAATATTGAGAGATATGCAAAGTAAATAAATTAAACAGCTTTTAGGGCTTGATTAAAATAACTATATATAGTATATTCTATATACATTAAAGACAGGAGGATAATATGGCAACACAACTTACTAAAGATAAATTTATTAAAGAAATTTTTGATTATGAAAATAACAAAGAATGGAAATTTGAAGGTGAACTTCCAGCAGTAATCGATTTTTATGCAGACTGGTGTCAACCCTGTAAAATGATTGCACCAATTATAGAGGAATTATCCACAGAGTATGAAGGTAAAGTTAACTTTTTTAAAGTTGATACCGAAGCTCAGCAGGAACTTGCAGGTGCTTTTGGAATACAGAGTATTCCATCACTTCTTTTTATTCCTAAAGATGGTAAGCCTCAGATGGCTGCAGGAGCTCTTCCTAAAGAATCATTTATTGACGTTATTGAAAAAGAACTTCTTGCTTCCGGAACAGAGGCATAATTCTAGTCTACAATAGGGGGAAGAACTTCATTCATAGGGCTCATTTTTATGCCCAAAGCAGAATGGACTACTCCCCCTGTTATCATTGTTAAAATAATTTCTGCAATAATAGCAGGGTCTTTCTTATCGGATAGAATCTTGCTGAGTCCTTCTTCAAGCATTTCCTGCCATTTTGAATATGCAAGATTTATTCTTTTTCTTAGTGCTTCGTTATGCGTTATTGCCTCATAAATAAGATAAATATGTAGTTTTCCCCGGGAAGTTGTTTTGAACATAGTCTTAAATACAACAGAAATAATTTCTGCAGGCTGCTTTCTACTGTCATGTCCCTTTATCCAGTTTAATAGTTTTGCACTTAGTCTTTTCATATAGATATCAGTTACATCAAAAATCAGATCAGATTTCGAAGAATAATAGTAATATAGAGTTCCTTTGCTAATTTCAAGTTCTCTTGCAATGTCAGCCAGGCTTGTATTATGAGCACCCTGTCTAATAAAAAGTTTTGTGGCGGTATCTATTATTCTTTGCTTATTATCTATATTTGAGTAGTCTTGTTTGCTTTTCTGCATTATACCGTTAGATTATTTCTACTTGGTGAATGAGTCAATAGGTATAGAGTAGTTTGTCGGTCAATAACCGATAAAATATCTATTTTATTTAAAAATTTAGTGTTTTCCTGTTATTCCCACCATTATTAAATTATACTTTAACAGTAATATTTATTTGAAGGCTGGTCGGAAGCAAGCTTCCTGCTCGCCTATGCAACCAAAGGAGTTAAAATATGAAGAAATCAATCATTCTGATAATTTTTATTATTTTAGTCAGCACAGGTCTTTTCGCTGCTGAAGCAGGTACCGGATTTTCTATTTTTTTTCCGGAATCATTTTATGAAGGGAATGGAGGTACGGTTTCTGTAGAAAATGGACTCTCCACAAGTATTGGCCTTGGGGGAATGCTGAGTGTACCCATAGGGTTTAGTTATAACAAGATTCAGGGTTATATGGTGGAAGGTGCGTCTGTTAAAAGTACAAAACCCTGGTTTATGGGCGATTCTTTTATGGGATATGTAATGCTTAAAGGCACCTTACCACTGGGACCTGTTTTTTTTGAGATATACGGTGGTGGAGGTGTAAACTGGAATGCAGGTAATTTAACTGCTTTTGAAGGAAATATTGCAAAAGATCTTGCACCTGAAGGAGAGTATGCTGTTATTACAGATTTAAATTATGATAATTCTTTTGGTTATGGATGGCTTGCAGGTGCCAGTTTTGGTGTAACAATTAGCAAGATTAGTATTTCTGTGGATTTTCTATACCGGGATATTCAATCTGATTTGAATATGACAGGAACCTATGATGTCGGCACTGGTCCTGGAGATTATACTTCAGAAGTAATAGGTGATTCTGATGCAAAACTAATAATCCGGGGATTTACAATTGGTCTTGGCGGGAGTTTTGCTTTCTAGCATATTTATACTATGCTGGAAATAATAAAAGATGTTAAAGAGTGGCTGGATAAGGGCGAGAGTCCGATTGTTATAGCTGTTTTAATAAATCTCGAGGGATCTGCTGTCAGAGGGCGTGGTGCAGTTATGGCAGTTACCAGAGACGGCCTTATGTCAGGTTCTGTCAGCGGTGGCTGTATTGAATCAACAGTTTTATCTGTTGCAGAAAGGGTCTTTGATACAGGACAGGCTGAAATAATAAAATTCTGTCAGATTGATGATGAAATACTGGGTTCTGTTTCTCCCTGTGGAGGTGAAGTAACTGTATCTGTCAGCCTTTTGGATAATATAATTTTTGATTCTTTTTGTGAGCTAACAGAAACCGGTACAGGAGGGCACTGGGGGCTTATAAGCTCAGGTCCTGAGAATGAAATTTGCTCAATGTTCGTAATGGATCATAATGGACAATTTCTAAATGGCTCTTTTGGAAACAACAATATATTAACGGATGTATTTCGACAAAAAATAAAAACTGAGGTTCTGAATTCACAGCAAACAGGAATAGTTTTTGTGGAAGATTATAAAATATTCTCTGCTGTCTTAAAACCCGTTCCTCAGCTTATAATTATAGGGGCTTCACATATTGGAATTGCTCTTAGTGCTATGGCAACTTTGACGGGATATAGAGTTATAATTGTTGATCCCAGAACTGCATTTGCCAGAGATGAGCGGATTGAATCTGCTTATAAACTATATAAAACCTGGCCCAGAAAGGCTTTTAAAGAAATCAATTTTACTTCCTGCACTGCTGTAGCAGTAATTACTCATGATACAAAGATTGATGATCAGGCATTGGAGCTTGCTTTAAAAACCAACAGTTTTTATGTTGGTGCTCTTGGAAGCAGATCTACACATGACGAAAGAGTTGATAGACTTCTTTTAGCAGGTATTTCCGAGTCTGAATGTAAAAAAATACATAGCCCCATTGGTCTTAGTATAAAATCTGCGAACCCCGAAGAAATTGCTCTTTCTATAATGGCTGAAGTTGTTAAGGAGTATAGGGAAAAATATGGTAAGTATTGATAATTAATAACTGGTATTTAGTAAGTAATTGGATATATAATAATATTTATGAATAAAATAAGCCCTATTATAAAGATAATATTTTTATTTCTAACCATATTTATATTTGCAGGATGTGCAACCGGTCCTTTAGAGAGTGAGGATCTGATACATGGAATTGATTCTCTGGTGGCTGAAATTGCTTTTGAGACTGTTCAGCTTATTCCTGTTGACAGAGATATGACCCTGGCAGTCTATTATTTTACTGTTGACGGCAGGGAAAGCAATATAAGTGACTATTTGATTTCAGGGTTGACAACTGAAATAGCTAATCTTGCAGGGGATGGAATTACAATGGTCAGCCGTCAGGGGCTGGACAGGGTTATGTCAGAGTATTCTTTTATGGTATCTGATCTTGTTTCGGAAGAAACTCAGGTAGATATTGGAGAACTTCTTGGAGCGGATGTTATTCTGATAGGATTTATCAGTCCTCTGGATAACTATGATAAGATAAATATTCAGCTTATAGAAGTGGAGACAGGCGCTGTTCTTGGAGGCTTTTTTCTGGACTATATTCTGGAGTCCGGATTTATCCGGGACAGCACCAGTGAAGTAATTACAATTCAGGAAACTGCTGTTCAAACATCAGGGATTTCCACAATAACTACTATTTACGAGAATTTTGATGGATCGGTTACCCATGTGAGTCCCAGTCACTATGAGGAATACTGGGGAGACAGAATTGTATATGCTTCGGCCAGGACTGGTACAAATGATGAAGGATTCGGATTTCTGGACTTCGAAGCAGAATTAGATCACCTGGATATGCTTAATGACTGGAATGATAGTGATCTGACTTTTTATTTGAATTATAAAACTGATTGGATACCTGAAAATCAGGATGGTATTGCTGTTAGAGTATATCCTGAAGGATTTACCCAATTAGTGCTGGTTGCACAGCAGCCCGAAGGTGAAGAGCTTAAAACTTTTATCACAAATGTATCATTGAATCCTGATGAATGGACTAAACTTCTCGTTCCCTTTAAATCAATGCGGGATATATCCCATCTTGGAGAACTTAAACCTGGAGAACCAGTCTACATAGGTTTTGGCATTCCATTTCGTGATAATTACAATAGTTTTAATTTTAGAGATGAAACCTTCCTGGAGAGCAGGCTGCGTGTTGATGATCTGGGCTTTTTCCTTTTAAAAGAGCCCGATATGAATGGTCTTATTGAAGCTTATGAGGACGAAGTCGTACGTGCACCAGGTGTCTTACATGTTGAGGGCTCCCATCACTATGTTGATTACTCTGAATCAGACGAAGGGGAGTTGAAACTGAATGAAGGAGTTAATTCCCAGAATTTATATATTTCCATTGAAGAAGGCGGTCCTGGTGGAAGATTCCTGAGATTGTCAGGGGAAATGAAAATCAATGACGGTATAATGGATTATCTGGAAGATAATGAAGATCTATATGTAGTGTATGGTATTAACACAGGCATTGACTGGAGTGGTTTTAATTCACTTTCACTGCTTATAAGATCGGAAACCTTTGAGAATTGTTATTTTCAGATTATAGGCGGTGATTGGGATCAGTATTATAGTTCCAATTTTAGTTTTAATTCCAGCTGGAGCAGTGTAAAGAAGCCGTTTTCTGAAATTGACACCGAAGGAGGTACCATGGCCGATTTGCCTCTGACGGAAGATATTGTTTGGATGAGATTTTTCTTTTCAGTACCCCGGTCTATAATAAGGAAGGCTTTAAAAAATGGTATTCTCGAATTTGAAATTGATCTTGATCAAATAATTTTACAGGAATAGAAAATGGAGAACCATATAGGAAGAGGGGATATTGAAGTTATCAGAGAGGTTTTTGCCTATATCAGTAGATTCCGGGGGAAGGCTTTTGTCATTAAAATTGATAATGATATTATTAATTATGAATATTTTCCAATATTACTGAAGGACCTTTCAATTCTTCATCAGTCTGGAATTAGAATAATAATTGTTCCTGGTGCCCGAAATAGAATTGATGAAATTCTTACTCAGTATGGCATAACCAGTAGTTTTCACAATGGAATAAGAATAACAAATTCGGAAATGATCTCTTTTGTCAAAATGGCAGCTTTTGATGTTTCCAATAAGATAATGACAGGACTTTCGGGTAATAATGTAAATGCTTTGGTCGGAAACTGGGTAAGGGCAAAAAGTCTGGGTATTATTGATGGAATAGATTATATGAATTCCGGAGTGGTTGAAAAAATCCAGAAGGAACCTCTTTTAAAGATTATGGATAATTCCTTTATTCCCATTTTTCCCTGTATAGGTTGGAATGCCAGTGGTAAACCATACAATATTTCATCTGATGAACTTGCTGTTTCCATTTGTGAGCTTATAGGAGCTGAAAAACTATTTTTCATCAATTCAGATCCTGTTCTAAAATCAGCTAATTATACATTCCCTGATGATTTAGGAGTTTCTCATGAAGGTCGGATATCCAGAATGAATATGGATATTGTTGATAAATTTCTGGACTTAAACAGTGATAAAAAAGAAGAACTTCAAAGGGTAAAAAGAGCACAGGATGCTGCACGCAGAGGTGTTCACAGGGTTCATATTCTAAATGGTAAAACGAAGGGTGTTCTTCTGGAAGAGATATTTTCAAATCTTGGTGTTGGTACTATGATTCATGGAAATGAATTTGAAAAAATTAAAAAAATGGAAGAAATGGATATTCCTGGTGTACTAAGAATAATGGAACCTTTTGTTCAGGATGGCACTCTTTTAATTAGAGATAAACAAAGTCTTTTGGATCAAATTGATAATTTTGTTATTTATGAAACAGATGGTGTTATTCATGGTTGTGCTTCTTTAGCAGAATATAATGAAGGGGTTGGAGAAATTGCTGCCGTTGCAGTAGATCAGAATTATATAAAACTTGGTATTGGCAGTAAACTTATTAACTTTTTAATTGATAGAGCAGTTAAAAATAGTATAGAGAAAATATTTTTATTAACTACAAGAGCATCTGACTGGTTTGAAACAATTGGTTTTAGAAAAGGTGATCTGTCAGAATTACCGATCCATAAACAGGATGAATATAATTTTAATCGTAATTCAAACATATATATATATAATTTAAAGAAAAAAACAGACAGTAATTAAAACCCAATTGTTTTAATTATATAACTGGTACTAAGGATTTTACTACCTTCAGCAGATCGAATATTTCCAGAGGTTTTGAGAAAACTGCTTCTACTCCAAACTCTTCAGTTAAACCATGAATGGATTCATTTTCAACAGGTATTTTACCTGAAATAGCAATTTTTTTGATATCGGGATAATTAGTATTCAGCTCCATAATTAATTCAAGCCCACCTTTCTCAGGCATAACTAAATCTGCAATAATAAGATCTATATTTTCTTCTGCTACCAGTTTCATGGCTTTTTTACCATTTTCTGCTTCAAGTACCTTATATCCTATTCTAAGAAGACTTTTATGTATCATATTACGAATTAATTCTTCATCATCAACAATCATTACGGTTGGCATATATATCTCCGGGTCAAAGGCTATTGGTTGGCTTATAATTTAAAATGCAGGTACAAGATATAGTATTACAACAATTTTGTCACTCCCTTTATTGAGGCTGTCTTAAGTTTTCTATACACTGTTGGTATGAATAATTCTAAATCAAGTGCTTTTGTTGTAGTTGACCTTCAGGTGGATTTTTGTCCTGGAGGAGCGCTGGCAGTAAGTGGCGGAGATGAGATTGTAATTGGTATTAATAGTTTGGTATCCGAGGGTGCTGTTTTTTTTGATAAAATTGTTTTTACTGCTGACTGGCATCCTGAAGGGCATATATCTTTTGCTTCTTCACATAATCTTGAGGCTTTTTCTCGAAAAGTAGTTGATAGTAACATTGTAACTCTTTGGCCTGATCACTGTGTTGAAGGCTCCGAAGGATCTTGTTTTCATTCAACATTGAAAACAGAGAAAGCTGATCTTATTATCAGGAAAGGAAGAAGTATCAAACTGGATTCCTATTCTGCATTTTTTGAAAATGATGGTAAAACACCTACCTGCCTTAAGGGCTATCTTACAGATCATGGTATATAGAAAGTATATTTTGCTGGCCTTGCTTTTGACTGGTGTGTTTATTTTAGTGCTATGGACTCTGTTAGACACGGGTTTGAAACATATGTCATAATAGATATGACACGTTCAATTGATCTGCCAGCCGGGTATGCTTTGGAAAAAGAGAATGAAATGAAGCAGGCTGGAATTAATATTATTGATGCTTCATTTTTTAAAGGAGTTCCTAATGGGTAGGAAAGAGGATAATTTTGGGTTTTTTATAAAACGCCATAAAGAGATTGCCGGTGCTTATGAGGATTTTGGTAAATTACTGCATAATCAGGGTGGTCCCCTGGAGGATAAAACCAGATGGTTAATAAAGATAGGCGTTTCAACAGCCGGAGGGCATGAACTTGCTCTTCGCACACATATACAGAAGGCTGAAAAAGCAGGTTGCAGCCTCGAAGAAATTGAGCATGCAATTTTATTAACAGCTTCTACAGCTGGATTTCCTGCTATGATGTCCGGGTTAATGGTTTTTAGGGAACTTTTTGAGAAGGAATTTAAATAATACTTGACAAAAAAGGTATTGTTTATAATCTTTGTAGGAGAGGATTTCAAACCCGCCCCTACAAAGGAAAACATTTGTGAACCATATCAAATCCATCATTTTTATTTTTATCTTTTTATATTCAGGTATTTTTGCCCAGGGTAATTCCTCACCTTTTTCAAAAGAACTTTATATTCCCCCTATATTAGAATCAGATGGAATTGAGAGGGGAGCTTTGAATTATAATCTTACAGTACAAACCGGAGAGATTGCTTTTTTTGGTAATAAAACTACTCCAACTCTTGGATTTAACGGTAACTATCTTGGGCCTACAATCCGTGTGAAAAGGGGTGAGAGAGTAAGTATAAAAGTTTAAAATACCCTTAATGAAATTACAACAGTTCAATGGCATCGACTTCATATTCCTGGAGAAGCAGATGGTGGACCTCACCAGCTTATTCAGCCTGGAGATATCTGGAATCCTGTGTTTAAGGTAAATCAGGAAGCAGCTACTCTCTGGTATCATCCTCATGTTATGGGAACAACTGCAGAGCAGGTTTATCGGGGATTGGCCGGTATGTTTATTATTGATGATGATAATTCCAAAAGCCTTGATATACCAAAGGAGTATGGTGTTGATGATATTCCTCTTATAATACAGGACAGAAGGTTTTTTGATGATGGGACTTTCGCTTATAGACCATCAAGATCAGATATTATGCATGGACTTATTGGAAATACTATAATGGTAAATGGTATTATTCAGCCATATTTGGAAGTTCCCGACTCTATAGTTCGTTTCCGCCTGCTGAATGGTTCAAATTCCAGCCTTTACAGGATTAGTTTATCCGATGGAAGCTCTTTTAATCAGATAGCTACAGATGGAGGGTTTCTGGAAAA
>DAOWEB010000068.1 GCA_030638735.1 Spirochaetaceae bacterium
ATTTACTGACAGATCAGTAAGTATCTGGAAATTTTTTGAAAGCAATTTACTTATATTTCGAATTTTATATAATGAGTGTTCAGATTTTGCCTGTCCTGCCAGAATAATAGTTTCCAGGGCAATAGTACTCCACTCAGAAATCAGCTCAGATATAATGCTATAATTGGATATTCCTATCTCTTCCTTTTCAAAATCAAAGATCTCTCCAGGCAGTTTTAATAAATTTGCCTGTTTCTTATCAATTTGAGATGTAATCTGATTTCTGGAGGCAACAAGTTTCTCCAGTTCCAGTAATGTTTTTTCCATTACATTGATACTATTTTTAAACTGCTGATTCTCCATCCCCTCCAACTCTATCAGATTTCTGATCTGGATTAGAAGTGCATCAATATTTGATGCACTTATTCTTAGATGTGTCGCCGATTCTGATGAAGAAAGCCTTTCTACTTCGACAACAAGACTTTTTGAATAATCTGTGAACTGAGTTCCTGTGATAATTTTTGGAATAGATTCATTGCTGATAGAACTAAGATCAGAACTGGTTTTGGAAAATCCATATAAAGCAATCGCCGATATCAATACAAGAGAAAAGAGAATAAAAGCAAGGACTCTGAATGCTGTGACTGCAACTTTATAACGACGATTTGGTTTTTTAAATTCCATATCTAATTATTGCACACGATGAGAATTCTACCTTCAATTTCAGGAGAAACCCTGGTAAGAGATTCTATGTATAACCTGGTTATTTCCCACACTAATAAACTTCTTCGGGGCGTTCTTACTAAGTCCGACTGCTTCAGCATGTCATATCCGTCTCCCCCCTTATAGAGGAATTCAGATATAGCAAGTGAATACATTTTATTTGGGCTAATTGGTTTGCCCTTATAAATGATGGATTGTATCCTTGAACCGGGAGGGTTCTCCGGACAATAACTGACATCAATTCCTGAAACCTGTAGAAATCGGCCTTTGACATTTTCAACAAGGCTGACAGAGTTTTCCAATACACTCATTAACTGGGATCCAGAAACCGAGATTAAAGTACTTTCGTTGCGAAAGGGCAGTTCTTTAAGAATATCTTTTCGGGTCAATTCCGTTCCAGCTTCGTATATTTTATTACCCCGAATACTTCCTCCATTTACCAGAGCTATATCGGAATCGTAGTAATTACGCATAGCATCAGCTACAAGATTTCCAAAGGCATTTTCTTCTGTTCTGACAGCATTTTTTGTCGTATCCATCGATGTTTCTGTTACACCAATTGTTATATCCATAATTTCTGATAAAATAGAATTATAATATTCAATTTGCTCAGAAATCAGAGGATCTGGTTTATAATCTTTGAGAGATTCTATACTGGTTGAAAACTTAGCTATAACTTCATTATCATTACGTATCAGTTCCACATCCACTACGAGGGCATTCCCCCTGCCGCTTCCCTGTATACCATAAAATCCTGAATTGACGGTCAGTATAGAATCAACAGTAGAATTAGCCTCAAATATCATATTGACAGTCTTGTCATTAAGAAGATCTTCTGTCTCAGGAAGGATGTGTCCCGTAAGAAGAATAAGAAAGTCTGTGCCATTATTTTGCAGGTTCATGGCAGTATTAATAATAGTACTTGCTGAATTACCAACCTGAATTCTATCAGGCAGAAAACTCTCATGAACAGCTTCATTTAAAATAGAGAAGATTCCAATATTAAAACCGTCAATATCAATGTTCAGGCTGTCCTCAACTCCATCTAAATTCCCGCCACTCACCGGATCATAGATATTGGCAGAAATAAATGGAAAAGCCGATTCTGCAATTCTTAAAAGCAGTTCATCTTCCTTGTAGGAAAATTCTCTTTCATTTATTGCCATTACAGTCGGCTCAAGACAATTAAGTATATCGATCATATGAGATCCAAAATCAAAAGATGACATGGCACTGGGAGCCAGAGAATCTCCTCCATGGAGGAATAGTACATTTGGATACAACTCTCGTGATTCTTTTAATAGGGTTCCAAGTTCGGACAATCCCCCTATATCGTCGGAAGGTGTATCAATTTCAGGCATTTTTGATACATAAACTATACGGAATTTTGTAGAATCAGCAAATACCGGAGAAATTGACAGTAGCAATAAAAGAATTAGTACTGAAAAAATCTTATAGCTGTTTTTCATCTTCATATAAAATGAGTATATGTGTAGAAAACAGATTGTCAATAGAAAACCACATATTCATGGGATACCTTCGGGTAGAGTTGAGCAGTTATAATGCAGGGAGTTTGGATAATAATAGATTAAGGAAAACATAAATTAGGAGAAACTAATGAGATCTGACTATTGTGGAAGAATTATATGTGTTGGAATATGGCTGTTCTTTTTCTGTGCATCTACACAGTCTTTTGCAGGTACTTTCCTGTCAGTGCCGGAATCGTATCAAATGACAGGTGGTGTTTCTATGGAACTTTATATGGATGAACATTCCTCGAACCTAAATTTTAGCCCTGATTTTACTTTTTATATGGGTAGAATAACAACTGGAAACTTCCCTGTCGCAGAAGCTGATTTTATGACTCACACAGGGTATGTTAGTCTGCAAACTCAGATATTTTCAGATTTAAAACAAAGAAGCGTAGATGAGTCTATTAATACTCTCGAAGATACAACTGTTGGATATGATCTTTATCTTCACTGGATTTGGGATAGAATCCCCCTGACTTTAACATTTCCATATACAGAAAAACGAATCCGATGGAAGGATGTTAATAATGATGATGAAACAATGGCCATTCTGCACTACCATACTATGATTGGAGAGGTTGGATATTATGTAACACCATACACAGAGATATCTGCTGGTTTAGGTTATCTCCAACCTGACTTGTTTTACAAGCAAACTTCCGGAACTACTATCTACTCATATCTTGCCTGGGACATTAGTATTCTTACTCTTAGGGGCAAGACAGTACTGGATCTACCAGGGAAAAAATGGCTTTCCCTGGAATCTTCGTTTTCTCTGATTAGTGATCAGGAAAATAATAAGCTAACTGGTGGTAGCTTTTTACTAAGCTATTATCCTGTTCAGACTCTGGGTATAAGCATATTAGGCTCTACTTCCTCTTTTTCCGGGGGAGATAATTATTGGAATGTTCTTATGGAGGTGATGGGTGCATCAATGTTAGGTGTAGAAATAACCACCAGCTTATTACCCTGGCTTGATTTAAAAGGAGGATTTAATAGAATTGTTCCGGAAAAAGAAGGATATGATCCTGTTTCAGTTATCAGCCTGAGTGTACTTATAAGGGCTTAAACGGAACAGTCACTAAAGAGTTTTTCAAAATCCTCCCAATTTTAGGATTGGGATGGATTGATCAGTTTTATTCATTCAAAGTATCATAATAGATTATTCCTATTTTCCCATGCCATGTTTCTGTTCCAAAGTATTCAACCGGGAGGGAATCCCCATTATAATTTCCGGTCCCAAAATCGATCAGCCTGTAATCTCCCTGAGCTGTAATAGAGAAGTTTTCGGTTACTTTTATATCCAAACCAATGCCCCCGTTTATGCCCTGAAAATCCCAGTAGGTTAGATCGGAACGTTCGGTACCTTCAATGTAACCGTCTTTAATAAAAAGAAAATAGGGGATATCCCAGCCGCAGCCAGCCAGCAGAGTTACACGATCAAATAATTGTATCCCCCCGGAAATATACATGGAAAATAAAAGAAAAGAAGCATCCATTGTCTCTCCCTCAAATTCTCCGCTATGAAAGCTTTGAGAGATACTAAAGGAAGATTTCATGACCCAACTAAGTTTTTGTCCTGGATAGATGCTTGACCAGCCGGATGTAACCCCCCAGCCAGTTCCGGTATCTAATTTAGGAATGGCTAGTATACCTCCATCCTCTGTCATAAAATAACTTTCTCCATCAAAATCTCCATTATTCCATTGATTGATGGGAAAGAACAATCCGGCAAATACTTTGAAGACTTCTTCTGAAGGTTTTTTTCGTTCATTTAACACCTGACTGAAGAGCTGACTGCCAATAATTAAAAGAATTAGAATTAATGCTGTTTTTTTCATTCTTGCCTCCGAACCCCAATGTACCTGAGTCCTGTTTAATAGTATTCACTTGCTGGATATTAAGGCATAGATGGAAGAGATAATATCCCATATATATGTGGTTTAAGGGTTTACCACTGTTTCAGGATTAAGGCTTCTTTAGAATTTACTTTAGTTTTGCGATAGATATTCTTAACATGGGTCTGAACGGTAGAAAGACTTACATATAGAAGATCTGCTATCTCTTTATAGCTTTTACCCTGGCAGAGTAAGTCTGCTACATCTGTCTCTCTGGGAGAAAGATGTGAAAAAGAAGATTTAAATTCATTTTTACAAAAACATGTGGCACTATATCTGATAAAAATAATATTTATAATAATAAAGTATAGTGGGACAAGAAACAGTCTCTCCTCTTCCAGTATTTGCCATAAAGGTGGGAAAAAATATCTTACTGAATCAATAATAAAACTCAAAGGAAAAAGTACTGCAACAGTTAATATAATTTTTTTTATTATTTTTATCCTGCGTTTCTCAAGTTGTGTTTTGGGGTTTGATACATAAATTGCTGCTGATGCATATAGCAAAGTGATTCCCTGGAGAATAAAAACAGTGTATGCAGGGACATATCTGTATCCACCAAAATATTTTATAGAACCATCATATTTAACGGTCATAAAAAAGATATAGCTTAGAAGATAATGGCCTGCCATTATCATTCCTGTAATTTTAAAAAACCGACCTACTGTTTTGTTCAAAATTGTAATTTCCTGAGAGTGTAATAACCCAATAATGGCGGTCATAATAAGAGATGTAGTAATCATTCCTCCTACCCTTGAAACATCACTTAAAACAGGGTTATACCAATTAAGTTCTGCTACAAAATTTATAAATAAATTTAAAGCTAAAACTAACTGGAGAAAAATTAATGACCATAGATGTTTTTCCCTGGTAATTTTTAGTCTGGTAACACTAAACCCTGTTGCAGCAAAACAAATTGTTAATCCACCGATCCAGTAAAGGAGCCAGAGTGAGGAGATTATACTGTTTACAGTGAATAATTGGTTCATAATGGATGTAATTGTATTGCAAATTTAAAATATTACAATTGTTTTTTATTTACAGTTGATACAGCCTCAATAATTTTTTTAGTTTTGAACCCGAAATCCTGGGCTACAACTCAATTCCCTCCCGTGCTGATACACCTTTTTTGTAATAATGTTTAATTTCCTTCATTTCAGTCACAAGATCAGCCAGTTCAAAAAGTTCGATCGGGACATACCGTCCTGTAAGTATAAGTTCCATTTCCAATGGCTTTCTTTTTATAAAGTCTGCAACTTCTTCTGTGCTTATCAGTTTATAGTAAATTGCAATTCCAATTTCATCCAGAATGAGAATATCCACACTGTTTTCATTAAGAATTGTATTTACAAGATCCCATCCATCCCGGGCAACTTTGATATCTTCAGGCTCAGGGTCGTTTTCTATAAAACAATCTCTGCCAAACTGTTTAAGTGTAATTGTATCCGAAAACTTTTTTATGGAATCAAGTTCTCCATATTTCATTCCCTTTACAAACTGACCAATAAATATTTTTTTCCCATGACCACTGGCCCTTAGTGCCAGACCAAAAGCAGCTGTTGTTTTACCTTTGCCGTTTCCTGTATAGATCTGTGTATATCCAATTTGCATTATAGCCATGCTCCTTTATAAGCTTATGCGGATATAATATATGAATAATATATTAATGTAAAAGGTAATAGGGATGAAAGCAGATGGATATAATTATATACAATATTATCCTGCTTGACATCTGTTATAGCTATACCATAGAGTTATAAGAAGAGGGATAATACTAAAGGATTAATCCATGGTCAATGAAGAAGAACACGGAATTGTATCGGAAACGAATCGGTTGTGTCCAGTTTCAGGCCTTCCTGTTTTCTGTAAATCTGAATGGACTGATGTTCAATTTGGTAAAGGAGCTGTTTCTACATTTAA
>DAOWEB010000238.1 GCA_030638735.1 Spirochaetaceae bacterium
ATCATAGGACATACGGAATCCTAATATTGCTATAGGCGATCTGGCAGGGTTCTGCTTTTGCCATTTATTGGAATTATAATCGTAAGACCAGGTGTTCTGTCCGCTGAACATGATTATTCTATCCGATTCTGAGTCGTAAGCCATTGTAGTATCATAATACGCCGGTGGTTTTACTTCAGGTTTCATTATTGCCCAGGTATCATCATTACTTCTGTATGCCCAGGTAATATTTAAGGGCAAATTAAAATCGTCGTGTCTACCGCCAAAAATAACTGTGATATTGGATTCTTCATCGTAGGCCATGGAATGAAATCCAAGCCCAGGGGGTGACAGGGTTTTTTCAGAATTGGAACAACACAGCAGCAGGAATACTGATAAAACCAGAACAACCCCAAAACTTAACTTTGATTTGTTCATGATTTGCTCCGTCCCTTTAAAAGGAATTTAATTTTAATAAGAATTTAATATATAAAGCTTTATAAGGCAAGAAAATAGTAGATTTAGATTTTAGGATCTGGTGCGTATTTTAAATAATAATCATTACTTAGTCTGTTCTGCTGATTCTGGCAATAACTCTCTGAAGAAACATCCCTCTTTCCTTTATTCCTGCATTTCTTGCAGAAAAATGGATAAGTATCCCTGCATCATCAATTCCGCAATAAGAAAGAATATCTTTTTTCCATATATTTTCTATAAGCATAATTTCGGGATCTCTGTCTGTAGTTATTATTACTGTTGCAATTTTTCCTGTAAGGAGTGCTATTTTTTCTTTATCTTCAAAATCAGGGCCGTCATATTCAAATGCAGTCCCCTGACGAAATACCCTGTCAAGCCAGCCTTTCATTATTGCAGGCATTTGTCCCCACCAGTCAGGGTGTATAAAAATAATATGATCAGCTTCAGCCAACTCAATACTATATCTTTGAATGCTTTCATCAAAACTGAATTTTCTTTTAATTTCATCTGAAGAAAGTATTGGATTAAAGTTATCTTCATATAAATCATGAAATACAACTATATTTCCGGTATTTAGTAAGTGCTGTTTAACTTTATTTGCAATGTTACTGTTTAGGCTTTTACTGTCCGGATGAGCCAGAATGATCAGATATTTCATATTCCCTCTTTGGTACATTATAAAAATACTAATATATATTGACATGTTCAAGATAAAGTAATAAATTAAATACGACATATTTAGTCGTATTAGAACAAAGGTAAATTATGGAGATATCAAAAGAACTGGAATATACAATTATTGGACTTATAGACCTTGCAGAAAGAGATCAAAGGAGTACTGCCGGAGAAATTGCACGGAATATGCAGATGCCGGAAGAACAGATTAAAAAGATTTTCCAAAAACTCTCTAAAGCAGAAATTGTAAGATCTATAAAGGGTGCTGGCGGGGGTTATGAACTTGGTATTCCTTTAGAAAATATAACACTTGGTGATTTAAAACGTGCTGTCACAGGGGAACACTTTGTTGTTAGATGCCTGGAGGATGAATCTTCCTGTTCCAGGATTGATATATGCAGAATTCATGATGGCATGGGTAAGTTTCAGCTAATGTGGATCAATTTTCTTGATTCTGTGAGTATAAAAGAACTGGTTAGTGGAGTATAAAATGGCAGAATTAAAACATGAAGATATTATGGGTGCCCTTTCACGGGTCTATGATCCTGAAATAAATATACCAATAACCGATCTGGGTCTTGTTTATAAAGTAGATATTGATGGTGATCATGTGGTCATAGATTTTTCCCTTACATCACCCGGATGTCCTTTGGCAGATTATCTTGAAAATGAGATAAGAACTTCTGTTTCTGAACTTAGTGGTGTTGGAAGTATAATTACAAATCTTGTATGGACTCCTTACTGGGGCCCTGAAATGATGAACGATGAAGCCAGGTTAACCCTTGGTTATAGTATTTAGGAGGTTTAATGCAAACTTTAACAATAAAAAATCTGACTGCAGAAGTGGATGGAAAACAGATATTAAATGGAATTAATCTGGAAATAAAAACAGGTGAAATTCATGCACTCATGGGGCCTAATGGTTCAGGTAAAAGTACTCTGTCAAATGTTTTGGCAGGACATCCGGATTACACAGTAACTGGAGGAAGTATAAGCCTGAATGGTGAAGATCTTTTGGAGATGAGTGTTACAAAGAGGTCATTGGCAGGTATTTTTCTTGCTTTTCAGCAGCCCCTGGAAGTTCCTGGATTAACCATAGGTAAGTATCTTAAACGTATAGTCGAATTAAGATTGGCAGAAGGAGAAAGGATGAATGTATCTTCATTTATTAAAGACCTTAAAGCTAATCTTGATACTGTAGGCCTGGATCATAGTTTTATTAACAGATATTTGAATGAAGGTTTTTCCGGGGGTGAGAAAAAAAGAATGGAACTTATTCAGATGATGTTGTTAAAACCAACTTTTGCAATTTTGGATGAGATTGATTCCGGTCTGGATATTGACGCTCTTAAAACAGTTGCCACAGGGGTAAACAAGTTAAAGGGTGGAAATTTTGGGGCCCTTATAATTACTCATTATCAAAGAATAATGGAAAATATAAATCCCGACTTTGTACATATTCTCTATCAGGGCAGGATAGTAAAATCCGGAGGAAGAGACCTCGTTGATATGCTTGAATCAAAAGGTTATGGCTGGGTTAGGGAAGAATTCAATATACCGGAGGAAGCAGATGAGTATCAGCGCACAATTGCCTCTTGAAGAGTATGAGCATGGTTATTATTTCCCCGATCAATCAGTTTTTAAAACAAAAAAAGGTCTTGATGAAGACGTAATAAGGGCAATATCAAAAAGAAAAGATGAACCGGAATGGATGCTGAATTACAGGCTTAAGGCTTATGAGACATTCCTTAAAAAGGATTTTCCCAATTGGGGGGCCGATATAAGTGATATAGATTTTGATGAGATTTATTACTATGCAAAACCGGTAGATAAGCAGCAAAGATCCTGGGATGATGTTCCTGATGATATAAAAGAAACATTTGAAAGAATTGGAATTCCTGAAGCAGAAAGAAAATTTCTGGCTGGTGTTGGGGCACAGTATGATTCAGAAGTAGTTTATCATAATCTTAAAGAGGAAATTGCAGAACAGGGCGTTATTTTCTGTGATCCCGAAACAGCTATAAGAGAACATCCTGAAATAGTTAAAAAATATTTTGGAACAATTATTCCTCATACAGATAATAAATTTGCAGCTTTAAATTCTGCTGTATGGTCTGGTGGTAGTTTTGTATATGTCCCTGCAGGTGTACATGTGGATATTCCTCTTCAGGCTTATTTTAGAATTAATTCCGAGAACTTTGGACAGTTCGAACGAACACTTATTATTGCAGAAGAAGGGAGTTTTGTTCACTACATTGAAGGTTGTACTGCTCCTGTTTATACCACAGATTCCCTTCATAGTGCTGTAGTTGAAATAATAGCAAAAGAGGGCTCACGAGTAAGGTATTCTACTATTCAAAACTGGTCGGGTGATATCTATAATCTTGTTACAAAAAGAGCATTTGCATATAAAAATGCAACTGTGGAATGGGTCGATGGTAATATTGGTTCTAAGAGAACTATGAAGTATCCTTCAGTATTTCTTAAAGAACCAGGTGCCCATGGAGAAATCCTGTCTATTGCTTATTCAGGTTTTAATCAGGAACAGGATACCGGAGGTAAGGTTATTCATCTGGCAGATGATACTACTTCTGTTATTACTTCTAAATCTATAAGTAAGGATGGAGGTATTTCTACATACCGAGGGCTTATTAAAGTAGCCGATGGTGTTAAAAACGCCCGATCCAAAGTTGTTTGTGATGCTCTTATAATTGATGATAAATCAGTTTCCAATACTTTTCCTTATATGGAAGTCACTTCGGATGATGCAGTCCTGGAACATGAGGCCAGTGTAAGTAAAATATCTGAAGATCAGTTGTTTTACCTAATGTCCCGTGGTCTTGATGAAGAAAGTGCCTCCACAATGATTGTTAACGGTTTTCTTGACCCTCTGGTTAAGGAACTTCCTATGGAATATGCAGTTGAGTTAAACAGACTAATTGAACTGGAAATGGAGAAATCGATTGGATAATATAAAAGTACAACAAAATATCCAGGAAGAGTTAATTTCAATTAATCAGACTTCGATTAATAATTTTGAAAATAGTCTTTGGCCTAAACCCATGGATGAAGAATGGAGAAGGACTAATCTTGCAAAATATAATATGGCAGGATTTCAGACTTTAAGTATTAATCCGGAAAACTCTTTGGAAATATCTTCAATATCAGATAAGGATGATAATTCTTCATTAGTAATAAGAAAATCAGCAGATAAGAAAGCATCAATCAATATAATTGAAGCTGATGCAGAAAGCATCATAATATATGAACCTGAATATCCATCAAAACTGGATAAAATAAATACTGAATTAATAATTAAACTTGCTGAAGATGCAGCTGGTCGTATAGATAATAAACTAAGTTCTCTTGCATTGAGCAGTTTTAAAGATTCTATATTTATTATAATTCCGGAAAATCTTGAACTTAATAAACCACTTATAGTGGAGTTTGAAATTAGTGATAATGACAGAACCTTTTTACCAAACATTTTTGTAAATGCCGGGGATAACTCCCAGGTTAAGATTATTCAGAAAATTACAAGTTCAGATAACTCTAATATTTCCGGTGTTCTGAATCTTTTTTGCGGAGTTAATTCGAATATCCATACAGCAACAGTTACAGATATTGGTCCTGATTCTTTGATTTTTCTAAACCGATTTATCAATCTTTCCAAAGAAGCTTTTTTGTCAGATTTTCAATCCTGTACAGGAGGAAAATTAGTAAAGACACGAACAGAAATTGATCTGACCGGAAAAAAAGCAGATGCCAGACTCTATGGTGTAATTTTTGCAGAAGATAATACTCAGGTAGACATGAGAACAGTTCAGCATCATATGGCAAAAGACTGCTTTAGTCAGGCAATGATTAAGTCTGTTGTTAAGGATAAAGGTCGAAGTATTTATCAGGGTCTTATTGAGGTTGAAGAAGATGCCTCTTTAACTGATGCTTATTTGACAAACCATAATCTGGTTCTTAATAATGGAGCCAGGGCAGATTCTATACCAAGCTTGAAAATTAGAAATAATGATGTTAAATGCAGTCATGGATCGACAACTGGAAGAATAAATGAGGAACAAATACTTTATCTTACGTCCCGGGGTATATCACTGGAAGAAGCCAGACAAATGATTCTTGAAGGTTTTCTAAGTTCGGTTTATGATCATTTGTCTGAGGATATTAATTTATATTGTTCTCCATTGATAATGGATAAAATTAAACAAAAAGAGGCTGTTCTTTAGATGGTAAATGAGTGGATTTTTGCAAATGAAAAGAATGTAGGAGAAATACGGGAAGAGTTTCCTATTTTACAAAACAAAATAAACCTTGTTGGTAATGATTCCCCTGTAGATTTGATCTATCTGGATACAGCTGCTACAGCTCAAAAGCCCTTACAGGTAATAGAAGCGATGAGCTGTTATTACAGGGAGCAGAATTCTAATGTTCACAGGGCTCTTCATACCCTTGGAGAGACTGCTACTGCTTTATATGAAGGAACCAGGGCTAAGGTTCAGTCCTTTATTAACGCTGAGTATAGACATGAAATAATATTTACAAGAAATACCACAGAATCAATTAATCTTGTTGCTTCATCTTTTGGAAGTAATCTGGGACCGGAAGATGAAATTCTTCTGACAGAAATGGAACACCACAGTAATCTTGTTCCATGGCAGCTTTTATCGGAACGGACTGGATGTAAATTAAAGTTTATTCCTATAAATGAACATGGTGAACTGGAACTGGATAAGCTTGATGAACTTCTGACCAAAAAAACAGCCTTGGTCGGTGTTGTTCATATCTCTAATATCTTTGGAACAATTAATAATATAAAACTAATAATTGAAAAAGCTCATTTTTTGGATATACCTGTGCTTATAGACGGTGCTCAAAGTACACCCCACATGCCAATTGATGTACAGCAGCTGGATTGTGATTTTTTTGTTTTTTCCGGGCATAAGCTTTATGGTCCCATGGGTATTGGTGTACTTTATGGAAAAGAAAAGTTTCTTGAAAAAATGCCTCCTTATATGGGTGGAGGTGATATGATTCGTTCTGTAAAACTTACAGGTTCAACCTGGAATGATCTGCCCTGGAAATTTGAGGCTGGTACACCAAATGTTGGAGGAGCTGCAGGTTTAGGATCAGCTATAGATTATATAAATGAGCTTAGTTTTGATTCTATTTGTAGTTATGAGAATATGCTCACAAAGTATGCTGGGAAGTTATTGTCAGGAATAAAAAATATAAAAATATATGGACCTGCTGAAAATAGATCTGGTGTTTTTTCTTTTACCCACAACGATCTTCACCCTCATGACATGGCTCAGTTTCTTGACAGATTTGGTATTGCTGTCAGAGCTGGTCATCATTGTGCACAACCGGCAATGAGAAAGTTAAAAGTTTCCTCTATGGCCAGGGCAAGTTTATCTTTTTATAATACAAGATCAGAAATTGAATATCTTGTGGAAAAAATCAATGCTGCAGGGGAGTACTTTAATAATGGCATTTGATGATCTTTATCAGGAAATAATTCTTGACCATGCAAAGCATCCCAGAAACAAAGAGAATCTGGATTTCATCTCTGACAATGAAGTTCATGAGAATCCCACCTGTGGGGATTCCATTAAGCTTGCTGTTGATTTTTCAAATGATGGTAAACTGGAAAGAGTTCGCTTCGATGGGGACGGGTGTGCAATTAGTACATCCTCGGCTTCTATGATGACAGAGATTGTGGAAGGTAAATCAAAAGAAGAAGTTCTTAACATGATAAAAAGTTTTATTTTAATAATGAGAAACGAAGACAAAAGCAGTCTTGAAGATTGGGGTGATTTAATTGCCCTGGAAGGTGTTATAAAATATCCCCTTCGTGTTAAATGTGCGACCTTACCCTGGCATGCTTTGGAAGATGTATTGTTGTAGAGACGCCATTTATGGCGTCTCTACAATATAATTATTTTATAAGCAATTCTTTATTAACAGGCAGATCAAAAATTCTTACCCCTGTAGCATCGTAAATTGCATTTGTAATTGCTGGTGCAGTAGCCAGAGAAGGTGCTTCTGCCAGACCTTTGACTCCCAGCGGACCCCATGGATGTGGTACTTCAACAACTCTAATAACACTTTCCGGTACTTCATTTGCTGTTATTAATCCCAGCTCTCCAAAAGTTTCTGTTGTATTCTCACCTTTATCATACTTGTAGTTTTCGGTCAGGGCATAACCAACACCCATAACAACACCACCTTCCTGTTGACCTTCTACTGCTCTTTTATTTAGTACTTTACCAAGGTCGCTGACGGTTATAATTTTTTTTGCCAGAACTTTACCTGTAGTCTCATCAACTTCCACCAGAGCAATTTGTACACCATATGCATAAGCCCAGTGTGTTCGTCTGTTTTTAAACTCTTTTGAATTATAATCTTTAGGAGTTGCTTTATTTGCAAAAGTTTCTGTTTCTGGAGGAAAAGATCTAAATTCAGCTCTAAAAGGGGCACCAAGTTCAGAAAGCTTAATCTTATTTCCATTGGAACTGTCAACAACAGAATCACCTTCAAGTTTAAGAGCTGCAGGATTTGGATTGTTCATTTTTTTAGAAGCACTAATTAGAATATCAGACAGAAGTTTTCTTGAAGCTCCAAGTGTTGCATTCCCTGTCATAAATGTCTGCATGGAAGCAGTAGTTGCTGCTGTGAAAGGAGTCTTTGCAGTATCCGGTAGGATTACTGTAATTTCTCCTACTGGAATTTTTAGAACTTCAGATACCAGTTTTGCCTGCCCAATGGCTGCTCCCTGTCCTAATTCATGATGGGAAGTCATAAGCTTACATTTTCCCTCTACAGACATTTCCAGAATTGAACCCGCACTTTCAGGAAAGCCATGACCAAAACCAACATTTTTTACACCACAGGCAACACCCATACCATACTTTTTACCATTGCCGTTTTTTGGAATTGTAATCTCTTCCCGGGCTTTTTTTGCCTCCAGCAAGGCTTCCATTATTCCTGGTATTCCAGGTTCAAGAATATGATCTGTAACTGTTGGAAGTCCCGGTTTAAGTGCATTTAAAATTCTTATATCTATTGTATCCATATCAAGTTTTTCTGCAGCCATATTTATAAGAGATTCAATCATGTAGTTGGCCTGATTTGCTCCAAATCCCCTCATTGCTCCACCCATAACATTATTGGAGAAAACAGCTTTACCGTTTATTCTTAATTCAGGAATATAGTATGGTCCACCGGCAAAAGACATGGCATTTTCAATAATATCGTGCCCAAGTGATGCATATGCACCTGTATCCATTGCAATATCAACATCCAGAACCTTAAACTGACCGGATTTATCTACACCAAGAGAGGCTTTAAAATCTATACCATGTTTTTTCTGAACAACCCTTAAAGAATCTTCTCTGCTGATTGATATTTTTACAGTTTTATTGAATTTAATGGCAGCTGCTGCAAGGATGTGCTGGAACAGAACATCCTCTTTTCCACCAAATGCACCACCCATTGGAAGCTGTACAACTCTCACTTTATGTTCTTCAAGGCCAAGTGCCCCGGCTACCTGTCTTCGATCATCAAATACTCCCTGAGTGGGATAATAGATCTCAACACCACCTTTTCCATCAGGAACAGCATATCCTGATTCAACTTCTGTATAGCCGTGAGCAACCCTTGAAGTTGTAAA
>DAOWEB010000401.1 GCA_030638735.1 Spirochaetaceae bacterium
TAAGATCATTAAGAAGATCATTGAAGGTAACAGTAAAAGCTCCAAACTCATCATTGGAGTTTATATTTAATTTTTTAGAAAAATCTCCATAGGATACATTTCTAAATGCCCCATTCATTAGAGTAAGCTTAGTTGTTAAATCTCTTGAAAGATACAATGTAAATATAATTGAGAAGGTCAGAATTAATCCTGTCATTATTATAAAAAATAAATAAATACTTTGCCTGACTCTTTCTGCTTCCTCATTAAGGGTTTTAATAAAGTAATTCATAAAACTTTCAAAACTATTTTTAAAATAATATGATGCTTCCTGTATCTCTGCAAAAAAAGGTATTAGTGCTTCATCCTTCTGCATGGCGCTGTACAGGTTTTCCTCCGAATGATACTGCTCACGTATGACTATAAGAATTTCCTCAATTCTACCCATCATACTCATTGCCCGGGTATTCATTCGAATTGCTGTAAAATACTGATCCCGTATTAAACCTTTATTTCCTTCAAGGAAATTATCCTGAGTCATAAAATTATTAAATATTGTATTGTAATCAAAAACTGCTTCCTGCAGCTGCTTGATTGTAACTGCTGATCTGGGAGAATAAGTCAGAGACCTGATATGACCATACATTTCAGGTACAAACAGATCAAAAATAATATCCTTCATTAGACTCTGAACTTCCCGGGACTTTAACTGTAGTTCTACACCCATGGTAACTGACTGCTGAATTTGTTCAGTTCGCTGCCAGCCATACAAAGAAAGAAGTGCTATGGAAATAATACCGGATATATATATAATTATAAGAATAACCAGCTTATGCCTAATTTTCATAGTTATATGATATGGGTATCTGTTGATACTGGCAAGCAGGAAAATTTTTCTTATTCAGTATCAACTTTATTTTTGGCATCCACAAAGGCTTTCACAGATCTACTTACATCAGCTTCTGTAGTAGCCCATGAGCAGACACTGACACGAATAACATATTTATCATTCCACCTGGCATTCCCACACCAGCACTCTCCTGATTGCTGTACCAGTTCAAGAACCCTTTTAGTCTGATCATCGTCTTTACATGAGACAAGAACCTGATTAAACACAACATCATTCAGAACTTCAAATCCCTGTAATTTAAATTCTTCTGCAAACTGAACAGCCCTATCATGCAAACCCTCTACAAGCTCAGCCAGACCTTTGATGCCCAGAAATTTGAGGGCCGCCCACATTTCAACAGCCCTTGCCCGACGGGACATTTCCGGTGTAAACAGCATCCCGTCACGATTCTCACCAAAAATTAGATATGAACCTGCAGCATGAAGAGCAGAGACCAGTGCATCTCTGTCCTTACAGAGAATAATACCACTGTCATAGGGTGTATTAAGAGTTTTATGACCATCTGCAGACCAGGAATCAGCTCTGGACATACCATTAGTTAAGCTGTTAAATTTATTAGATCCGGCAGCCCATAATCCGAAAGCGCCATCAACATGAACCCAGGCTCCTGCCTCCTCAGCTATAGGCATAATATCATCGAAGGGATCAAATGCTCCTGTGCTTACATGACCTGCCTGAAGAATCAGTATTGTTTTGGTATCCAGTACAGGAAGAGATTCAGGAATTATACGTCCCTGATTATCTACATCAACATATTCCAGCTGATCACTTCCAACTCCCAGGAGAGCCAGGCCTTTTGTTACGGTGCTGTGAGCATGCCTGCCAAGAACAACCCGGAAAGGAGGAGAAACCGATAATCCTTTTTTATTAACATCCCACCCCTGTCTCTCCAGAATTCGAAATCTTGCAGCAGCCAGACCGCATAAAATAGCCATAGAACTTCCACTTACAAAACCTGCAACGGTTTCATCCGGCAGTGAAAATATCTGCTTAAGCCATTTTTCAACAACAGACTCTATTTTAGACATAACAGGAGATGTTACATACATTGGTGTATTCTGATCCCAAAAATCTGTAAGCCATTTAACTGCAAGAGAAGCTGGAATAACCCCACCATTCACAAAACCAAAATACCGGCCGCCAATTTGACTGACAGTTGAAGGAGAACCATATCTATGAAGCTGATCAACAATTGACACCGCATCAGTCGAGTCAAAAGGAAGATCTTCATCAAATACAAGCAAATTCTTTAATGCTTTTTCATCTGGAAATACATTTCTATCAAGAGCAGATTCAGCATACTCCAAAGCATAATCCCCTGCTTTTTTGAATAGCTCTTTATCTTTTAAATCCAGAAACATTTTTTCCTGAATATTCACTTTAATTTTTTATTTCAGCAATACACTCAATCTCTACCATAGCATCCAATGGATTCTGCTTTACTGCAATAGCAGATCTGGCAGGAGTATGACCATCAAACATCTCTGCATAAACTCCGTTCATCCCTTTAAAATCATCCATGGATTTGAGAAATACAGTTGTTTTTACTACATCTTTCAAACCAAGCCCTAATCCATTAAGAACAATTGATATATTTGAAAGAACTCTTCTGGTCTGATTCTCAATTGTGGTTCCGACAATTTTCATAGTTTCCGGATCAAGTGGGGTCTGACCTGAACAAAATACAAGATTCCCTGTTTTAACAGCATGACAATAAGGACCAATTGCAGCTGGTGCACCATCGATAAATATTTTTTCCATTAAAATCTCCTTAATATTACTTGTTCATAGTTTCATCTATAACACTAAGCAATTCTCTCTCTTTTATTGGTTTTGACAGGAAATGATCCATTCCAGCATCTATACATCTTTTAACATCCTCAGGAAAAGCATTTGCTGTCAGAGCAATAATATAAACATATTTATTTGTTAATTTTTCAAATTCTCTTATTCTAACGGTTGCTTCTATACCATCAATATTAGGCATTCCCATATCCATTAAAATAAGATCAAATTCACTAGTTTCACACTTATCAAGAACATCCTGCCCATCTACTGCTTCAGTTACAATTGCACCCTGCTTGGAAATAAACTTTTTGATATACATCCTGTTTATAGCCTCATCTTCTGCAATAATTACTCTAAGCCCTTTTAGAATATTTTTCTTTTCCAAAGATGGTGCATCTTGTATTACCATAGCATCTGTAGGAATAACCTCTATAGGTAAACAAATTTTGAAAGTACTACCAATGCCTGGTTTACTTTCAATACAAATTTCCCCATTTAAAAGTTGTATAAGCTGTTTTACAATTGACAAACCAAGTCCTACACCTTCATGAGTTTTTGTATATGTATTTTCAATTTGGACAAAGCTGTCAAAAATTGTATCTATCTTATCTTCAGGTATACCTACTCCTGTATCTTCAATAGAAATTTCCAGTTTCTCTTTTACTATGACAGAAACTCTAATTGTTCCCTTTTCAGAATACTTTATTGCATTGGTAATAAGATTTATTAATATTTGTCCAATACGAACCCTGTCACCATAAAAGTAAAGAACTTTAGGAGTAATAGTATATAAAAGTTTGATATTTTTTTTGACTGCACTGGGTTTTAATACTGAAATTGTATTTTTTATAAGATTACTTAAATTAAACAATGCTGATTTAATTCTAAGGTTCCCGGTCTCAATTTGAGAAAAATCAAGAAGATCTGAAATAATCCTAAACAGGTGATCACCTGACTCAACAATCATATTTAGAAAAGCTTTTTGATCATCATCCAGTTCAGTATCCAAAACCAGACCAGTCATTCCTAATATGCCATTTAAAGGGGTCCTTAGTTCATGACTCACGTTTGCCAAAAAGTCATTTTTCATTTTATTTGCATTTTCTGCTATGGATTTAGATTCAATGGCTTCTTTTTTAGAAATTTCCAGTTCTTTAATTTTAAAAATCAGATTTTTATTTGCCCTGTTTAAATCCTCCTGAATTTTCCCAAGTAATATCCAGAGCAGAATAAAACCGGAAAGTGCAACAATCAAAACACTAATTATAAGATATATTAAAGTTTTATACATAGAATTATGCTGTATAGTAAAATCCTTGACTACAATAATATCCCCTACAGAATTTTTACCAGCATCTATAGAATTAATAAAACCGGCTAAATACCACCTGTCTTCAAAAGAAAATTTTAAAATAGTATCACCATGATCACTATGGGATTGACCAACAAACTCTCCTATCGATGAAATCATTTGAGAACTATCACCAGTAAGCACATGATCCGGAAATTGGTCCCAGGATCCTGAAGAACCAATCATCTTTAGCCCTTCTTCCCATTTTTCACGACTAAGATATGTTTTGTTAATACTGAAAAATATTTCAACTTCGAGAAAGTTATTGAACATATTAGTTATATTCCCAATCTCTTTTCCCAATTCTATATACCCGGCCAGATTTCCGTCTATTATCCAGGGTGAAACTACCCTTAAAGTAAAGGTTCCATAAGGACCAAGTTCAATACCGGAAGAAACAGAAAATGTCTCTACAGCACTTTCCATAGTGAACCTGTTAATATAATCACCAAATCGTTCAGGGTTATGAACTCTAAGAAAACAGGTTCTGTCCATATTGTGAAAATAAAAATGTGTTATATCAAAACTATTTAAAAGAGTATTATTTAAATGTATAGTTTTAGCTAAAAGGAAATCTCTGTTCCCTTCCAGCCAGGCAGACTGAAGGTCCTCTTTAGCTTGTATCAGTTTAATAAATCCTTTTATAACTTCTGTTTCAATATTTATTTCATGATCAAAAGCCTGTAATACTTTTTCTTTTCTTATCTGAAAATCTGACCTTACATAAATTTCAACATGTCTGTAAAAAAGGAAAATACTTATACTTAGTATAAAAAGTACTATAATTACAAAAGGAATTATTATTCTACTTCTTATACTTAATGATTTCATTGACAAACTCCTTCCGCTTTATTATATAAATATATTCAATAGATGCAAACAATAATTATAATTTTGATAGTGATATTTAAAAAATGGTCTTTAACCCTATAAATGAAAGAAAAAAAACTATATGCTCCTTCTTATGCCAAAAGAAGCAATTCCCCGACTGGATGACAATATTTTTAGAGAAAAAATCCTACCCTATTGCCGTCTTAAACCAGGTGAAATATGGGAAGACCCTTTAGGGCAACATAAAATTGGTGTGCTGGATGCAATTTCCGCAGATGATTGTCAAAGAATAAGTTATGGTACAACAGTAGATCTTTTTATCCAGGATCCCCCATATAATATTGCAGTAGGAAATAAAAACACCAATCAGCTTTCCCGTATAGATATAGAGGAATACATTACTTTTTCCAATAGATGGATTAATAATTCGATTAATTTGATGTCAGGAAACTGCCATCTATATATCTGGCTTGGTGCAGATCAAAAAAGAGGCTTCCAACCCCTGCCTGAATTTATGATATTGATGAGAGAGTACGAAGAACTTAAATCCCGGAGCTTTATCAGCCTTAGAAACCAGAGAGGATACGGCACCCAGAAAAACTGGATGGCTGTAAGACAGGAACTTCTATATTACACAAAAGGAGACCCTTATTTTAAAGTAGCTTATACAGATATTCCAAAGGTATTAAAGGGTTACTACAAAACTATAAATGGTAAAATTACAGATAATATGGAAAGGAGTAAGTCTGATACTATTCGTCCGGGGAATATATGGCTGGATATACAGCAGGTTTTCTATAGAATGGAGGAAAATATTCCTGGAGCATATGCCCAAAAACCACTAAAATCTATTGAAAGAATTATTAAAACAAGTTCAAAAAAAGGAGATATAATAGCCGATTTTTTTGCCCATTCGGGAACAACACTGATAGCTGCAGAAAAACTTAGCCGCAGATGTATAACCTTTGACAGGGACCCTGTTTTTGCAGAACTTACAATAAGAAGACTGGAGAGATTCAGAGAAACTGGAAAAACCGGATGGCAGTGGGAAAATCCTTTTCCGGAAATTACAGTTTAAGAAGCTCATTATCCAACTTTTCAAAATATACCAGACTATCAATAAGTCCACCATCTCTATTCCGGTTTAACCATAGCCGTTTAAATTCAGGAATAAGGCTATGTATAGATAAAGAAAACTCTTTTCTTCTGGATAAAGGAATCTCTTTTATATTTCTACCAGGGGTACTGAAAATATCTGTAGCAATATCGACACCGAACCTTAGGAATTTAGAAGTGAACAACAGTTCTTCTGCTAATAGATAACTATCCAATCCGGTTATCTCCATCTCCTCAAGAAGGCGATCAACCTGATCAAGAACTGGAATTGCCGGAAGAAAATCTATTTCCCCAAACTTATGGTATTCTTCCTGATACCCATTATATGAGGAACCCAACAATACTGCTGAAAAAATACTCATATTATGCATATTATTGGAATAGTCATTATACAAATCTGCCATTTTCAAAAGAGCCTTTGCAGCCTTCTTTGTTTTATCTTTAAAGTAGTGAATACTAAGATTTTTCTCAAAATTTATTTCTGTTCCTTTAGAGCCCCTCCAGGCAGCTGAAGCACCAGCTGTATATCCGGGAACAGGAACAGGAAACTGTTGAAGGTGACCATTATCACCCCATTCAGTAATCATAAAGCCTGTAGCTCCATTTTTAAGGCCATGTATTGCAGCAGATTTAATATTTCCTAAGGCATTGTTCCATCTACCTGCTATGGAATTCCAGGCAGATGTACCTGTACAAACATAAAACTCAATACCTGCATCGGCAAAAGCCTTCGTTTCTTTTTCGAAAGGATGATTAGCTTCATACCCCCAATTCATGGCAATTAGATTTTTAGGAATATCATCTATAAGTTCCGGATGATTTAAAATGATATCACCCCAGAATTGCATTTTTTTGCCCCGACTGCTAACCTCTTTTTCCAACTTTTTTATAAAATCCAGATAGACTTTTCCTACACCAATTTCCTTACATCGATATTTACTCTTTCCCTGTCCAAGGTCAAAAGTTTCATCACCACCTACATTCAAGGTATTACTTGAAAAACATGGAAGTAATTCATCGTATAATTCTGAAAGAAATGGCAGTACATCTTCAGATTCCGGATAAAAAGTGGAAGACACATCAAAATGGCCACCCCATGGATCATCAAAACCATCAGGTGCTTCAGCCATAGAAATATATTCTTCATGTTTTAACCATCTTTCCATGTGCCCAAAAGAATTCTGATTTGGTACAAGCTCCATAGCCCTGTCCCTGCAATACTTATCCAGACTTTTAATTTGCTCATGTGTAAAAGGGGAGGAATTTCCCCATACCTTTTTATGTTTTTTATATGCAAAAGTATGCTCAGTATAAAGCTGTAACTGATTAAGTTTTAATTCTGACCATAGATCAACAAGTCTGTATATATTTTCCATTACAGGAACTTTGTTACGACTTATATCCAGCATCACAGCTCTGTTTTTAAATACAGGATTATCTTCTATTTTAATATTGGATAAAAAACCATCACTATCCACTTGCCTGCTTAATTGTTGAAGAGTTTTCATTGCGAAAAACTTTCCTGCATCTGTGGAGGAACTAAGTTTTATTTTATCACCTTCAATATATAATCTATAAGCGTCCGGTAATATATCTGTATCTCTTTGATAAGCTATAAACTCGGGTAAATCCTTTTCCAAAGAGTATGAATCAATCAAATTGATATTACTTATGGATAAATTATATTTACCGAAGATTTTTTCAACCAATACCGGAGGTGGTACAAAATAGTATTCCATCAATATATTCCTAACCTTTTATGGCGCCGCCAACAACACCCATTGTTAATCTTTTGTTAAAAAGAAAATATACCAGCATTGCAGGGGCTGTTGCAATAACCAATGCTGCAAGCTGCCACCCGAGCTGGGTGCTTGTTAAACTGGAAAAAGAAAATACTCCAACAGGTAACGATTTAGTGAATTCTGAACTTGCCAGAACAAGGACAAGGAGAAACTCATTCCATATTCCAAGAGCACTCATGATACTGATTGTTATTATAACAGGTGTTGACATAGGAAGAATAATACTTAAAAAAGTTTTAAAAACAGAAGCACCGTCAATGTAGGCAGATTCAACAAGACTGTTTGGAAGGCCTTTCATAAACTGCGTAGCCAGCATTACAGCCAAAGGAAATCCAAAGGCGGTATAAACCAGAATTATCCCCAAATGTGTGTCTGTAAGATGAACAGAAGAGAGCATTAA
>DAOWEB010000016.1 GCA_030638735.1 Spirochaetaceae bacterium
ATGCTTTTTACCGGTGATACACTGGGTGCAGGAAGTATAGGTGAAGATGAAAATAAAGAAACAATTGCAGTGGTTAGCAAATCTATTTCAGAAGGTATCAGGAAAATGGATGACAGTATACTTGTATTTCCAAGTCATGGACCTCCCTCAACTATTAAAGCAGAAAAAGATTTTAATCCAGAGCTTTTTCTATAAGAAGAAGAGTTTCTTTTGGATACTTACTTAATTTTTTAATTATTTCCAGAAAACGTTCCGGAAGAGGGGCTTTGAATTTTCTTATTTCTCCATTTCCAGATGCTGGAGGTAAATTAATAGAAAGTTGATATGCATGAAGCATAAGAGATATATCCGGAAATAATCCTGACTTACGACCGTAAACAGGATCACCCAGGATGGAGTTCCCCAGATGCAGCATATGGACCCTTAACTGGTGTGTCCTGCCGGTTTCAAGACCCAATAGAACCAGACTAAGAGTACCCCAGGATTCTATAATCTTATATCTGCTTACAGCTTTTTTACCTCTCTCAGCTGAAACTGTAAACTTTTTTCTATTATTAAGATCACGGGCTATATTAGTTTCAATTATACCTTCAGTTTTAACAGGTACACCCTTTACAACTGCAAGATAAAATTTTTGTGTAGTCTTGTTTCGAAACTGGGAAGCAAGAAATTCAAGAGTATCAGGATTTTTTGCAGATATAATTACTCCTGATGTATCTTTATCCAGTCTGTGAACAATCCCCGGCCTGAAGTCATCATCAGAGAAACTGTCTGTCATCTCATTACAATGATAGAGAAGTCCATGAACAAGAGTTCCGGTATAATTCCCTGCTCCAGGGTGGACAACCATACCCTGAGGTTTGTTAATTACTATTGAATTCTTATCTTCATATATAATATCCAAATCCATTTTTTCCGGATTAAGCTCCAGTGATTCCGGATTATTATACTCTACTGTAATAACATCTCCGGAATTAAGAATTTTACTTAGTTTTATCTCTTTGTTATTCAGTATAATTCTGACGTTACGATTTTTAATCTGGCTTCTTGAAAAAATATTTAAATGATCTGCCAAATACTTATCAGCTCTAAGTCCATTTTCTATATCAACTGTAAATATTTCTGAAACATCTCTAGTCATTCCACGGTTCTCCCAGAAGGTAATCAAGAAAAGCAAGAAAGGCTGACAAGGAAACAGAAACCATTATTATCTGTAACTTTTCATCCTTTGTTAATGCTGGAGGTGTCGTATTTCCGAAAAGCGCAGGAACTAAATCCGGGTCAAAATTATTTACTGCATATCTAAACAGGTCATAGGATAAATTAGATGCAAAAAATGTAAATGGGATAGTACCAAAAAATATAACTTCTCCTCTACGAAGATCTAAAGCCCAGTCGGGGAATTCATTATCTTCATAGGGTTCATAATCGGGAAGAGTTTCTCCTGTTAAAGGAATAAATGTAAAAAGTATTAGAATAATTATAATAAAAGAAAAAAATCTCATTAATAGTTACGACTTCCAAACAGAGCTGTTCCAACACGAATTAAGGTAGATCCCTCTTCCACTGCTATTTCATAATCACCTGACATTCCCATTGATAATCCTGTCATACCTGCCTCAGGGTACTTTGAATGTACTTTATCCCGTAAATTTCTCAGATAGGTAAAAGACTTACGTATTGCAGCTTCATCATTGCCAGGAGGTCCAATTGTCATTAAACCTTTTATTTTAATATTATCCATAAGCATAATTTCTTCCAAAGTTCTAAAAAAATCATCATCATTTGTAAATCCACTTTTAGATTCTTCACCGGATGTATTATATTCAAGGTAAATTTCAATAGTTTTTGAAAATTCAATACAGGATTTGTTTATAAGATTAGCAATTTTAAGCCTGTCAACAGATTGTATGCAGGAAGAGATTTCTACTGCTCTTTTAACTTTATTGGACTGCAGATGTCCAATGATATGCAGTTCAGAATCTTTATGAAAGTCTGAAAACTTTTCACCTGCTTCCTGAATCCTGTTCTCACCAAAAAGTCTGAATCCGGCAGAATAAGCTGCTTCGACAATATCAATACTCTTTGTTTTTGTTACAGCCATTATACGGACATTTTCATCAGATCTTCCGGATCTTGTTTTTGCTTTTTCAACATTTACAAGTATGTGGTCATAGTTTTCTTTTATTTTGTTCATCTTGGAAACTTAACATACTTTTAAACTGCTCACAAGATTGTCAACTATATTTTAATGGGCTATATTAGGGGAATGAATAAATTAACAGGCATTTTATTACTACTTTTTATTAGTATATTTAACATTACTGCTGCTGAAAATATAATTGACTTTCTTTCTTATTCAGAAAAAGAACAACTTTACTCTGAAGGAGAAATAAGCAGATATTTTTTTGATAAAGAGTTACCGTCGTATCTATTTTCTACAGACTATGAAAGTGATCTATTGGAAATTATATCAAAACTTGATGTCACCATAGGGGTTGAATCCCTTTATTTTTTAAAATACAGTAGGCTAAATACAAAAGAAAACACATCAATACTCTCTATTTACAACACGCTTTTATCTGTTAAAACAATGAAAGGAATTGAATATTATTCTCAGTCCAGGAAAAAAATGAGAACGCTTTATACTGAAAGCTATGGAATTGAAAGTCTGGATAATAAAGAGCCAATAGATGATCCTGTATATACATCGATCCCTGGTATATTAACACGTTATATGCTTCAGACAGACAAAACATTTGGGGAAAATTTATATAAAGCTGTATACAGGTATGACGGTAACACAATCTGGATAAATATAGTTAATGAAACAAAGATGAAATATTCATTTATACCAATGGTTGATAAAGGGAATATGAGTGTTAGTCTATTTGTAACAACTACAGATGAGGGCATCTTATTCTATGGAGTTAGTACTTCCGAAACATCTTCTTTTCTGGGACTGGCAAAATCTAAA
>DAOWEB010000222.1 GCA_030638735.1 Spirochaetaceae bacterium
CCATTACCTGGACTATATCATTACTTTCATTATACCAGCAATGCTTAATATTTTTAGGGCTTTCTATAACAGTATCTGCAGATGCCTCCTGTTTCTCATCACCAATTTCAATAATTCCTGTTCCTTTAAGCACGTAAAATACAACATTTTCCGGAGTTATATGGGGTTTAAGAGCTTCTCCTGCCTGTAATGTAATAACATTAATTAAAGCTTCTTTTGAATCATACAAATTTCGAACATCCACATCGTTTGCAGTTTCCATTTTTTTAATGTCATTCAATTTTTTTGCGATCATTTTTATTCCTTTAGTCTAAGATGACAAAAAAGATAACCATAAATAGACAATGAGTCAATTTTTTATTGTTGTTTATTGCACAATAATGAGATATATTAATTTGAGACTAGTCAATCTGGATAAAAAAGTTGAGTACTAAATATACTGTATTTCGCCATAAGCTTCTTGCTGTACTTCTGTTTCTATTAGTAACTTTAAATCCAGTTTTTCCCGGAAATATGTACATTGGAGTTCAAATCCTGGTTGGAGTTATTTCAGAAGGACAGGGAATGGAAACAAAGATGGATACCCTTATTTATAAACTTCTTGTTTTTGAGTTGGAAAGGTATGGTCTAATTACAGAGAAAGCCCGGTTTAGTAAAAATGATTCATTTGAAATTATATTGTCTACAGAATCGGATTCCGGACTTGCTGTTATCTGCAGTTATACAACAATTGATAAGAGGGTTTTACTGGAAATCGAATTATATGATACCAGAACGATGCTTATTATTGCATCAAGTTCTACAAGTGCAGATCTTGACCTTTCATTTGACAAGGCAGTTTATTCTGCTGTATCAGAACTCATATTTGCTGCAGATGAGGATTTAACAAAGCGTGTGGTAAATACAAGTTATAAAAGCATTTCCGTTGATAAGGCTGAAGATGTTTCTGTTGAAATAACAGAAACTGAGCTCCCTGTATCTGATAACAGTCCAGAGGGTGGAATGGAAGCCTTTTTTAATGCAGGTATGACCTTTGGGGTAGGTGAAAGTCAGGACATTTTTACAGATTCAGGCTTTAGCATGCAATTTGCTGTGAATTACTGGTTATTTACAAATCTTGGTTTATTGGGTATAGGAGGACAGGCTTCAGCCTATCTTCATCCTTATGAAAATTCGGGTGGTTCTGCCAGCCTTATTATGTTTCCTGTTGGCGCCATCCTGTCCTGGGCCACTCCAAATAATCGTTTGTTTTCTACTGTTCTTCAGTTGGGATCCGGGCCTGCAGTAGCTGTTCTTACCTTTGAAGGTGCTGATCCACTTGTAAAGGTTGTTCCCTATATTAGTGCTGGAGTATTTCTCAGTTTTAATTTGCGGAAAAGGATGAGTCTTGGACTAAAAACAGAGTATCATATCTATTTTGAGGATACAGGGATTTTAACCACTCTTTCACCTTCGATTTATGCTTCATTCAGGAGTTTGAATTGAAAAATAGAGTAATTACAGGATCTATTACCTTTCTTCTCCTTTCTATATTTTTACTGGTATCTGGTTGTGATGATTTCAGTCTTATGGAGATCCTGGCCAATGATATTTCCCTTATCCCGGAAGAAATAACACTTAATTTTGATGAATCTGTTGAATTTCATGTATCTAATGGAATAGAACCCTTTTACTATTCATTAACAGGTGAAGGAACTATAAGCTCAAGTCTCTATACTGCACCTGGAATAGCTGGTAATTATAAAGTAACTGTTGAAGATGATCTTAATCGTGCAGCAGACGCCTATGTCATAGTTCTTGATGCAGCAGATCTGGTAAGTATAATACCGGAAATAATAAGTACCGGTATTAATGGTATTGTCCAGTTTACAATCAGTGGTGGAACAGGTTTGTATGAAATTGACCTGGATCCTGAGTTAGGTGTGTACAACACTGATACCAATATATATACTGCCGGCGATAATGCTGGTCTTGAAATTATAAAAGTCACAGATTCCAATGGTAATATTGCAGAGGCTTCAGTAACAATTCTTAACACATCAGATTTATTGATAATTCCGGATGTTGCAGAAGTTCTATCCGGAGCAAATGTAATTACATTTTCAGCAAGTGGTGGAGACAATCTTAATCCCTATATTTACACAATACTACCGCCACAGACAACAGCAGGTGACAGTCTGATAAATGCCGGTAATGGGAGATATTCTTCCCCCACTGATACTGGTATTGAAAATGTGCGTGTAACCGATTTTAATGGAGATACTGCAGATGCTACAGTCTATATTGTTGCAGCACTTCTGACTATAAATCCATCAGTTGCAATAACTCTTTATGTTAATGATGAGTTTACATTTTCTGCATCTGACGGGTCTCCTCCATATTCTTTTTCAATACTTCCCGGAGATGAAAATTCCGGAATGATAAACAACTCTACAGGTCTGTTTACTGCTCTTGCTAAAGATAACAGTGTCACCGTAGTTGTTGAGGATTCCAGAGGTGCAACGGATACATGCAGGGTCAAGATAAAAAACTGATCCTGATCCCGCAGTATAATTCTTTAATCCAATCAATCCTCTTAATCTTTTAATCCTAATCAAAATCCAATGTAGCAAAATAATCATCCATTGTTTCTGCCCGGCGGATCATTGTTGTACTGCCGTCTTCCTTTAGAAGAATCTCTGCACTTTTAAGCTTTCCATTATAATTAAAGCCCATGGCGTGTCCATGTGCTCCTGTGTCATGTATTACCACCAGGTCCCCTGTCTCAAGAGCCGGCAGTTTTCTATCAATAGCAAATTTATCATTATTCTCACATAAACTTCCTGCAACATCATAAGTAGAATCAATTGGCATATTCTCTTTTCCAGGAACAGTAATATGATGGTATGCTCCATAAAGTGCAGGCCTCATAAGATTTGTCATACATGAATCAAGTCCTGCATAGGATTTGTACTTTTCAGCTACCTGTCTGACTGTTGAAATCAGATATCCAAAAGGGCCTGTAATCATTCTTCCACATTCAAAAACAATATTTAGAGGATCAAGGCCTGCAGGAACAATCATTTTTTCATAGATTTTCTTAATTTCATCAGACACATAGTAAAGATCCATCTCTTTATCCTCAGGTTTGTAGGGTATACCAATTCCACCACCCATATTAACAAACTCAATTCTAATATCAGATTTTTCCTTTAATTCAACAGCAAGTTCAAACAACATTCTTGCTGTTTCTACTATGTAGTCGGGATCAAGTTCATTGGAAGCAACCATTGTATGCAGCCCGAATCTGGTAACACCCTTTTTTTTCATTTTTGGATATGCTCTAAGAATTTGATCTCTTGTTAAACCGTACTTGGCTTCTTCCGGATGTCCTATTATTACATTCCCTGCTCTTGCAGAACCAGGATTAAATCTAAAACATATAAGTTCAGGAAGATCAGTACTTTTCTCCAGAGTTTCTATATGAAGAATATCATCCAGGTTAATTATAGCATTTAGCCTTTTTGCTTCCTGAAACTCCTCATAAGGGGTATCATTTGATGTAAACATTATATCTTCACCGGTAATACCTGCTTTTTCAGCAAGAATGAGTTCAGGCAGGGAACTGCAGTCTGCGCCAAAACCTTCCTCTTTTAGAATCTTCATTATAGACGGATTTGGACATGCTTTAACTGCATAGTAATTTTTAAATCCAGGCATCCATGAAAAAGCATCTCTCATATTTCTGGCATTTTTTCTAATAGCTGCCTCATCATAGATATGAAAAGGTGTTGGGTATTTTTCTATAATTTTGTCTAGTTCTGATTTTGTAAATGGGATGTCTTTTTTGCTCATGTGGGTCTCCTGTTGGAGACGCGATAAATCGCGTCTGTACAATCAATAGGGGCAGGATAAATCGGGTTCCTGGGATCATATATTGAAATTCTTTTTAATATTTGTACGTACAGTCCAGGCATGCCTGGACACTACGCACTATAACTTCAAATTTTCTTTGATGCTTTCCATTGCGGCTTCTATATCCTCTCGGTGTCCAAAGGCACTGAGTCTAAAAAATCCTTCGCCTCCGGGGCCAAATCCTGATCCTGGGGTACCTATAACCCCTGTTTCGGAAAGAAGCTTGTCGAAAAAATCCCAGGATGAGGTTCCCTCTGGAGTTTTTATCCATACATAGGGTGCATTTACACCTCCATATGCAGTTATACCAAGATCTTTTACACCATTCATTATTATTTTTGCATTTTCCATGTAGAAATTCACAAGTTCTCTGGATTCCTTTAATCCTGCTTCTGAAAATACAGTCATTGCACCTTCCTGAACAATATTAGAGGCACCGTTAAAAAATGTACTTTGTCTCCGGTTCCATAGATTTCTTATCTCTCCAGGCTCTGTTCCTTCTACTACAAGTTCTTCAGGAACTACTGTCCATCCAAGCCGAACACCTGTAAATCCTGCAAACTTTGAAAGGCTGTTTATTTCCAAAGCACATTCCTTTGCTCCTTCAATTTCAAAAATAGATCTGGGCAAATCCTTATCAGATATATATTCACTGTAAGCAGCATCAAATATTATTACTGCTTTATTTTCTTTTGCATAATCAACAAATTTTTTCAGTTGTTCATGAGTTGCAACAGCACCTGTAGGATTGTTAGGACTGCACAGATAAATTAAATCGACCTTATTTTTTGGCAGCTCCGGGAAAAAACCATTTTCTTCAGTACATTGCATGTATACAAGACCATCATATTCTCCCTTTTCCACAGAATAATTTCCTGCTCTGCCGGTAATGACATTTGAGTCAACATAAACAGGATAGGCCGGATCCTGTACTGCTACGATGGAGTCTGATGAAAAAATTGACTGAATATTACTGGAGTCAGGTTTTGCTCCGTCACTTATAAAAAAATCAGACCGTGACAAGGCTATTCCCTTGCTGCTGTAATAATCAGATAAAGCCTGACGTAGATTAGTATTTCCCTGTTCATCACCATAACCGGAATATGTGGCAGGATCAGCAAGATTATTAACCCCTTTAATAAGCCCTGATACAACTGCCGGTGTTAAAGCTTCTGTTGTATTTCCAATGCCAAGCTTTTTAAGAATCATTTCAGGATTTTTCTCCTGGAATTCTCTTGTTCTTCTGGCAATTTCCGGAAAAAGATATCCTGCTGCCAGTTTTTTATAATTTGAATTTATTTCTGCCACTTAATCTGCTCCTATTTAATAATATCCCACAGTTCTGTGGGGTATTGCTACATTTTTGTATGTAAAACAAACACTTCCTTATCCAGTGTACAGACGTTGCATGCAACGTCTCTACAACGACGATCTAACCGCCATAGGAATTCCTGTTTTATCCACAATTGCCTTCAGTTTAGCCCTTTTCCCTTCACTTGACAGACTGCACATAGGTAACCTGAAAACTTCTTCACACCAGCCTCTCATTGCCATTGCTGTTTTTATTGGGATTGGATTTGTTTCAATAAACATTGTCTGGAAAAAATTGGCCAGTTCCGCTTCCTTTACCCTTGCTTCATCTATTTTACCTTCAAGAGCAAGATTTACCATTGCTACCATCTTATCGGGAATAAGATTTGAAGCAACAGATATTACTCCTTTTCCACCA
>DAOWEB010000104.1 GCA_030638735.1 Spirochaetaceae bacterium
AGGCATAATAATATGAATAAATCTACTTATTCGTCCTGCACCATCAATCTCTGCTGCCTCAAGTACATCTCTGGGTATTGTTTGAAGTCCAGCAAGAATAATAATTGAATAGTAACCAGCAGCAGACCATACGGTTGTTATCGTTATTGCAAGGAGTGCTGTATTTGCTGATGTAAGCCAGAAAATTGGTTCCATACCAATACTTGTAGTAAATTGTTCTATCAGACCAAAGGGTTGATAAAAAAGTTTCCATATAATAGATGTTACAGCTAGAGGAAATACATAAGGCATAAAATAAACAGCCTGAAAGAAATCTCCACCAGGCAGGTTCTGATTAATTGCAAGTGCCATAAAAAAAGCAAGTACTATTATTCCTGTCAATCTCATGGCAATATAAATTCCTGTAATCTGTAAAGAGTTCCAGAATGTGGGCATTGAAAATATCCTGATATAATTTTTAAAACCAACAAACTGAGGAGCAGAGAGGATTGAATATTTTGTAAGACTAATACCAATTGCAGTTCCAATGGGAATAATCAGGAATACAAGAAGGTATAAAACAGCAGGTAGAATAAATATTAACCCCATTCTTCTGCGTTTTTGAATAAAAAGTGGTACAGATACATTACTCATACAAACCTCTCTTTTAATGATAGAAACAGGGACAGGAGTAACTTTCCTGTCCCATAAATTGATAAATTAAATTACTCTGATATAGCCAGATCAATTTCTTTTTTAACACTGTCAAGTGTCTTTTTAATATCTGCACCGGATAGTAATATTTCCTGCATAGCTCTTTTTAGAGGTTCAGAAACTTCACTGTATTTTTCAAAGTTTGCAAGAGGCTGTGAGTACTGAATCATGTCTTCCCAGAAATCTGCCTGAGGAATAGTTTTTGCACCCTCTGTTTCAGACCATCCTGCTCTTGGAATAGTATCACCAGTTTCAATAATATTTCTTGAAGCCATTGAAGTAATATAATCAGCTAGCCTCCATGCCCAGTCTTTCTTTGTGCTTGTTGAGGATACAACCCATGCCCAGCTTGTTGTTGAAATAGCAGGATCTTTTCCAGGATAACTTGGATAAGGGATTGCCATGAAGTCGCTTCCATCAGTTACGTCTTCAAAATTCTTATACCATCTTGGTGGTCCCCATTGTCCGCCTACTGTTATTGAAAATTTTCCTGTTGGAAAACCTTCGTTGTAATAGTCCAGACTTGCTGCAATATTGGAATCAGAAACGCCAAGATCAAATCTTTTCATAATTTCTTCCATTGCCTTAATACCTTCAGGACTGTTTATTAAACATTCAGTCTGAGTTTCATTAAGTATAGACCCACCTAGTTCTCTCAGGATTGGTTCAAGTTCAAGCAAATACCATGCAGCTGAATGTTCAAAAGGAAATGATAGAGCTTGTCGTGTAACTCTGTCTCCATCTTTCTGTACAAGCTTCGCAGCAACTTCATAGACTTCATCCCATGTTTTTGGATAATCCTTTTCAGGATCAAGACCCGCTTCTTTAAAGTGTTTAGTATTAATTACATACGAATAGATATTAAACTGGAATGGAAGTCCATAATAAGTATTTCCAATTTTATAAGAATCCAAAGCTCCTGGAGCCCATTGAGCTTCCAGTTCATCGTAAGAAGATAATCCTAATGCTGTTAATGCTGCATAATCTAGTGGAGCCATTACTCCATTATCAGCATAGGCATATAAATTCCTGTAAGACAAACCATAAATATCAGGAGCCTCACCAGAAGCTATTGCAGTTGGTATCTTTTTAAGATACTCAGAATGGGGAACTGATTCTATGACAACCTTTATTCCAGGGTTTGCTGCTTCAAATTCTTTTGCATATTCTACAAAAAGTTTTCCCTGTGCTCCGTCAAGGGGCATGTGATGCCACCATTTTAGAGTAACTTCACCACTTTTTTCTTCTTTATCTCCTCCTGCAAAAACAAATGCAGATGTCAGAATAAGAATAAGCAGTATTACCATAATCTTTTTCATAATGAACCTCCGATAAAATTAAAACGTTTGAATACGCCTTTTAAAGAATAATAACATGCTTATTCAAATTGTCAAGTAAAAATTCAAACGTTTTAAAGAAATTTACTTGATTTAATGCGTTTTTTAAAATATTCTGATCTATATGGTAACAATAAAAGATATTGCCAGGGAAGTTAATCTTTCCTATTCCAGTGTTTCTCTTGCTCTTAATGAAGATCCCAGAATAAAAAAAGAAACAAGAGAACGCGTAAAGTTAAAAGCTGAAGAGATGGGATATCAAAGGAATGCACAGGCAAGAGCTCTTGTTATGAATAAAAGCGAGATGATTGGTTTTATACTTCCTGATATTGAAAACCCTTTTTTTGCGTCATTAATTCGCGGTGCAGAGGCACTTGCATTTGAGAAGGGATATAATCTGGTAATATGTAATACAAACTGGGATAATGAACTGGAAGCAAAGCATTTAAATCTTGTAATTGAAAGAAAGATTGATGGTATTCTTCTTGTATCCTGTAATGAACCCAATCCAACTCTCGAAAAAGTTCTTTCTCTACATTTGCCACTTGTTTTTGTAAGTTCACCTTACCCTGAAGCAGAAGCAAACTTTGTAGGAACAGATTCTGAACATGGTGGATATCTGGCTGCTAAACATCTTCTTGATCTTGGCCACAGAGAGATTGTAGTCATTGGTGGTCAATTTAATAGTGAGGCAATAATACAACGATTTAATGGCTATAAGAGAGCTCTCAAAGAATATAATATCATTTTAAATACGGATGATGTTATTTTAGGAGATTTCAGTGTAAGTTCAGGTTATAAAAGTATTAAGACTTTAGTGAACACTAACAGAAAATTTACAGCAGTTCTTGCTTTTGATGATTTAATTGCAATTGGTGTAATGAATGGATTGAAAGAATCGGGGATTATTATTCCAGATGATATTTCTGTTATTGGTTTTGATAATATCGAAGCGGCCTCTTTTAGAGGAATAGATCTTACCACTATATCCATGGATAAAAGCAGTATGGGAAGGTTCGCAGTAGAAATTTTACTTGGAGAATTAAACTGTAAACAAAAACCTTGTGATATTAAAAATATTGTACTTGATCAGGATCTTGTTATTCGCAATTCAACAGGCCCTGCTAAAGTATTATAGCAAAACTGATTTAACAATGGTGTTTACCAGAGTAAAATCTGATTCAGCGTTTATATCTTCTATATAAATATCACCGTGTTCAGTATGTTCATCTATAGATTTATTATTAAGCCTTCTAGATACAGTTTTAATCGCTCTAGTATATGATCTTACAAGAGTACTAAGTTCTTCTTTAGCATTTTGCTGATTTAAATTATTGTTACGATCTATTTGAATTGCCCCAATACCTAAATGAAGCGGTTTTTTTCTTTTTATTGCTTGTTCTACATAAAATGAAAGGGGTTCCTTATCAGCTTCCATTTTTATTATAAATCCGGGACAGACACTAAGTTTAAAGTCTATTATCTCGGCAAGTAAATCAGGGATTTTGCTATTATTTTCTATTTCATTATTATTTGTTTTTGGATAAGCATCACCTCTATAGTTTGAAACAAAAATCCTATGACCCCAGGAGTAATTTTTAATTAAATAAAGAACAGAGCGGGCAGCAGTTTTCTTAAAAAGATCCGGTCCAATAAAATTGGGAGAACCTGATGCATCAGAAAATTCAATTAAAATATTGGGAAAATTTTTTGTAAAATGATTACACCATGGAACAAATATATGATTTGCAACATGATAAAGAAGTTTTTCTACAAATTCAGTATCTTCAATTAGAGACATAATCAAATTTTCCTGTCCATAGATATCTGCAACAAGACTATATGGAGCAGGAAGATGAACAACTGGTACTTCGTTAGTAAGATCTGTAAAAAATGAGATCATCTCATCTATAATCCTAATAATATCATTATTCATATCAGGTACTTTAATATTTTTCCAGTTTGAATTATCTATTAGTGGATTTCCAACAGCTACACTGGGAGCATAGTGATCAGGATATATAGTTAATTGTCCAAGACTTTCTGCACCAAAAGCATAAACAGGCCAGTGAAGTGTCAATTTCTGAATTCCCAGGAGCAGCTGAGTAATTAGTGTTGTTCGTACATAACGTATTGGATCTCCTTTATAAAAATCTTTCGAATTGATACCATATAATTTATTTAAGAGGGTCAAGGTTGTCATGTGAAGGGAAGTTCTAATATTCACTATATCTGTTGATACATGTTCTCTAAAAAGAAAATCATATTTTCCTTCTATTACTGCATCAAAAAGAGATTTAAGGTTTATTGTAGCAGCTTCATCACCAGTCTGCCATTTAGTAAGAAGTTTTACACCATCAGTAAATAACTTTTCCTTATTATATTCCATAGTTGATGTTTCCTTAAATCTGTATTATTCATTTTGGAGAAAAATTAAAACGTTTGAAAATACATGTTAACAGGAATATATAGATTGTCAAGTAATAATTAAAACGTTTAAATAAAAATACCCAGGATTAATTAAATAATGATTGTCATACCGTCAAAACCAACTTCTATACCATATGGCACCATTTTCCGTTCAAGTTCCTCATGGTTCATATTTTGATGTCCTATATGACTGATTATCATTTTTACAGGATTAAATGTGTCATTTAGTTTTATCGCTCCCTTAATATCTAAATGACTGGAATAAATTTCAGTTTCACGATAAGTACAATCAGAAAACAATAAATCAATTTCTTTTGATTTAAGAATTTCAATAGTTTTTAAGGGGATATTTTTCGCTGCATCAAGAAGGTATACAATAGTTTGTCCTTCATCACTTTCAATTATATATCCAAATGATTCATCATTATTTCCGGTTTTTTTTAATTTTAAATGATTTGTTTCAAGTGGAGTTATAGTAAAATCAGATATTTTAAATGATGAATACGAAGTAATTATATTTATAGTATAATAGTCAGTACTTTTTTTAAAATCCGGAGTATCTTTATTAAAAAGAAATTTACCGGACATACTTTTGTAAGCAGATTCCGGCATATATAAATTTACTTTATTACTTTGTATAAAACCTTTTTCTGTAACATTCTGAAATAAATATCTTGATCCCAGAATATGATCTTCATGGCGATGGGTCAAGAGCACATTACTAATAGAAGTATCATCTATATTGGAATTTCTTAATGATGTTAGAATCTGAGGGGGCATATCTATTAACAGATGTGAGCCTGTTCTTGTTTTAATAAATAAAGAACTATTCTGTCTAATATTCCTGCCTCCATTATGTCTGGCATATTCACAAATAAGACATTTACATCTAAATGCTGGAATACATTCATTTGCTCCTGTTCCAGGAAGAATAATTTCCATACTAAATACATATTTCCTGAAGTACTTCCCATATGGCATGTATATCCGGATCTGTTGAAGGGGAGCCTAATATGTGGCTGTCAGACAGTATTATTGTTTCTCTCAATTCTTTCTGTGATTGTGGAGACATCCTGTCATACATAAAATGTACTTTATTTCCAAGAAGTGTTTTATTTTTCCTGCACTCTTCCCAGTTAGTCAGTATGTTTGCATCAAAATAAGAAATTGAATCTGCATCAGTTAAAATATCTGCCAAAGAGTTCAAATTTAAATCCGGTTCAATTCCTGATGGTAATAAGTAGTTTTTAGAATTTTCTTTTTGTCCGCCTAATTCATGTCTAACAATAAGATATGATAAATCTATTAAATAGCCCTCTGGAGAATAATAGCCTGATGCAGCAGCCTTTTTAATAAGTTCTCCAGCTCTTTTGCTGGAATTTGCTGCATGTACTTTTTTGTATTTTCTATAAGCTTCTGCATCATGTCTGACCTTTTCTTCACCCTGTATCATAGTTTTAGGAAACGATCTGTCTGAGTCATGAAAATGTCCGGCTGTTCGAAGCAGCTCCAGAGAATAACCCTTAAAACCATTTTTTATTCCGAGTCTTACTGAGGTAGATGCAGTTATTTCTGCATGAAGATGATCAATTGTTCCGGTTGTTGGATTGGAAATTCTGCTTTGAATATATTCCTCTGTATGAAATTGCTCTCTGTGCCAGGTAATCATCTGGCGAATAATTACAGGATGAAAAGAATCTATATTTATTTCTGGAATAGGAATGGCAATCAAAGTAGAGTATATTGTGTCAAGAAAATTAAACATATCCTCAGATAGATGAAAAGCTTTTCCTTGTAATGATTCAAGTATTTTATCCATAGTAATATCTCCTAATGGTGGTTCAATTTTTATTTCGGATTTCGATTAGATTCCATGCAGTAATAAATGAAAAGAAACTTATTATAAGTAAAAAAATAAAGAAAAGTGAAAAATTAGCTGATTTTTCAAGAAAAGAACCTACTAAAGGAGCTAGTAAAGCTATAGGAGCAGTAAAAGAATTTAAAAAAGCAAGGTAGCTGGCTTTTCTATCGGAATCAGCTGATTCAAGCAAAAAAGATTTAAAACTAACCTGATTTCCTTGCTGTGCACTGCCAAATAAAACAAGTGAAAGTAATAATAACAATAATCGGTTTGTTATAGTAAATGAAAAAATATTTATTATATCAATTTCAGAGCCAATACCTGCTGCAAGAGCAGATAGGGCACTTAGGAAGAAAAATAAAGAAGATATTACTAATACAATCCTGTTCCCTTTCTTATCACTTAAACTTCCCCAAATATTACTGAATAGAAGTTTTGATGCCTGGATAGTGCCAAGGAAGATACCGCTCATGCCTAATATTCCAAATTCTTCTATAGAATATGGAATAAAAAAAGCAAGAGAAACAAGAGTATATCTGTATAATAATCTTAAAAGGAAAAGTTTTTGATAATTTTTAGATATCTTAATATGGTTAAAAGAACTGGAAACAGTTTCAATAAAATTACGCTTTACGGGTGGTTTTTCTACAGGGATCTCTCGAATAAAAGAAAAAATAATAAGATCGATAATCATAATCATGATAGTAAGGAAGGCTAAAAATGAATAGTTTCTGGGCGATGGAACCATGCTTAAAATTGGTTGTACTATCAGAAATCCGGTTAGCATAGCTGCGAAACCAGAGAAAAAAGAACGTA
>DAOWEB010000098.1 GCA_030638735.1 Spirochaetaceae bacterium
CAAATCGACAGTTTCCATTTGGAAGCATACGGAGAAACAACTGTAAATTATAATCAGGATATTGAAGCATGACCCGTTCTTAAAAGAATAATAGAAAAACTTACCGGACAAAAATCATTCTATCATTCACCTACCGATATGGGGGTCAATCGCTGTGGATATGGGATTACAGATGATGATCTTGTCACACAGGCCTCCGAACAGGAAATTATCCGACGCTATTACAGAGCTTCCTGTGAATACGCTCTGGGGATAGGGACTCAGAATGCCATCAATATAATAAAAGTTCTTATGGATAACCTTGAACTAAAAAAGAAAGACAGGGTAACTGTTCCAGCTGCAACAGAAGCCATGAAAGATGCTTCCACCCGGGGAAAAGGGAAGGATGGTATTGTCTGTGGTGCAGCTTTACAACTTAAAGATGGTACTATTATTACCGGATCCAATTCTGAGATTCTTCATGCAGCATCAGCATTAATTCTGAACACAACAAAATATCTGGCAGGAATTCCTAAAGATATTCATCTGCTTCCGGAAAATATCATGAGTTCAGTAAGATATCTAAAGGATAAGGTCCTGGATGGACGAAGGATCAGTATGGACCTGGATGAGGTTCTTATTTCACTGGCTATTTCAGCAGCTAACAATCCTGCAGCTCAAAAGGCAATTGACTGCCTGATGAACCTAAGGGGATGTGAAGTTCATTTGACACACCTTCCCTCTGCGGGGGATGAAGCTGGTTTACGAAAACTGGGAATAAACCTTACCAGTGCACCACTCTTTGCATCAAAAAGGATGCTGGAAGACTAAATTACTGATAAATAAATTAAAAACCAGGCAGTTTTATCTTGTCAGTTGCCTGATCAAGTAATTTAGCTGCCTCATCCTGAGCCTTTTTCTCAGCTTCAGCTTTAGCTTTTTCTGCTTCAAGTTTTACTTTATCCGCCTCAGCCTGGATTTTATCTGCTTCGGCCTGAGCCTGGGCTTCTTTTTCGTCTAACTGTCTCTGAGCATCAGCTGCTAAATCAGAAGTAATCTTTTTTGCACTATCCTCAAGTTCATTTTTCTTATTATCTATAATATTCTCCAAATCTTCCACGGTCGAAATTTGGTCTAATGAATCAACACCAATATTATTCAGAGATGTCTGTAAAATATCATTTTCTTCAATAAATGGAGCAATATAGGAAGTAAAACTATCTCTAAGTTCTGTCTGAATTTCCTCAGCCATTTCATCAAGATAATCACCTATTCCATTAGAAAGAATAGTATCCAAACCGGACCAGACATCAACATCTTCCAGACCATTGGAACCGATAACAATCTTTGCCTTAAAATCTATCTGATCAAGTTCATTAAGAATATTTTTAATAGTTTTAGAGACAACACTATCTTCATCACTCTGTTCTATTTCCAGGTCTGTTAAAACTATATCTAAACTTGTAACTACAAAATCTTTATCTGTACTGGATACTCCAGTAATATCAGCAACAGAGCTGAGCTGATTTATGTTTAAAAAGGAAATACCTTCTTCCAGCAGAAAAGAATTTTCAGGTGATACTATTTTCATTGTAAAGGGAAGATCTGATTCTGATCTAAAATCCAAAACACCATCCAGTAATAAGGAACTTTTTTCAGTACTCCAGTCAACAAGAAATGTTAATGGCTCTGTTAATTTGTCCGGTTCACTGCTGACTGAATTAATTTCAGTGCTTAAATAACCGGAACTATCATCACCTCCGGAGAGAAGTATATGCTCGATCAAAAAAACAGGATTATCGGTCGAAGAAAAGGGTATATTCCTTCCATTATTTCTCTGCAGACTTCTTTCCTCTTCTGCTTGAGATTCCTCTCTATTCTGAAATTTCTTATACACTTCAAAAGCCTTGAGGCCATTCTCATAATATGAATTCCATCTCTTCCTAATATATTTTTCTGCAGTTCCTGAAGCCAAAGAAGCAATGTCACCGGATGATAAATTCAGCAGAGTATCAAGAAACGCATAATCTTCATCTACAGCTGCTTTAATATCATTTTGTAATTTGATAAGGGTATCGGTATCTTCCTGAAATTCTTTTTGAAGATCAAGTAGGTTATCTTTAGTTTCTGCAACTCTGGTTTTAAGCTCTGTAAGTTCCTGAACTTTTAATTGCCCCTCTTCAACAGAACCGATATTCTGAATAGAAAATGACTCAAGGGTCAGCACTTCATCCTTAAGGTTTTTAATTTCCTGATTCTTCTCAATATATGTAGTTTCCCATTTTTCTGACAGTAAATCAATTTCATCATTTGCCTGATTAATTATTTCAAGGGAGTTTAGATTATTTTTCTGCTGTTCCAATATAGATTTGTAGTCCAGTTCATCCGCATCCAGAGATAAAATATCAAGAATCCCACTGGAGGTATTCCCGGTGTCACTTGTTTTTTCTTTGGAAGAGTTTAAGTAAGTCTCATCTGTATCGGCCTGCCCTATTCTGGTTGTATTCCACTTGAGTTCTGTCAAAGACATCTCTTCTATTTTAACACGTTTTTTTGTAAGTTCCTTCATATCTATTTGAAATACCGAAGGACCGGTTTCAAGAAGGTTTCGTTGTTTATTATCTGCATCTGCAATTACCAGAGAGTTGTAAGATATACTCCCTTTTAAAAGAGAAAAATTGAGCTCTTTTATTTTAACATCTGAGAGAAAAATTGATTCAAGCCCTCTCTCCACTCCTTTGGTAAGTAATCTATCTTTAAAAAAAAGATTAAAAACCAGTACAGAAACTACAATAAAAAGAACAATAGATAATTTCCAACGGGAGACCATTCCCTTATTCTTTTTTATTGCTTTTGATAAGGGTTTCAGCTGTAAAAGAATATCTTTGGGGATTTTCTGAATTATTTCCATTTTTCCATTAGTATTTTCGGTAAACAGATTTTTTATCATTTCTCTGTCTTTTGGAATATGTATTCTTTTTAGGATTTTAGAATTAAAAGCTTTTATTTTATACTGTTTACGGAATATTCCAGGTATTTTATTTTTTTTCATAAACTAAACCTCAATTAAATATTTAGGAAGCCAGAAACGATAATTTTTGTATGGATGCACTTATTTTTGACACAATAGGAATTTTTTTAAGAAATTTCACAATCTTACTATTTGCAACTTTTGGAGCAATCTTTTTCCTGTAAATTTTTATTAATACTGTAAATAGGGAAAAAACAGGAATCCAAAAAATAATTCCCAGTAAAAAGCCCCCCATTACAACTGTATTATTAAAGTTACTATAAGAAAGAAAAGGAATATTGTATAAAACGGTAAAAAAATTCTGCAAAACTGAAAGTTCCAGTACCACTCCACCAAATCTATCCAGCATAGGATCAAAGATTGGTATAAATAACCGGAACAAGCCCATACTGAGTAATAAGGCGGCAATATTGTGTTTAATAAAAAAAGCTATTATGAATACAGCAAACCATAATAGGTTGCCAGATGGGATAAAAGCCAGTAATAAGCCAAAAGCAATACCCGATGCCAGTTCTCCCGGCCTGGAATTACTATTTAAAGCCACCAGCAACTTTGCAATAAAAGATATCATATTCCCTCCAAAGCTTTTTGTGCTATATCACATTTTTAATTTAATAAGCAGCTACTATCTAATATAGTCCTAATAATATTTTATTTAATTACCGGGCTAAGTCAAGATGAAGAAAAGAAGATAAAAATTTAAAAGGCCTGAAACTTAGAATTTCAGGCCCTGATTATTAAGCAGATTGCCTGCGGCGTCTTCCTGGTCTACTATTTTTAGGACCAAATTCACCCTTTGAGGTATTTTTAGTTTTAAATTTTCCAGGTCTGTTATTATCAGCCTGCTTTCCTTTACCAGGCACACTTTTTTGTGGAGCTGGTTCAAAAACAGGTTTAAAATTACTCACAGTACCTACAGGAATAGGATCCTTTAAAAGTTTCTGAATTCTTTTAAGGTTCTGTTTATCATCTGATGATACAAGAGAAATGGCTATTCCGGATTTTCCAGCACGACCTGTCCTGCCAATACGATGTATATAGTCTTCTGAAATATTCGGAAGATCAAAATTTACAACATGGCTTACATCTTCCAGATGAAGCCCTCTGGCGGCAACATCTGTTGCAATCAAAGCCTGAGTATCACCCTTAATAAAATTCTTTAAAGCCCGGGTTCTTGCTGCCTGGCTCTTATTCCCATGTATTGTGGCAGAAGGAATCCCGGATTTACTCAATTGTGAAGTAAGCCGATTTGCTCCATGCTTTGTTTTTACAAATATTAAAACGCGATACCATGACTCTCCTTTTATTAGATGAGCAAGTAGGTGTCGTTTCTGATTTTTATCAACAAAATGAACCAACTGCTCAACTTTATCAGCTGCTGCATTTCTTTTTGTTACTTCAACTGAAACAGGATCAACAAGAATCCCCTTTGCAAGGGCTTTAATATCATTTCCATAGGTAGCAGAAAACATTAAATTCTGACGATATTTTGGAAGAAATGATATAATTCTTTTAATATCCTTTATAAATCCCATATCAAGCATTCGATCTGCTTCATCAAGAACAAGAATTTTTATATGAGAAAGATTAATTGTTTTTTGCTGCAAGTGATCCAAAAGGCGACCAGGAGTTGCAATTACTATATCAGTACCGCTTCTTAATTTTTCAATTTGGGGGTTAATTTTTACTCCCCCATAAATTTTTACAACATTCAGATTAAGAAATTTTCCATAATCTATAAAACTTTCTCCAACCTGATCCGCCAATTCTCTTGTTGGTGTAAGAATTAGTGCACCAGGATGTTTTGATTCATGGTTTTTTTCACTAAGTTTATCCAGTATAGGAAGAGCAAAGGCTGCTGTTTTTCCAGTACCTGTCTGAGCCCCTCCAAGTACATCCTTTCCTTTTAAAATTGCCGGAATAGCCTGAGCCTGAATAGGCGTAGTTGTTTTGTAGCCTCTTGAGCCTACAGCTCTAAGAAGCTCGGGTTTTAAACCCAATTCTTCGAATATCATTATATCGTTCCCTTGAAACCAGCCTGCAAAATTGTTTGCTCCAGTCCAGGCGAAGCTATATTTTATTATTTTTATTGATGGATTATAGACCGGAAGTTACCATTTAAGAATTTGGAACTTAACATTAATTGTGAATAGATGTAAAGAGGCTTGATTAATTAAGTGTATTTTTATAGCATGAACAAAATTTTTACGAGTAATTAAGAGGTTACAATGGCAAGTGGAACAGTAAAATGGTTTAATTCATCAAAAGGATATGGTTTTATCCAGCAGGAAGGCGGAGATGATTTATTTGTACATATAAATGAAGTACAGGGTTTTATCGACGAAGGCGATCAGGTAGAATTCGAAGTAGGTGAAGGAAGAAAAGGTCCTTGTGCTACTGGTGTAAAAAAAGTATCAGAATAAATTTAAAAGAACCAATTTTCTAAATTTGAAAATTGGTTCTTTTTTTAACTATATTTAATACAACTAACGGTAAGAATGTCATCTGAAGCAATGGAGAAATGCCAACCTTTAAAACGGGTAATACCGGCATTATCGCGGAATATTCCCAGCGATCTGTTTTAACAGCCTGAATTTCAAGTATAGTTGTAACACCAACTCCTATTCCTAAAACTACAGCTAGTTTCAGGGGAGTCATATTTAGAAACCACCAAATACTTTTAAACAAGATAAAACCAACAAACCATATACTAATAACTATGTTTACGTCACCAAGAGTTGCAAAAAA
>DAOWEB010000299.1 GCA_030638735.1 Spirochaetaceae bacterium
ATAATAAGAGGAAAAAATGAATAGTTCTAATATTGTACCATAATATGTTAACATACCTGTTGTGTTTACTTGTTTTTCTGTAGATTCTCCTCTAAAAGTTGCAAAATACGGAATTTCATCCGTAATATCTCTGGTAGATGATGCCCTGATTGAACAAATGCGTAAGTATCATTCTGAAAAGAATAATATCCCGTATACATCAATTCTAAAAGGTTGAGAGGACTGGCGGGCCAATCGAATTACATCCTATCTGAATCTTCTTGACGACTTGATAGATAAAGAGATTGCAGAGATGCTTGAGGGACACTTTGAAGAGGGTAGTCAAATTACAAAATACTTTGAACTTCTTCCGGAAAATATTCTAAAAAAGAAATATCTTGAGATGAAAGATTTGCCTGAGGGTGAGGAAAAAGAAGATCTGCAGAAATATCTTAGAACCCAGATAACTAAGGGGTCTATAGATGTAAATATAATGACCAAGCTTGATAATATTCCTGTTTATAAAGGTAAATTACTTGATGTCAAATATTCTGATGCTGCTGCAGCACTTAGAGGATTTGCAAAAAGTAAAATCAGTTCATCTATGATTTTTTCTGCAGGATTAAACCCACGCCTTTACGATACAATTAGCCAGTATAAAGATTTCTTACCTGATGCTTTTGGCAAATTTAAAAAGAAAATTGTAATTAAAGTTAGTGATTTTCGTTCTGCATCTATACAGGGACGTGCTTTGGCCAGAAAAGGGTTATGGGTTTCAGAGTTTAGAATTGAATCCGGATTAAACTGTGGTGGTCATGCCTTTGCTTCCAAAGGAATACTGCTGGGTCCTGTTCTTGAAGAGTTTCATAATGGAAAGGCAAAGTTAATGGAAACTCTTGCAGGTGCGTTCTTAAAGTCGGGTGGAGATAAACGTGTTGTTGCAAATGGTTTAAAAATTACAGTTCAGGGTGGAATTGGTACAACTGATGAGGATGAATTTTTAAGAGAAAATTATGAACTGGATGGAACAGGATGGGGGACTCCATTTATGCTTGTTCCGGAAGTTATCAATATTAACAAGGATCACTTAAGAAAGTTATCCTTAGCCACTAAAACAGATGTTTACTTAAGTAATGCTTCTCCTCTTGGAGTTTTATTTTGGAATATTGGTAATTCAGCCAGTGAGATTGCCCGGAAACTAAGAATCTCTAAAGGTGCTCCCGGTTCCCCCTGTGTAAATAAACATGCAGCTTTTAGCACAGAGTTTTCAGATATTCCTCAATGTATGGCCAGCAGAACCTATCAGAAAGCAAAACTTGAATCTCTGGAAAAAGAAAGGCTTCCATCAAAAATCTTTGAAATACGAAAACAGTATATTCTTGCCAAAGCCTGTATTTGTCATGATCTGGCAGGAGCAGCAACAGAAACCCTTGGAATAGATAAAAGAGCATTAACTGCATTAACACCAGGGCCTAATATTATTAATTTTTCTAAAATTAGTAGTTTGAAGGAGATGGTTGATCATATTTATGGAAGAATTAATCTAATAACATCTGAAAAAAGAGAACATATGTTTCTTAAAGAACTTGAATTATATATTGAACAGTTTAGGGCAAAGTTTGAAGAACTTACTTTGGAGGCTGTTATGGATGATGGGAAGAAACAGCTTGCTGAGTTTGGATCAAATCTTTTAGATGGAATAACTTATTATAGAGAACTTTCAGATAAATTAGCAAAAGAGACAAAAGAAAATTTTGTTGCAACACTTGAATCTTTAAAACTTGAAGTTCTTAAAATAAATAAAAAAATAGAAATACTTTCATAATCTTAAATAACTTACAAATCAAATTTATGATTGATTTATTAATGAGGTAAAAATGAACAGTTACTATACAGAGCCCCATACATTTCAAATACCTGTTATGGGTACTGGTTTTACTATCGATACACCCCTTAAGGTTGCTAAATACGGGATTTCATCGGTAATATCTCTGGTAGACGATACTTTGATAGAGCAGATGCGTAAATTCCATTCAGAAAAGAATAATCTTCCCTATTCTGCTATAAAAACAGGGATGGAGGATTGGCGAGCCAGAAGGATTACATCATATCTGAATCTTCTGGATGATTTAATTAAGAAAGATGTTTCAAAGCTGATGGATAGCTCTTTTGAAGAAGGCAGTGATATTACTAAATATTTTGAGCTTCTGCCGGAAAGCAGTTTAAAGCAGGAATATCTTAAAATGAAAGATCTTTCTGCCGGAGAGGAAAAAACATTTTTACAAAAACATCTGAAGTCCCAGGTTGTCACAGGATCTATAGATGTAAATATTATGACTAAACTTGATAATTTTCCCTATATAAAAGGTAAAATGCTTGATGTAAAATATACTGATGCCAGTGCGGCATTAAGGGGATTTGCAAAGAGTAAACTTAGTTCGTCAATGATTTTTTCTGCAGGACTAAATCCAAGACTTTTCGATACTATCAATCAGTATAAAGATTTTTTACCTGATGCTTTTGGAAAACTTAAGAAACGTATAGTTCTTAAGGTCAGTGATTTTCGCTCTGCAAGTATACAGGGACGGGCTCTTGCCAGAAAGGGGTTATGGGTGTCTGAATTCCGGATTGAATCCGGATTGAACTGTGGTGGCCATGCATTTGCGTCAAAAGGAGTCCTTTTAGGACCTGTACTTGAAGAGTTTCGCAAAGGAAAGGAAAAATTAATTGAAACTCTTGGATCTGCTTTTCTTAAATCCGGTGGAGACGCGCGGGTTGTTGCAGATGGTCAGAATATTACCGTCCAGGGTGGTATTGGGACTTCAGCAGAGGATAAATTTTTAAGAGAACAATATGAACTTGACGGAACCGGCTGGGCAACTCCTTTTATGCTGGTTCCTGAAGTTATGAATCTTGATGATGACCATTTAAAGAAACTGTCAGAAGCAAAAAAATCCGATGTATACTTAAGTGATGCTTCTCCATTAAATGTACTTTTCTGGAATATTGGTAATTCTGCAGCAGAGCTGGCAAGGAAAGCCAGGATTGCCAAAGGGCATCCCGGCTCACCGTGCGTAAATAAACATGCAGCCATGAATACTGAATTTACAGAAATACCTCTGTGTACAGCAGGTATACCTTACCAAAAGAAGAAACTGTCCGCTTTGGTTAAAGAGAATTTACCGAAGACACTTTTTGAGAGGCAGAAGCAGTTTATATTGGATAAAGCCTGTATCTGTCACGATTTGGCAGGTGCTGCAACTAAAACTCTTGGAATAGATGAAAAGGCTCTGACAGCACTTACACCTGGACCCAATATTATAAATTTTTCAAAAATCAGCAGTTTAAAAGAGATGGTTGATCATATTTATGGAAGAATTAATTTAATTACTTCTGAAAGCAGAGACCATATGTTTATTAAAGAACTTGAGCTTTATGTTGAGCAGTTTAAAGCTAAATTTGATGATATCGCCATTGGTTTTATTGTAAACGAAGGTAAAAAACAATTAGTTGAGTTGGGATTAAATCTTCTTGAGGGAATTGCATACTATAAAGAGCTTTCCGGAAAGTTTACCAAAGAAACAAAAGATAGTTTTTTACTTGCTCTTGAATCTCTAACACTTGAAGTTTTGGCTATGAATAAAAAAGTAGAAGTTCTTAATTAAATTCTTTTTTATGTATGCAAAATTTGCTCTGGTTAGACGGTATATTTGGGGATGATCTCCATTTCCTCTTCTACCGGCCCGGCATAATATTCCGATTTCAGCTTCACTGATGAGGCATATGCACTGGGGGTCATCCCTATATATTTTTTAAATAACTTGGAAAAATAATGAATGGATGTGAAGTTCAGGGCATAACTGATTTGGGTAAAGTTGTTTGCTCCCTCCCTTATCATCTGCTTGGCCTTTTCCAGCTTCAGTCTCTTGTAGTATTCCATAACACTTCGGCCTGTCTTGTTTTTGAAAATAGTGTGCAGGTAGGAACGACTGTATCCTATATCTCTGCATAGTTCTTCCATTGAAAATCTGGTTGTCATATTATCCACCAGATAATTCACCACCTTGTTGAATGCTCTTTCCTTTGTTTTTTGTTCTATAGGATTGGAAAGGGGAGCGGGAAGGGCCACATCTGAATCCCTCCTGATTAGTCGGATAAGAAGCTCCTCTATATATATCTTGATCAGGTTTTCACATCCAAAGGCCTGTTCCTTACGTCTCTCCAGGCCCTTTATTGTCGGATCTTCCAGGTGGGAAGAGAATGCCTGCTGAGCTTCATAAACAATACGTCCAAGCAGATTTCGTTCCGATTCCTTTATTCTCAGTATCTTCCCTTCGAACCATCGTGCTGCGGGGTTATTACATTCATAAGTTAGTACAACCAGATTTGGAGCGGTTTCTCCATTTGCCCAGAGACTATGGAATTCACCTGGTTTATGGAAGATAATATCCCCCTTGAACAGTGTATGATGGGTTTCCCCTGCAATCACCTCTACTACACCCATATCCACATA
>DAOWEB010000155.1 GCA_030638735.1 Spirochaetaceae bacterium
TCTGCATCGAAGCTGCTGTAGAGACAAAGTCCAAGCATTGCCGATACGGCATCAAAGAGTCTTCCTGCACTGGATGTCAGAGGGGAATTTATCTTTTTATCTATAACATTAAGCAGGGCTTCTACATCAGCAATAGGTATCTGTCTTAAGAAAGGCAGGTCCATAACCAGGAAATCACGACCATAGGTGGAGTACAGAGCCGAAACAGCCATTCTCCAGGGTTCCATAACAGCTTTATCTCCTCCCGGAAGGGGAAGGTAGCTGAAGTGAATGTGACGGTCATAGTTTTCAAGGTCACAGGTAAAGATCTCTCCTCCCCAGATGTGACCATCATCTCCAAGTCCTGTTCCATCAAAACTAAAGCCTATGACACTGTCACTGACACCATTTTCTGCCATGCACGAGGCTATATGGGCATGATGATGCTGGATTGCTGTTTTTGGAGCCGGGTTATCATTAAAATAACTTGTAGTCAGATAATCCGGGTGAAGATCGTGAGCAATAAGTGAAGGAGTAAACCTGTAAAGAGTTTTGTACCTATTGATAGATTCCCTGTAGAATTCGAGGGTTTCAAAATTCTTTAAATCACCAATGTGCTGACTTAAAACAGCCTTGTTGTCTTTTCCTATGCAAAAGCAGGTTTTAAGCTCACTGCCCGTTGCCAGTATTCCTTCAGTATTTGTATTAACTGTTATGGATTCAGGAACCCATCCCCTGGAGCGTCTGAACACTCTTTCTCTTCCGTTTATTATTCGCACTACAGAATCATCAGTTCTGTTTTGAATATCCCTGTTGTATGTCAGTACAGCATCACAGAGTCCCGAAAATTGATGAAGTGCAGATACATTATCTATCTCAATAGGCTCATTGGAAATGTTCCCGCTAGTAAGAACCATTGCAGAAATATCTGGATTTTGCATTAATAGATGATGAAATGGTGTGTACGGCAGAAAACAGCCAATTGTATTCAATTTGCTGATAACATCAGAAGCAATGGTAGAATCGGGTTTTATTTTTATAAGTACTATAGGTGCCCGTACTGATTTTAATGATTCCTCTTCAATTTCAGATACTTCTGCATGCTTACTAATTTCTTTTATAGTAGAAAACATAACAGCAAATGGTTTCCTGTCTCTGTTTTTAAGCTTTCTAAGTTTTGCAACAGCCTTGCTGTTAAAAGGATCACAGGCCAGATGGAATCCTCCAACCCCTTTTATTGCAACAATACCTCCTGAAAGTATAATTTTTATACATTCTTCCAGAATGGGTTTAATATTTGTTAATTGTTTATTGGCACTTGTCATTGTATACACCGGTCCACAGTGACTGCAGCTGTTAGGCTGTGCATGGAATCGTCTGTTTACAGGAGATTTATATTCTTCTGTGCATTGAGGGCACATCTGAAAGTTTTCCATTGTAGTTTTAGGGCGATCATAGGGAAGATCTTTTATTATAGAAAATCGGGGGCCGCAATTAGTGCAGTTTGTAAAACTATAGGAACTTCGTCTGCCACTGGAATTAATATCTTCTATACAATCACTGCATATAGCCAGGTCCGGGCTTATTTCTGTAACTAAATCAGATGAATCAACACTTTTAATAATTGAGAACTCTTTGTATCCTGCATATTTTGAATCATAGCTGATAAGATGTTCTATTCTGGATATTGCCGGTGCTTTATCAGTAATATTACTGACAAAAGAATCAATATTTTTTCTTTTACCTTCGATATGTATTTTTACATGGCTTGTCTGATTATTTACCCAACCATGAAGATGATGGTCAGAAGCGAGCCTGTATATAAATGGTCTGAACCCAACACCTTGTATACGACCCTGAATGGTAATATCTAAAGTTTTTGTTTCTGCTTTCACCAAAGGTTTATCCCTGATAATCAAAGATTTTGCAGATATGATGTAATGATTTTAAAGTATTAACCCTCTACTATTAAATATTGCACCTTTTTTAGGAAAAATGCAATGAAAAATGAATAAATATATGACTAATATCGTATTAATTAGTAGTAATTACTAAGTTTATTGAGAAATATACTAAAATATTAATATAATAATTAATATATTTACATAAAAAAGAATTACATGTTATTATACGGTGAAAAATATCAGGACTGTGTACAACAAAATAACTTAAGTGTTATATTTAATTTGCTTTTCTCCAATTTGGGTCTCTATATTTTTTGTAAAGTATTTGAAAGATGAGAGGAGTATAAAGATGAGCAACATTGCTACAGAACTTAAGACAGAGGTTTCACATCCTGCTCTGACTACACAGTCAATCATTCCTATAATTGACGATATTATTCAGAGTTTTTCGAAAGAAGAAGGAGCACTTATTCCTGTTCTCCAATCGGTACAGAATCTTCTTGGGTACCTTCCGGAAGAAGCACTTAAGCACATTAGCCTGGAATTGGATATTCCCTTTAGTGAAGTAACTGGTGTAGTCACATTTTATTCCTATTTTTCTACTATTCCCCGTGGTGAATACATTATTCGTGTGTGTCTGGGAACTGCCTGTTATGTTCGTGGAGGGAAAGGGGTTCTTGAGGCATTTCGAAATTATCTTGGTATCAATGTTGGAGAAACTACAGAGGATAAGCTCTACTCTCTGGAAATTGGGAGATGTTTTGGTGCCTGTGGTCTGGCTCCGGTTGTTATGATTAATGATGATGTTCACCAAAGAGTAAAACCCTCAAAAATTAAAGAGCTTCTAAAATCCTACCAGGGAGATAATAATGAGTAACACAAAAAAACTGACATCCAGAAAAGCATTTCAATTACTAAAAGAAAGTGCTGAAAGGCAGATAAATACTGAAAAAAAGGAAATTTTTATATGTTGTGGTGCCGGGTGTATTGCGACCGGCTCACTGGAGTTAAAAAGTTCATTGGAAGATGAGCTGTCTGCAGCAAATCTTGATATTGAAGTAAAAGCAACAGGATGTATGGGGCCTTGTTCCCAGGGGCCTGTGATTATGATTCAGCCTGATGGGATAGTCTATGAAAGTTTGAGAGCCCAGGATGCTTCAAGAATTATTAAAGAACATATAATAGATGGTAATATAATTGAAGATTTTGCATTTCAGAACAGAGCTGCAGGGACAAAACAGGCTAAAATAGAAGATGTAGATTTTTTTAATTTACAAAAAAAAATAGTCCTTCGAAACTGTGGAAAAATAAACCCCCTAAAAATAGAGGAGTATATTGCCTATAATGGATATCAGTCTCTGGCAGAAATTCTTGAAAATATGTCAAATGACGAAGTAATTGAGGAAGTAAAAAAATCCGGTCTTAGAGGTCGTGGAGGAGCAGGTTTTCCCACATGGATGAAGTGGAATTTTACAAAGGAAGCTGGAGGCGGACAGAAATATGCATTGTGTAATGCAGATGAAGGTGACCCTGGCGCATTTATGGACAGAAGTGTACTTGAAGGAGATCCCCACAGCATTATAGAAGGGATGGCTATTGCAGCATATGCCGTAGGTGCAGACAAAGGTTATGTTTATGTAAGAGCAGAATATCCTCTTGCAATATCCCGCCTTGCAGCGGCACTGGATCAGGCAAGAGAGTATGGATTATTGGGAAAGAATATTCTTGGATCTGATTTTTCATTTGATCTGGATATTAAAATGGGATCAGGAGCATTTGTATGCGGTGAGGAAACAGCACTTATTCATTCAATAGAGGGTAAGCGGGGAGAACCCAGACCAAGACCTCCTTTTCCGGCTCAAAATGGTTTATGGGGAAAACCCACCCTTCTTAATAATGTAGAAACATATGCTAATATCCCTGCAATTTTTCTTAATGGTGCAAGGTGGTATGCTGCCGTTGGAACTGAAGAAAGTAAAGGAACAAAGGTTTTTGCACTTGCAGGGGCAATAGAAAAATCCGGTCTTGTGGAAGTGCCCATAGGTACACCCTTAAGCGAAGTTATCTATGACATCGGTGGTGGAATTAAGGATGGTAAAAACTTTAAAGCAGCTCAGATGGGAGGACCCTCCGGAGGTTGTATTCCTAAACAGCATTTAAATGTTCCTCTCGATTATGCTTCCTTAAATGAACTTGGTTCCATTATGGGATCCGGTGGACTTATAGTAATGGACGACAGTACATGTATGGTTGATGTTGCAAGGTTTTTTCTGGAGTTTGTTCAGGAAGAATCCTGTGGAAAATGTGTTCCATGCAGGGTTGGTACCAAGCGAATGCTTGAAATGATAGACCGTATTACCAATGGTGAAGGCCAGGAAGGTGATATTGAGAAACTGATAGAACTTGGTGAAGAAATCAAAATAACCTCCCTTTGCGGATTGGGTCAAACTGCACCTAATCCTGTTCTTTCAACTATCAGACATTTTCGTGAGGAATGGGAACAACACATCAGGGATAAACATTGCGAGGCTGGAGTGTGTGCAGGTCTTGTCAGGGCTCCATGTCAGAGTGCCTGTCCTGCTGCAGTGGATGTTCCTGGTTTTGTATCACTTGTTGGTGAGGGAAGATATGCAGAAGCACTTAAACTTCATAGAGAAAGAAACCCCTTTGCTGCTATATGTGCCAGGGTTTGTTTTCATACATGTGAAGATCTATGCCGTAGGGCATCTATAGACGAATCTGTTTCCATACGTGCAATAAAACGGCATATGGTTGATCAGGAGATTACTGTTCAGCTTCCAAAAGTTCTGGAAAATATTGAAAATGAGAAAAAGAAAATTGCTATTATCGGAGCAGGTCCTGCTGGTCTTTCCTGTGCCTACTTTCTTGCCAGACTGGGTTATAAACCGGATGTTTATGAAGCCGGACCCAGACCGGGAGGTATGATGGTCCAGACCATTCCAGCATACAGACTTCCAAGGGAAACTATTGCCAGGGAAATTCGTATGATTGAGAATATGGGTGTTAACATAATAACCGAAATGTCATTGGGACAGGATTTTACAATTGAATCTTTAAAAGCGGATGGATATTCAGCTGTTTTTGTTGCCGTCGGGGCTTCTGAATCATTAAAAATGGGCTTACCGGGAGAGGATGCTGATGGAGTAGTTCAGGCAGTGCCCTATCTGCAGCAGTACAACATACGTGGAGCTGTTAAAACTGGTAAACAGGTTATAGTCATAGGTGGAGGTAATGCAGCAATAGATGCTGCCCGTACTTCACTAAGACTTGGTGCAGATAAAGTGACAGTTATATATCGAAGAAGCAGAGATGAGATGCCTGCATATCTTGAAGAAGTTGAAGAGGCTGTTCATGAAGGAGTTGAACTTCTTTGCCTTACTCAGCCTGTTGAGATTATAAAAGATTCTTCCAATACTGTTAAAGGAATTAAATGTAACTCCATGAAGCTTGGTGAATTTGACAAATCAGGAAGAAGAAGACCTGAATCTGCAACAAGTGAAACATTTACCCTTAATACAGATCAGATAATTCTTGCAATTGGTACAAATATGGATCCTGATAAGATCTTTGGAACAACAGAGATTGAACTTAATTCTAAATCATTTATCAACGTAGATCCTCTTTCCGGACAGACTTCTATTGAGGGGGTTTTTGCAGGTGGGGATGCAGAAATTGGCCCTTCATCAGTTGTTCAGGCTATTGCAGGAGGAGAAAGAGCTGCTGTTGGAATTGATACTTTGTTAACTGGTTCAGATCACTCCTTTTGGAGAGAAGAAAAGGAGCTTGATACTGATTTTGATCCGGAAGCTGATCCGGTTGAATATAAAAGAGAAGATGTAAAAGCAATACCCATAGAAAAGAGAAAACATAATTTTGATGAAGTGGAAATTGCCTGGTGTGAAAATGTTGCCCAGCGTCAGAGTAGGCGATGTCTAAGATGTGATTATGGGAAAACAGTTGCTGTTAAAGATAAAGATAAAGAGGTTAGTCATGCTTGAAATTACTATAAACAATAAAAAGCTTAATGTTGAAAGTGGAATTACAATACTGCAGGCTGCCAAATCTGCAGAGATAGATATTCCAACTTTATGTCATCTTGAAGGGAAAATTCCCTTAGGTGCCTGCAGGGTTTGTCTGGTAGAGGTAGAAGGTACAGCAAATCTACTGGCTTCATGTGCAACTCCTGTTCGTAATGGAATGAATATCGCTACAAACTCACAAAAAGTAAGACATGCAAGAAAGACAATTGTTGAGCTTTTGCTAAGTGAGCATAAGGGTAATTGTCAATTTTGTGATCGTAGTGACGACTGTGAACTCCGGGAACTGGCCCATCAGGTTGGAATCCGGGGAGAAAGATTTTTTGTAGATGAAAAAGAACCTGCATTGGATGAATCAACAGCTGCACTAATTAGGGATTCGGGAAAGTGTATTAAATGCAGAAGATGTATAACCATATGTAATGAGGTACAGCAGGTTGGTGCTCTTTTTCCTCAATACAGAGGATATGAAACAGAGATATCACCTGCATTTGCAAGAGAACTGGAAGCTGTTGCATGTGTACAGTGTGGTCAATGTGCTGCAGTTTGCCCTGTAGGAGCTATTATAGAAAAAGATCATATTGCGGGTGTATGGGCTGCTTTGGAAAATCCTGATAAACATGTTGTTGTACAGACAGCACCTGCAATAAGGGCAGCCCTTGGAGAGTGTTTTGACTATGAACCGGGAACCCTGGTAACAGGAAAAATGGTTACAGCATTAAGACTGCTGGGATTTGACGGGGTCTTTGATACGAACTTTGCTGCAGATTTAACAATTATTGAAGAGGGGACTGAACTGCTTACCAGATTAAAAAAAGCTCTGGTTGATAAAGAAAAAGTTGCTCTGCCCCAGTTTAGCAGCTGTTCTCCTGGTTGGGTCAATTTTACAGAGTACTATTATCCTGATTTTCTTCCAAATCTATCTACATGTAAATCTCCTCAGCAGATGTTTGGTGCTGTTGCAAAAACCTACTATGCTGAAAGAATGGGTATTGATCCTGCCAATATTGTTGTTGTATCTGCCATGCCCTGTACTGCAAAAAAATTCGAAGCAGAAAGGCCGGAAATGAATGACAGCGGTTATCAGGATGTGGATTATGTATTAACAACCCGTGAACTTGGGAGGATGATCCAGGAAGCAGGAATTGATTTTATTAATCTGGAAGATGATACCATGGATTCACCTCTGGGACTATCAAGCGGAGCTGCAGATATCTTTGCCAATATAGGTGGTGTTATGGAAGCAGCTCTCCGAACTGTTTGGGAAATAGTTACAGGTAAAGAACTTCCTATGGAAAATCTTCATGTAAAACCTATAATGGGATTGGAAGGAGTAAAAGAAGTTTCTGCTGTTATAGCAGGGACTGTACCTGAATGGTCTTTTCTTGAAGGTGTGGAATTAAAACTTGCTGTAGCTCATGGTTTAGGGAATGCAAAAAAACTGGTTGAAAAAATTAAAACAGGGGAAGCTGAATATCATTTTGTAGAAATAATGACTTGTCCCGGTGGTTGTATTGGAGGCGGTGGGCAGCCAAGGTTTACTACAGATGCAATTAGGCTGGCTCGAATAGGTGCAATATATAAAGAGGATGAAGGGAAAGAACTAAGAAAATCCCACCTTAATCCTGAGATTACTAAAATCTATGAAGAATTTCTTAAGAAACCCCTGGGAGAAAAATCTCATCATTTGCTGCATACTGAATATAAACAAAAAGAATTGGTTATATAATAAGCAATGCTGTTACAGGCTTTTGTGATGTTTTTTGAATTGGTACTGTTTTTGGCTATTTTGCGCCAGCCATTGGCCTTTAAATTAGAGAGAAGCTGATTTTTAAATACAAAATGTGATACAGCGCAAAAAGCTTTGTTATGCAAAAAAATCCCCTCGCTAAAACGAGGGGATTTTTTTATGTATAAATTATTTTGTATATTGAGGTCTTTTCTGATAAGTCGTATGGAGAAGTTCATGTGCTTTATGGCTCATAGGCTTTTCAAGAAAATCTTTATAAATCTGAATAATTTCAGGATTTTCATGAGATTTTCTAACAACAGATTTTTCGTCATCTGTATAAATACCGGCAATTCTCTTTTCTCTTATTTCATCTGTAGTTCCATAAGGCTGACCACCACCTGCAATACATCCGCCTCTGCAGGCCATAACTTCTATAAAGTGATATGGTGGTTCATCACCTTTTTCTCTTGCTTCACGAACTTCATTTAGTATTTCCTCTACATGAACCATTCCATGGGCAACAGCTACTTTTATCTCAGTACCATCAAAATCCACAGAACCCTTTCTTACACCATCCATGCCCCGCACTGCATGTATATTAACATCTTTAAGTTCTTTATCAGTCACCAGTTTATAAGCAGTCCTCACAGCTGCTTCCATAACTCCACCGGTTACACCAAATATAGTACCTGCACCTGAATAGTCTCCAATTGGACTGTCAGCTTTTTCATCCTCAAGACTGTCAAAATCAATTCCGGAGGACTTTATAAGTCTTGCAAACTCTCTTGTTGTTAATACAAGATCCATATCCTGTTCACCAGACGCCCACATATTATCATCTCTTGTTATTTCATACTTTTTAGCTGTACAAGGCATTATGGCAACGGTATACATATCTTTAGGGGCAACATTTATTTTATCTGCATAGTAAGTTTTACTCATTACCCCCTGCATCATCATTGGAGACTTCGCAGTGGAAAAATGGGGAATCATATCATTTGCATATTTTTCCATATAATCTGTCCATGCAGGACAGCAGGAAGTTATCTGTGGAAGAAGTCCACCGTTTTTAATTCTGTCAACAAGTTCAGATCCTTCTTCCATAATTGTAAGGTCTGCGGCAAAGTTTGTATCAAATACAGAATCTGCTCCAAGTTTTCTTAAGGCTGCATAAATTTTACCTGTAACAATTGAACCTGGTTCCATACCGAATGATTCTCCAAGAGCAACACGAACAGCAGGAGCAATCTGAACAGAAACATGTTTGGACGTATCCCTTACTGCATTTAAAAATTCTCTGGTTTCATCTTTTTCATAGATAGCGCCAACAGGGCAATGGGCAGAGCACTGCCCACACTTTATACAAGGGCTTTCATTTAGGAGAATTCCACCTGCAGGAGCCATTCTTGTTTCATGACCTCTTTCAAGAAATTCCAAAGCCCAAACATTTTGAAGGTTCTGACAAACAATTGTACATCGCCCGCAATTAACACATTTTCTGGGGTCAAGAATAATAGAAGGGGTAGATTCATCTCTATCAAGCTCAGTGACATCTTCATGATAAGGTATATCTCTAATACCAAAATCTGCTGCCAGATCCTGAAGTTCGCAAGTTGTGTTTCTTCCGCAGGTTAAACATTCCATTGGATGATTGGCAATTGTCATTTCCAGAACTGTTCGTCTTATATCCATAAGTTCCGGATCGTGGGTTATGTAATTTTGACCCTCCAGAGCTTCTGTTGAACAGGCTCTGACCATTTTGGGGGATCCCTCAATTTTACAGACACAAATTCCGCATGCAGCCCATGGATCAAGATCATCATGAAAACAGAGTGTTGGAATTTTTACATCGTCTATCAATGCAGCTTTTAGAATCGTAGTCCCTTTTTCAACCTGAATGGATTTACCATTGATTTTTATTTCTATAGTTTTCACCGTTAATTCTCCTTAAAGTGCCTAAGATACAATAACTGCATCGAATTTACAGACTTCAAAACAAGCACCACATTTAATACAATGGCTTTGGTCAATTATATGAACCATTTTTCTTTCTCCCTCGATACAGTTGACGGGACATTTTCTCGCACAAACTGTACATCCAATACATTTTTCCTCATCTATTGTATAGGTAACAAGATCTTTACATTTTCCAGCACGGCATTTTTTATCATTGATATGCTCAAGAACCTCTTCTTCAAAGGCTTTTATAACAGAAAGAACAGGGTTAGGGGCTGTTTGTCCCAGTCCGCAGAGGGAAGCTTTTTTCATAGCCTCTCCCATATCATTAATTTTTTGAAGATCCTCAAGGTCGCCATTACCAATGGAGATCTTGTCCAGAAGTTCATATATCTTTTTTGTTCCAATTCTGCATGGAGCACATTTACCACAAGACTCTTCCACACAAAATTCAAGGTAAAATTTTGCTATATCCACCATACAGTCATCTTCATCCATGACTATCATTCCACCGGAACCCATCATGGAACCAACAGCTACCAGACTGTCAAAATCTATTGGGGTATCGAGAAAATCTTCAGTTAACACACCACCTGAGGGACCGCCTGTCTGAACTGCTTTAAAAGCCTTTCCATCAGATATTCCTCCACCAATATCAAATACAATTTCACGAAGTGTAGTACCCATTGGTACTTCGATAAGACCTGAGTTTTTAATTTTTCCAGTGAGGGCAAAAACTTTAGTACCCTTTGATTTAGCAGTGCCGAGCTTTGCAAACCATGCTCCCCCTTTATTTATAATTACAGGGATGTTTGCCAGGGTTTCAACATTATTTATAATTGTTGGCCTGCCCCATAAGCCTTCTATGGCAGGAAAGGGGGGTTTTGGGATCGGCATTCCCCGATCACCTTCAATTGATTTTATTAGTGCAGTCTCTTCTCCACAAACAAAGGCTCCTGCACCAAGTCGAATCTCAAAGTCAAAATTAAATTTACTTCCCATAATATTACTGCCAAAAAGGCCGTAATCTCTAGCCTGTTCAATAGCAATTTCAAGTTTCTTAATAGCCAGAGGGTACTCTGCTCTTATGTATATAATTCCTTCATTTGCACCAATGGCGTATCCTGCAATTGCCATTGCTTCAAGTACTGAATGGGGGTCACCTTCAAGGGTACTTCTATCCATATAGGCCCCTGGGTCCCCTTCGTCTGCATTACAAATAATATATTTTTTATCATTTTTTACAGATTTGGAAAAACTCCATTTCATCCATGTTGGAAAACCCGCACCACCACGACCCCTAAGACCTGATATCTTCATTTCGTTAATAACATCATCCGGGGACATTTCAAAAAGAACTTTTTCCAATGCAGCATATCCATCACGAACAATGTATTCATCAATCTTTTCAGGATCAATAACACCACAGTTTCTTAAAACAATTCTGTACTGTTTATAATCAAAGTTGTCATCTTTTTCTTCTTTAAGTATATCTACAGCAGGTTTATCAAACATATGACTTTCTACTTGTCTGCCGTAAATTACATGTCTTTCTATAATTTTTCTTGCTGCTTCCGAATCAACGTTTCCATAGAGTGTCTCGGGCTGCCCTGGAATTATTACCTTAATTGTTGGTTCTGCATAACAGAGCCCCATACATCCGGCATGCCGTACAGTTATATTATTAATATCTCTTTCTTCTATTTCTTTAAGAATTGTCTCAAAGGTTTTATCAGCTCCTGCAGCTATACCGCATGTCCCCTTTCCAACAATTATTTGTATATTTTTTTCTTCTTTATTTTCCAATACCAGTCTGGCTTTATGATCTTCTCTTATTGTTCTAAGATCTTCCGGTGTTTTTGTTGCCATTATAATTCTCCTGTAATACGCTTACGAGCACTTTTCTTCTATTTGTCTCTGAACTTTGCTATTATTTCAGGGAGTTGATCCTTTTCCAGCTTTCCAAAAACTTCTCCATCAATAAGAATAACCGGTGCAAGTCCACAGCAGCCAATACAACGAACACTTTCGATTGAAAATTGCCCGTCATCAGTTACAGTATTGACACCAATACCAAGCAGTATTTCAAGTTCATCTATTAGATCCATTCCGCCTTTTAAATAACAGGCAGTACCTGTACAAACCTGGATATTATGTTCCCCTGGTTTCTCAAGTTTGAAAAAATTATAGAAGGTAATAACTCCATATATTTTTGCAAGTGGTGTATCCAGCATATGTGATACTTTTATTGCAGCGTTTCTGGGAATATAACCAAATTCTCCCTGAACTTTGTGAAGTACCATAACAAGATTACCTTGTTTGTTTTTCCATTTTTCGATAAACGAGATGAGTTCATTTGAAAACTCAATTTTGGAAGCCTCTACTACAGACATAAATTCTCCTATCTAATGATAAAATGGAATTGAATACTATCTTTAATGATTATATATTCCCTTTTTATCATTTTCCCATTAGGTTCCTTTTGATTTTATATTAACTTCATCAATGTAATGCTTATACATTGATAATATCCTGAATATTAGTCAAAATAAGTATAAAAATCAACTATTTGTCACAATAAAATTATAAAATAAGCAAAAATAATATTGATGTATAAATAAAATTTCTTGTTTTGGATATAAAAGAATTGACTGGGTTTGCTTATTAATAAATCGTACAGTTTTGCTTGTTATTATTTCTTTGCAAATGATTTATCCGGGCATATCCCCAAGTATGGACGCAATAAATTGCGCCCCTACATGGGGTCAGGCTATCCGTTCCAATTCCGTCCGATCATTATTAACTGGACCACAATTCGATTTTCTGGGTACAGACGTAGCATGCTACGTCTCTACAGCGGCATACATTCACGGTCCGGGATTTCCTCTTCTATCCTTTATGCGGTGTAACCTTCTGTTTTTTTCTGAATAGTTTAACTTTTTACTTCAAAGTGGCAAAATATATTACCACATCATAAAAAGTTTGCTATTTAAGCTTCTTTGATGAAAGGCTGCTTTCTCTTCAGGCTGAAAAACTGGGGATGATAATCGATGCCTACTATACCCTTTATCCAGAAAAAAGGAAAAAAAGTACTGTTTACTTTTTCTTTGATGAAATACAGGAAATTCATGGCTGGGAACCCTTCGTCAGCAGACTTATGGCTCAGGAGAATTGCCGTATATATATTACCGGTTCATCATCAAAAATGCTTTCCAAAGAGATTGCCACACAAATGCGGGGGAGGTCGTTATCCTGGGAGATTTTTCCCTTCTCTTTTTGTGAATATCTTAAAGCTCGTAATATTTTTTCCATCAAAAAATATGATGCCTCTGTGCCGTTAAGACTGTACGTATTCTAATCCAGGTAACTGAATCTCTGTTAAATGCGAATACCCGAAATAGGGAAATTAGAGCCTTGTCCGAAGCAATGAAGGAGCTTGACCTTTCCCATGCTCTTCTTGTTACCAGGCATGAAGAATTTAGTATTGAAGATAATACCCGGACCATTGAAGTTATTCCTTTGTGGCGGTTTCTGATTCAGGAGGAGCCTGCTTCTTAGTTTTAAATAGAAAAAACCACCAAATTTGAGTATGCTTTTGCAGAGGCGGAGAATATTAGGAGTTCTGTTAGTTCTTTGTCTCTGCTTTTCTATTTGGCGTTCATTTCAAGGTGGCTTTTGCAGTAGTCCCGGGTTATCAGGCCGAAGTTCGTCATTTTTTGTAGTTCCTGGTGTTATTTCCGTTGTATCTGCTGTCGAGCATTTGTCGTTGTGGGGGTTGTTCTGTTTGTTGCCGGCGTATCGGCGGAGGTATTCTTTTCTGGTTAGTTTGATCTCTTATATATTTAATGTATTATAATTATTGAAACTGTTAAAATATGAAAAGTATTAAATACATTGGTTTTTTAAAGATTAAAAAAGGAAAGTTAATATGAGTAAAAGTAAAGAATTGTCCATAAATGATAATGTTAAGAATCGAATATTTACAATACGTGGCATGCAAGTAATAATAGACCGGGATCTGGCTGATTTTTATGAAATACCTACAAAACGTCTGAACGAACAAGTTAAAAGAAATATTGATCGTTTTCCTAAAATTTTCAGATTCCAGCTTATTGATAGCGAGAAAAATGAACTGGTCGCAAACTGCGACCGGTTTGAGAAGTTAAAATATTCATCTGTTAATCCATATGCTTTTACCGAACAAGGGGTTGCAATGCTTTCTGCCGTTCTTCGTAGCAAAACAGCAATATCAATAAGCATTCAAATTATGCAGGCTTTTGTTGAAATGAAAAGATTTATGACAACAAATGCCGGTATTTTTCAGCGTTTGGATAAGGTCGAACAGAAGCAAATTGTATCGGATAAAAATTTTGAAAATATATTTGACGCTCTTGAAGATAAAAGGATTAAACCAAGGCAAGGTATTTTTTATGACGGTCAGATATTTGATGCATATGTTTTTGTTGCAGATTTAATAAAATCTGCAACAAAATCTATAGTGCTTATTGATAATTATATTGATGAAAGTGTTTTACAGCTTTTTGTCAAACGAAACAAAAATGTAACTGTGAGCATTTACACCAGGAACTTTACAAAAATATTGAAGCAGGATCTGAAGAAATATAATTCCCAGTATCCACCAGTAACTGTAAAAGAGTTTTCTAAGGCTCATGATCGCTTTTTAATTATTGATCAAACAGAGGTCTATCATTTTGGTGCCTCTCTGAAAGATCTAGGCAAAAAATGGTTTGCTTTTTCGAAAATGGATATTGGAGCTTTAGAAATTTTAAATAAAATTAAAGGTTCTACTTCATAGTTGAAAATAGAAAAACCCACCAAATTTGAGCAAGCTTCCGCAGAGGCCTGGCAGGTATGCTAAGTAAAATATAGTTTCAATCCGGATTGGTGTCAATATTAAAATTCCTGATCTATGCTTGTCTATCCAGTTTTTCAAACAGATTTCTGTCTGTGTATATTTCTATTTCTGCAGATGCGGAGAATAGCAGGAGTTCTGTTAGTTCTTTGTCTCTGTCGTCCATTTCGAGGGTTGTCTTGCAGTATTCCCAGGTTATCAGGCCGAAGTTTGTCATTTGTTATAGTTCCGGGGGTTGTGTTCGTTGTGGCTGCTGCGTAGCATTTTATCGTTGTAGGGGTTGTTCTGTTTGTTGCCTGCGAATCTGCGGAGGTATTCTTTTCTGGTTAGTTTGATTTCTTGGCCTTTAATGGTTATGTGGATTATCATTTATTTTTCCTTTTAACGCTTTCGAGCACTTTCTTAAGGTTTCATTGGCTACCAGGCAAGTCTGATTTTAACCAGCCTTAAGAAAGTCTCTGTCGCTGAATGATAAAAAAGAGTTAAATCCAGTCTTTAAATTATTCTCCATTATTTTTTTTATCATTCTCCCCGTTTATTGGTTATAGTTGTAGTCTACGGGTGTTTGGGGGTTGATTGGGGTGGGGTTTACCCTACCTGGCAAATTTTATGATTGAAGTTTATAGGTAAAGGTGTATTATTATTTTATTGTGAAATTCGTATAATTGTAGTGCGTCATTTAAAGGAAGCAAAATGAGCAATATTAACTTAACAACCTTATTGAACATAAAAGATTATTATTTGTTTTTTTTCTATACAACTATTATTACTCGCATTTGGACTATTCTAAGTTTTAACATTTCTTTACTCGGTGTGTTCTTTTTCTTAACAATTAAGAATAATAATGAATTATCAGTATCCATGGTTATTATTCCCATTTCAGCATGTTTGGCAGGATCAATCATTTATTTTATCATCAACTTAATATCACTTTATTTAATTGCTAAAAAGGAAATCTCCACCAATAATATAATAAAATATGAAAATAAATACATAATATCTGAAGAGGGCATCATAACTAAATCCCAAATAGGTGAAAACAAAATCACCTGGAATGATATTTTCAAAGTTAAAAAAACTAAGCATGCATACTATTTATTCATATCAAAGTACACTGCAATTATAATCCCTCTAAGATTTTTTGTTGATGAAACTATGATCATTAATTTTAATAAACTATTAGACAGAATCCTTTAAACTACAGACAATGAATAGTACTTTGTTTCCCTTCAATCGCCGGTATGTTGCAGCTGAAGTATTCCGGGTCTACCCGTTTTGTTTCTGTGTATGTTCTTGTGGTGTCGCAGTATAGTTTTATTATTTCTTTTACCAGGTACTGGTGTAGTTCTATTTCTTTCTGCAGGTGGCCGTCATTCGCAGCAGCTTTGTAGTAGCAGAGTTCGCCCGCTGGTCCTGCTCAATCTCCTGGGATAGTGAAATGAAAGGGGTAACTTCTCGTAACTCATTCCAGGGGTTCCATTCCTTAAAATGGATAATCTCATCAGGAAGGATGCATACCCGAGCAGTAAGCGAAGCGCACGACCAGGGAAGAATAGGAACTTCGCCCTTATCTGTAGAGTAGAACCACCTTCGAACCACACCATTTTCAGCCCAGGCACGCATCTATTTATTTTTGGCGGGGGATTAAGAATAAATATTTCCTCAGGAATCCCGGCTTTATATAAGTCACCAAAGAACCAGAATGCCTCTTCCCCAAAATTAAAACGTGGAACCACCAGGCAGAAGTAACCTTTCACAGATCAAACCGGTTCATAACAGGATTAACATCCCGGAAAAGATCAAACACCGGCCCGGAAGTAACAAACTCACCATCCCTGGTAATCCGGAAAGAGGCTCTTCCGATTTTTCTCATCAATGTGCTTACTGCACTATTTACTAAAGAATGGGAACGGTAGGGGTCGGATATCCTTTCTGTCTCACCATCAGAAAAAGGATCATCCATCCCCATGAATTGTTGAAAGGAGATAAGTTCTTTAATTTTTAAAAAGGCTTTTCCAAGCCCCATCTGCCTCATACTTAAAGCTTAAGGTCAAACGGGCACTTGCAAAGGTAGGGTTTACCCTACCTGTTAGTGATAATTTGAAAAATTATTTTTATATTATAAATTTTTTATCGCCAATAACATTAAGCTGAATTGCTGTGTCTCCAGCAAGAATATATCTCCTATTTCATAGACTCAATTCTACAAGAAGAAAGCCTTACTGTCTGTTTCAGCGTAATACCATATTCAATCAAATCGTTACAGGAGCACCATTTTCTATCATATATAATATTTTTTTTGTTATATTCTATTTTCAATAGCTTTCAAGAAATACTTCATGGAGATATCTTTTGTCTCCTAAAAATACGAAACTATTATAGCCTTCATACCCCGGTAATTTAGCAAATATTTCAGGATAACCCTCATTATTAATATCAGTTACCAAATCAATCCAAATCCCACCACTAGAACTTTTATCGGGATTATAATGACTATCAAATGTTATTTCCTCGAAACTTGGATAAACAATACCATTCTCGATTATAGCAAAACTCCTATAATTGAAAGCTTCATTTTTATTGTTATACGGAAACTGTTTTAAAAAAGCAAAAAAGACATATTCTCTACCTTGATACACTATTGAATCTTCCTTATAAAACCGCTGTTTTAAGAAAATTTCATTATAATCTACCATCTCTTCAGTTTTATCATACAATAAGGTAGATAATTTAGAGTGATAATAAACTCTTGAGATATTTGATACTTTTTCTTTATCAGATCTTTCATTTACATATATAATTTTTGCGCTATCTAAAGGATCTCCTAATATTAATAGCCCTCCATTACAATTTACTTTTTCGATTGTTTCAAAATAGTTACCATTAATTCTTTGTAAAGTTAAATCAATCTTTTTGTTCTCATTAGTTAATAAATAGCATTTATTAAGACTATCTGAAAAATATTGTTTTTTCTCATAAAAAGAGCTTTCTTCATTTCTGCCGACTATTCTACCATTTTCTATGTAACATAAGAGATGTCCTTGAAAACCATTTTTATTTTCTACTTTTCCTATTTCAAATATCATTGTTGTATTATCGAACCCTAAGTTGTATTCAATAAAATTATTCAGTATCCAGCCAATTTTGTTATTTGATTTAATTTTACACCAAATACCTCTATATACACTTACAGTATTCATAAAACTATTGCTTTTTAATATTTCAACTTTATCACCTTGATTTAATAAACCCATTATCCTGGATTCTGTATTGGGGAACTCTCTAATTCGTACATTTGTATCATCAATATAAAAAAAGCCCTCTGAATGAATGAGAGCATTAAAGAATATAAATAGTAAAAGTAAAAACATTCTATTTTTCATAATGTCTTCCTCAATAATTATTTACTTCCGGTTAAATGTAAATATCATTTATTATCAATTTACAATTTACCTATAACACTGAATTTGGTGTGCTCCAATGAACATAACATATTAAATCAATAATTATATCGTTATTCTACTTCCGTTTATGTTAGAAAACAAGGCAATTTTTTTCTGCTGTATTTTATTGTAAATGTTTTTCTGAAGGTTATTTTTTTTGGTTGTACCTGTAAAAAATTCTTTACAGTTTCCCTGCTTCCGCACTTTTTACATTATACAGCCTTATCTACCCATGTAAAGGCTCTTAATCATGCCTGGCTTTGGTTCCTAAGCTAAATCATTCAGTTATTTGTGCAGCTTGCAAAGACCAAAGGTGTTCGGTTTGTCCGTTGGCTTCTTATGGGTCAAGGGCTCAGTTGGTGGCTTCAGATTCTTGTGTCGATACTTACGGCGGTTAGTTACTTTTCTTCAACCTGGTAGCTTTTATCGGCTATCAGGTTATTTTACTGGTGTTGCTTTCCTAATAATTTTTTTCTGCCGGCCGGGGGGATGTTATTTGTTTTAAATTATCTATATTTTGATGATTTATCTGGATCCAGCTATATTATTTTACTTTAACTGCAGTACCAGAAACTGATAGCATTATCATTCCCTCAGAATATTCATCAAAGTCAATCTTTATTCCAACTACTGCATTAGAACCAAGATTAAAGGCTTCCTCTTTTATCTCATTCAATGCAGTTACTCTCATTTTTTTCATTGCTTCCTGGAGTGCTGTTGATCTTCCTCCAACAATATTTCTAACTCCACTAAATATATCCTTAAATATATTTATACCTTCCATTGTTTGTGATCCAACTATTCCCAGATAACTCTCTATTGATTTACCCTCTATATTGGGTGTAGTAGAAAGAATGAAATTCTCAAATATTTTCTCTTTTTTTTCGTTAATCTCTCTTTGCTCTACTGACTCAGCATATTTCTCTATTAGCATTTCTTTTATATCTGATTCAGAGCCATGTTTTTTTTGGCACAAGAGGCATACTAAATGATTGTTACCCTCAATAGTGAAAGTTTTAGCATTTGATTTTACAAAGTAAGCATTTAAATCTATCCCACAAATTGTACTATTTCCCATTTTATTATCCTTTGTAGTAAATTTATTTAAATTTCAATTATTTCAGATCCCTCAAGCAGCCCCGATAGTTCCGATAAATTACCAAAGGGGCTTGAAGCAACAACAGTACTTAAAGATTTTAAACCCATGGAAATCATTTCCTTATCATTATCTTCCAGGCCTTTATCAATAATATCAAAAGATTTTTCTATAGCCATACCTCTTTCGTCAAATACTTTATCGAAAACTTTATGATACAAGTCATATTTTAAAGTCATATCTTTTATTAACAATTCTTTTTTTGCTTCAATGCCGGCTATATCTTTTTTAATAATATTATCCTGTTTATATACATCTAAAAGATTATTATAAGTTGCTACTAATTCTGCAGATGGAATGTATTTTGATACTGCATCCAGTTTACCCATTGCATCTTTCATATTTATTTTTTTGGCTGATTTTTTAAGAAATGTTTTTTTCAAGATACTCTCCAGTTTTTTATTTAATTTCTATTACGTTTGTTTCTAAAAGCTTAGCAAGGTCTCTTCCTATTTCTCCAAGGTGGGCTATTTGCTTTATATCTTTTTTAGAAAAATAGTTGTTGCGGAATATTTTGTTTGTTTGCTTTATCATTTTTGATATAAATTTATAAGGATAAATTTCCTTATATGTTTTTTTCAATTCTGTAGTAAAAACTTCCTGTGCTTTTTCTATTGAAATACCAATTTCATAACATCTTTTTTCTATTAGATTAAAAGATAATAGATTTTTCTTGATATCATCTATAACTTTTATTGCTTCAATTTCTTTTTCCTTAATTTTTTTAATCTCTTTATTTGCAGAAACATGGCTTACAACCGATGTAATTGCAGCTGCAGAAATTAATCCTATACCAAAAGTTAATCCACCAAGAACAATTGAACCTGCAGCTATGCCTCCTCCACCAGAGGCTATTGAACCTCCACCAAGCCAAGCTAAAGTCGCATTAGTTGCTGCAGCTCCAGATAAAGAACCTATTGCTGTACCTGTTGATGCAGTTGCAAGCTGACCGACTAATAAAGGAACTGCACTTGAAGTTAGTACCCCTGCACTAAGTCCGGCACTGGTTCCTGAGCTTACTGATTTTGCCATATCAGTTAATTCCAATACTTCAGATATATAACCAAAGTCCAAATCTATTTTTTCATTCCTTATGTAACTTATTATAAATTCCCGTTCTTTACCCTTAATTTTATCTGTAATTTTCTTTATCTCTTTTAAAGTTACAGAAGCTTTTTCCCTTTTATCTACTAATTCAAGAAGTGATTCATTTACTTCTTGTTTTCGAATCTCCATTTCTGTATTAAGTGCTATTAATTCTTCATGTATGGATTCAAACTTTACCTTACTTTTCTAGATTCTTGAATTTGCACCAAAAGTAATAATATTTTTTACAACATCTTTTGATCCCAAACACAGTACTCCTTATCTATAATAAGACATTTTTCTATATATAATATTTCTGAAAATGTATCAGCAAAATCTCATGATTTATGCTTTACTCCAAGCCAGCCAGTGCAATATTATATACCTGATTCAAATTAGTAATATTAGCTCCAGCTGGAGGATTAGTACTCACACCTCCATACCAGGCCTTTGCCTCCCATACGCTATCATTATCAGGATCCATGTTACCATCTCCGAAATCCCATGCAGCTTCTAGATAATATGTTCCTGAACTAACATCTGTTGTATCGATTTCATATGCTACAGATGTTGCTGCTGCAGTTAAATCAATAATTGTTCTTAGTACATATCCGTTATCAGGATCTGTGTCATCATCTAATATGACATAGCAGGCACTGGGAGATTGATTCATGTTATAGCTTATTGTGCCATAGATCTTTTGGCTTCCATCCGGATTACAACCGGAAAATGTAAATAACAATAGAAGAGTTCCCAGAAAGATAAGACTCTGATACAAAATTCTGATTTTTTTGTTCAATCCATTCACAAATATAACTCCTGTAAAATAACTGATTCTTATAGAACAGAATTGTATCACAAATCTGTTTTATTACCAGAATATTATTTCCTATTACTTTCGCACTTTTGCTAAATGGTTTTTTGAGTAATTGAATTTCTACCCGATGATTACTCCCTGATGAGCCGGAGAAAATATTGCATATCTAACTGCATCCATATAGTGATCATTTATCTTTATAATCTTATCATCTTCATCTCTGGAGTAGTCCCATATTTCAGAGAGAACCACGGAACATTCTTATGAAATAAAGAACTTTTTCCGTTCAAACAGACTATTAATGTAGTCCAGACCGGAATCAACAGCATTTTTAGCCTTAATGCCACCGGTTATCTCCTGGATCCGTTTTTCGCAGCTATGTGAAAATTATTTTCCGAAAGGGTGTGAATTCTACTGCCTTTTCCTTGTCTCCGAGACCGCCGATCCAGATTTCACTGCTGTTGTAGAGGCTAATGTAATTATCGTGTCTGTTTAGTTTCTATAGCTTTGTCACTATGATTAAATATGATGTTGTTAATAAACTGTAAAAATTGTTGCATTAATATCTGTTAATTGGGAAAAACTGTTCCCCTTAAAGTAATTATTAAGGTGTAACGAGAATAAGTATTCTCATAGGGGACTGATATGAGGTATAACCTGATGGCGGATGATGCTTTTTAATCACTTGTTAATAAACCATAGAGTCTGGCTTCAATTTTAAGAGATTCAGGAGCTTCCGGATGTCTCTTTCCCCGGGGTACAGGGTTGATAATATGTTCAACTATTGCACTTGGTTTTTTTGCAGAAAGTACAAATATTTCATCGCCCAGAAAAATAGCTTCTGTAATGTCATGGGTTACAAAAAGAGACGTACGGTGGTCTTCTGTCCAAAGAGAGGAGAACAATCTTGTCAGATTCAGTTTTAGCCCGGGATCCAGGGCCTGAAAGGGCTCATCCATAAGTATAATTTCTGCAGGATAGGCGAAGGCTCTGGCAATTGCCACCCTTTGGCGCATCCCCCCCGATAATTCTGAAGGGTAGTAGTCGCCAAAATCGTTCAATCCAATAATTTCAAGATAATGTCTGGTTATTTTCTGTCTTTGTTTGTGTTCATAATGATTTTTGAGGATCAATTCAATATTCTGGCTTACCGTTTTCCATGGGAGAAGCCGGGGCTCCTGAAACAGGTAGCTGAGTTGATCATTTTTATCCTTTTCAATTACTCCGCTGTCAGGAATAAGAATACCATGAATAATGTTGAGTAGTGTAGATTTTCCGCATCCTGAAGGACCAAGTATTACACTAACCTTTGATGCAGGAATTTTGATATTAAAATCCCTGAAAATATTCTGGTTTGAATAACTAAAGCAAATATCTTTAAGTATTATTCCACGGGGACTCATTTGTATGATCTCCACTTTCGTCTTTTTATTATGAGTTCCACTGCAGATTCAGAAATTTTGGCAAGAACAATAGCAATAACAGTCCAGGCCATTACTTCTGCTGTTTCCAGGTTCATCTGAGAAAATTGTATACCGGTCCCAATTGCTTTAACTGGCTGGCTGAGAACTTCTGCTGCAATTACAGATTTCCATGCTACTCCGATTCCTGCCCTGATTCCTGCCAGAATATAGGGTATTGTAGAGGGAATGGTTATATGAAGCAGAACATTACGCTTACTCAGGTTGAAAGCAGAAGCCATTTCAATGAGTGATTTATCTACCTCCCTTATCCCCTGAGATACGTTTGCTGTTATTATTGGAAATATCATTAAAAAACATACAAAAACAGGTACCATATCTGTTTTAAACCAGATCATTGCTATAAGTATTACAGACATTACCGGAATGGTTCTAATAACAGATATAATTGGAGATAAAGCAGCGCTTATTCCGGAACTGCTGCCGCAGGCAATTCCGGTAATAAACCCGGCTGTAAAAGAGAGTATAAAACCGTAAAAAGTTCGTACAGTTGTGTTTCCAACTGCCTGCCAGAAACTTTTATTTTGTGCAATAGCAATGAGGCGAAGAATAACATCTTCCGGTGGGGGCAGAATAATTTCTGCATTTATATTAATAGAAATTACTTTCCACAAGAGTAATAATCCCAGTGTAGAAAGTAATCCTATCTTTGTTTTTTTATTTACCGAAATAAAATCCTTCATCCGGCAGATTGCCTCCCACAGAAACAGGATCCAGATCAAGCATCATATTAAGAAAATCCTCAACACTTTCCTGTGCCTGGGGTGCCGGAATATATTTAATACCTGAAACAGGTATTGCTTTTTCTGCAATGGAAGCACTCATAATTCCAAATCTTTCAATTATCAGCGATGCTTCAACAGGATTTTTTAGAGTCCATTTTATGGATTTTTCCAGAGCTTCTGTTAAAGCTGCAGCAGCTTCCGGTCTGTTTTCATATAGTTTAGGGCTAATGGCAAAAGCTGTAAAGGGAAATTCCTGTTCTCCACCCCTTATTCGCAGCAATTCTTTTTGCGGATTAAGAACAGTTTTTGCTTCTTCCGATTTTGTTTCAATCTGAAGAACAAAGGGTTGAGGAATAAATGCTGTTTCAGCTCTTTTTGCAATAATCAATTGGGCAATCTGTGGGGCCTGGGCTGAAAAATCAAGTTTTACATCATTTTCAGGATCAAGACCATTTTCCAAAAGCAGGTACCTAAGAAGATAGTCTGGTGTAGCACCTTTTCCTGTCAGGTAGATGGTTTTCCCTTTTAGATCTATCCAGTTATTAATTGATTTATCTGATGATATCATAAATAGTGATCCAAGACCGCTTATGGCAGCTAATTTAAACCTGGGTCCTTTTGTATATAGTTTGGCAGCCATGTTAACAGGTAGAAATACTGCATCCACCTCTCCACTGGTCATTTTTGCTACAGCTTCCAGGGGAGAAGAGAGTACTATGTATTCAATATTAACACCAAACCCGGGTTGATAGTTATCACCAAGCAGCTTAGCTGCAGCAATTCCGGATGGCCCTTTGAATACAGCAACTGTAATATCCAGTTTCTCACTTTGCTCCCTGGAACCTTCTGCAGTTATTGTTCCTATAGCAACCATCAAAAAAACCATTAAAAAGAAAATGAACAGTCTTTTTTGTATGAAATTATTTTGTCTCATCAATATTTCCCTAAATGTAAATTTCCTCATTATACTGGAGGATGGACTCTGATAAGTGATGATACCACCTTGATCAAAAGTATATAAAGCTTAGTATATTGGTAATCTATTGTCAATTGAGTCCGCTTAGGGATTCTAGCCCATTACATATTCTTTTAGATATTTATTTTCTTCTTCAACAACCTCAAGGAGTTCTTTAACAACATCTCCAATTGAAATAATACCAATAAGTTTTTCACCTTCAAGAACAGGCAGATGTCTGATCTTTTTTTCGGTAAAAATTTTCATAGCTATTCGAAGAGTATCATTTTTTTTCAGAGTTACAAGTTTGCTTCTGGGAGTCATTTGATCCTTCACAGTTCGATTATGATCACAATCACTGCAAACCATAAGTAAGTCTCTTTCACTAATAATTCCTGCAACA